>JBBRFB010000021.1:0-33001 GCA_038225015.1 Burkholderiales bacterium
CGCATCGGCAAGGAAGGCAACTTCTTCGAGCCGACCGTCGTGACGGAGCTTGGCAACGACGCCCAGGCGATGAACGTCGAGCCGTTCGGGCCGATCGCCATCATCAACCCGTTCGGCAGCTTCGACGATGCGGTGAAGGAAGCGAACCGCCTGCCCTTCGGCCTCGCCGCCTATGCCTGGACGCGCTCCGCGAAGACTGCGAACGCCATCGCGTCGCAGGTCGAGACGGGCATGATCTCGATCAACCACGTCGGCCTCGGCATGCCCGAGGTGCCGTTCGGCGGCGTCAAGGACTCAGGCTACGGCTCGGAGGGCGGCAGCGAGGCGATCGAGCCGTACATGAACCCGAAGTTCGTCAGCCAGGCGGGTCTGTAGGGCACGGCGCGACCCCGGCAGCTCATGCCGTCGGCGGCGGCGAGGTCGGAGTCGCCGCCGACGGCCGCGATGCCGACGTCATCATTGTCAGCGCCGAGTCGCTGAGTGGAAGGCCCGCCTGGCTGCGCCGCGGCCGGGTCGGGCTCGGCAGGCGCGGCAGGGTGAGCAGGCTGTCGCGGCTGGTCGCGACGCGGGCCGACTCGAGGTGGCCGCCGATGCGGCGGCCAAACAGGGCGGCGACGAAGTTGGGACCCCGCTCGGGCACCGGGACGATGTCGATGCGTCCGTTCGGCGACACCGTGTAGTAGCGGCAGCGCCGGGCCCAGATGTCTTCGACGGCGCGCTGCCTCGACATCGGCCCGCCGGCGGTCCAGATGTGCGTGATGTGCTGCAGGCGGTCGCCGCCTTCGAGCGAAACCGCAATGATCCGTACGTCCGACATGGTGTGCTCTGGGCTGGCCGGGGCGACACAAATCGTAGCGGTCGACGCATTCGGTCACGTGCCGCCGGTACGGCCTATTCGACCGCGCGTGACGCGCGTCACTGTTCACGCGCCGGGGCGGTAGACTGGAACGCCCCCGCGGCCCTTTTTCGCCATGAACGCCGAACAGAACGAGCTCATCACCCGCATCGGCCCGAACACCCCTTGCGGCGATCTGATGCGTTGCTACTGGCAGCCGGCCGCTCTGGTCGACGAGTTCGATCCGCGGCTCGATCCGCAGATGGGCGGCCGCCCGGTCAAGGCGGTTCGTCTGCTCGGGGAGGATCTCGTGCTCTTTCGCGACGGTGCCGGCACATGGGGCCTCATCGACCGTCATTGCCCGCATCGAGGCGCCGATCTCGCCTTTGGCCGGCACGAGCCCGACGGCCTGCGCTGCCCGTTTCACGGCTGGAAGTTCGCCGTCGACGGCACCTGCCTCGAGACGCCAGCCGAGCCGCCGGGCTCGCAGCTGTGCACGCGCGTGCGCCAGCGCAGCTACCCGGTGCAGGAGCGCGCCGGCGTCGTCTTCGCGTGGCTCGGGCCCGAGGGCTCGCTGCCGCCGGCCCTGCCGGCGTTCGATGCCTTCGAGGCGCCGCCGAGCCACAGCTTCGCCTTCAAGGGGCTGTGGCGATGCAACTGGCTGCAGGCGTTCGAGGTTGGCATCGATCCCGCGCATCCGTCGTTCCTGCACCGCTATCTTCAGGACGAGACCCTCGAGGCGGCCTACGGTCGGCAGTTCCGCGCCGCGAGCATCGGCGAGGTCGACGGCGAGCGCTGGCCGATGACGCGCGTGATGCGCGAGTTCTGCCAGCCCGAGATCCGCTTCGAGGCCGTCGCCGACGGGCTGATTCGGCTGACGACATTGCGACCGATGACCGACGAGCTGACGCATGTGCGGGTGACGCACGCGGCGTTTCCCGCCACGTTCGTCATTCCGCTGTCGGAGACGATCACGATCACCCAGATGCACGTGCCGGTCGACGACACGCGCACCTACTGGTACAGCTTCTTCACCAGCTTCGATGCGCCGCTCGACCGCGAGACGATGCGCCGGCAGCGACTGGCCTGCGTCACCGTGCCGCAGTTCGCGCCGATCAAGGGCAGTCACAACCGCTGGGGCTTCGATCCCGGCGAGCAGCTCTCGCGCACCTACCTCGGCATGGGCGAGGAAGACATCAACCTGCACGACCAGTGGGCGGTCGAGAGCATGGGCGCCATCCAGGACCGAACGCGCGAGCACCTCGGGACGACAGACAAGGTGATCATGGCGAACCGGCGCACGTTGCTGAAGTCGATCGAGACCGTTCGCGCAGGTGGCCGGCCGCCGATGACGCCGACGGCCGTCGAGGCGGCGGCGGCCCGCACCGGGCCCGACACGATCGACTGCATCGCCCCCGCGGCGACCTGGGAGTCGTACTGGGCGAACGCGGTCGCTGCCAAGCGCGCGGGCGCCTCCTGGCTCGGCGGCGCCGAGCGCGACGGCGCGGGCGAGAGCGTTCTCGCCAGGTCGTCGGCTTGACCTTCGCCGAGGCCTGCGGCGCCGCCGGCCCGTCGCGTGCGACGGCGGTGGCCGCGCTGCTCCGCCAGGTGCGCGAGCAGGGCATCGAGCGGGTGCGCATCGGCTGGTGCGACCTGCACGGCGTCGTGCGCGGCAAGACGCTCACCGCGTCGGCGCTGCCGCGGGTGCTCGACGAAGGCGTCGGCATGGTCAGCACGATCCTGCTCAAGGACACGTCCGACCGCACGGCCTATCGCGTCTTCGAGCCCGGCCTCGGCGCGCTGCTGCCGGGCTTCGCCTTCGCCAACAACCTGACGCTCCTGCCCGATCCGGCGAGCTTTCGCGTCCTGCCCTGGGCGCCGGGCACCGGCTGGCTCCGCGCCGACGCGTGGTTCGAGGATGCGACACCGGTCGAGATCGATACCCGCCGCGTCCTGCGCCGGGCGCTCGATCGCCTGGCGGCGGCGGGGTTCGGCCTGCGCTGCGGGCTCGAGGTCGAGTTCCACATCTATCGGCTGACGCATCCCGGGGGCGGCGTCGCGCTCGACCCGGCGCGCGCCGCCTGGCCCGGCGAGCCGCCCGAGCTGGCGATGATCCACCCGGGCTACAACCTGCTCGCCGAAGGCTGGACCGACATGGCCGACGAGCCGCTCATCATCGTGCAGCGTACCGCCGAGGGGCTCGGGCTGCCGCTCGCCTCGCTCGAGGTGGAGCTCGGCCCGAGCCAGGTCGAGGCGGTGTTCGACGCCACCGATGCGCTGACGGCGGCCGACCAGATGGTCGCCTTTCGCAACGGCGTTCGCCAGGCGCTGCGCCGCGCCGGCTACCACGCGAGCTTCGTCTGCCGACCGCCTTTTCCCGAGGTCATGGCCAGCGGCTGGCACCTGCACCAGTCACTGGTCGACCTCGCCAGCGGCGGCAACGCGTTCACGCGGGTCGAGCCAGCGCCGGGCACCGCCGACACCGATGCCGAGCACACGCTCTCTGCGGTCGGCGCGCACTGGCTCGCCGGCCTGCTCGCCCACGGCCGCTCGATGGCGCCCTTCTGCGCCCCGACGATCAATGCCTACGGCCGGTTCCGGCCGAACGCGATGGCCCCGAACGCCGTGATCTGGGGCCGCGACAACCGCGGCGCGATGCTGCGCGTGCTCGGCCGCTGCGGTGACCCGGGGAGCCGGATCGAGAACCGCATCGGCGAACCAGCCGCCAATCCCTACCTCTACATGGCGGCGCAGATTCATGCCGGGCTCGACGGCATCGAGCGCAGACTCGAGGCGCCGCCGGCGACGCAGGCGCCCTACGCGGCGGCTGCCGAGGCGCTGCCGGCGAGCCTGGGCGACGCCCTCGACGCCCTCGTCGCCGACCCGGTGCTGGTCGCCGCCTTCGGCCCGCGCCTGGTCGACTGGCTGATCCGCGTCAAGCGCGCGGAGCTGGCCCGTCACGACGCCGCCGACGACCAGGCCGCGTGGCAGGCGCGCGAATACTTCAGCCGCTTCTAGCGCGCCTCGGGACGGATGGTCGCGGCCTTCCTCGTCGAGCCCGACGGCACCAGCCACCGCGTCGCCGGCACGCCGGGCCAGAGCCTGATGCGGGCGGCGACCGATGCCGGCGTCGACGGCATCAAGGCCGACTGCGGCGGCATGATGACCTGTGCCACCTGCCACGTCATCGTCGGCGCCGACTGGGCGCCGCGCCTGCCGCCGGCCTCGGCCGACGAGCGGGCGATGCTCGAGATGACGGCAGCGCCACCGCAGCCGACCAGTCGCCTCAGCTGCCAGATCGTGCTGACGGAGGCGCTCGACGGCCTCACGGCGGGCTTACCCGACACGCAGTACTGAGCGGCTGCGCCGATACTTCCGCGTCGCCGCCCCGTCTGCCGGATCCACGCCCTTGCGATCGCTCGACCTCCTTGCCAAGCTCTGCGCCATCCTCGCCGGCGTGCTGCTCGTCGCCGTCACGCTGATGACCTGCGCGAGCCTGATCGGCCGCAACTTCCTCGGCATGACGATCATCGGCGACTTCGAGCTCTCCGGCGCCGCCGCGGGCGCCGCCATCGCGCTCTTCATGCCGTGGTGCCAGCTTCAGCGCGGCAACATCATCGTCGACTTCTTCACCGCAAAAGCGTCGGAGCGCACCGTGCGACGCCTCGACCGCGTGGGCGCGCTGCTGCTCGGCCTGGTCATGGCGCTGCTCGCCTGGCGCACGTCGCTCGGCGGCCTGAGCGCGTATCGGTCGGGCTCGGGAACGATGCTGATGGGCTTTCCGAACTGGGTGATCTTCGCGGCCATGGTGCCGCCCCTTGCGCTGACGGCGGTCATCGCGGTGGTGCAGGCGGCGCGCGGCATGGGTGCGCCGGCGACGCATTCATGAGCCCGCTCGAGCTCACCGCACTCATCTTCTTCCTCATGCTGGGGCTGATGGCCCTGCGCGTGCCGATCGCGATCTCGATGTTCGCCGCCGGCTCGGTCGGGTATGTCGTGCAGGCAGGCTGGCTGCCCTATGCCAACTTCCTCAATTCGCAGGCCTTCGCGCGCTTCGCCAGCTACGACCTGTCGGTGATCCCGCTCTTCATCCTGATGGGCCACTTCGCCTCGCAGGGCGGCATCTCGAAGGCGCTGTTCGCGTTCGCGAGCGTGGCCATGGGGCGCTTCCGCGGCGGCCTGGCGATGGCGGCGGTGCTCGCGTCGGGCGCATTCGGCGCCATCTGCGGCTCGTCGATCGCCACGGCGGCGACCGTCACTACCGTCGCGCTGCCGGAGATGCGGCGGCACGGCTACTCGGGAAGGCTGGCGACCGGCACGCTGGCCGCCGGCGGCACCCTCGGCATCCTCATCCCGCCCTCGGTGCCGCTGCTCGTCTACGCCATCCTCGCCGAGCAGAACATCGCCAAGCTGTTCATCGCCGCCACCATCCCGGGCATCATCGCCATCGTCGGCTACATGGTGGCCATCGCGATCTACGTGCGCCTCGTGCCCGGCCAGGCGCCGGAAGTCGACGAGGTGCCCGGCCGCATCACCCTCGCCCTCGTCGCCGGGGTGGCGCCGATCGCCGTCATCTTCGTGGTCGTCTTCGGCGGCATCTACGGCGGCTTCTTCTCGCCGACCGAAGGCGCCGCCGTCGGTGCGGCGGCGACGCTGGTCGCGGCGCTGGTCGGGCGCGAGCTCGACTGGGCCAAGTTCAAGCACTGCTTCTACGCCACCGCCCAGGCGTCGGGGATGATCTTCCTCATCTTCCTCGGCGCCGACCTCATGAACTCGGCGCTGGCCCTGACCCAGGTGCCGGCGCAGCTGGCCAGCGTCGTCAAGTCGATGGGCCTGTCGCCGCTGGTCGTCGTTGCTGCGATCCTGCTGCTCTACGGTGCGCTCGGCTGCATCATGGACGAGCTGTCGATCCTGCTCCTGACGATCCCGATCTTCTTTCCGATGATCATCGGCCTCGACTTCGGCATGCCGCGCGAATCGGTCGCGATCTGGTTCGGCGTGCTGGTGCTCATGACCGTCGGCTTCGGCCTGCTCTCGCCGCCGGTCGGGCTCAACGTCTACGTCGTCAACGGCATGGCCGAAGGCGTGCCGATCGCCGAGAGCTACCGCGGCGTCCTGCCCTTCCTGGCCAGCGACGCCCTGCGCATGGTGCTGCTGCTGTTCTACCCGCCGGTCGCGCTCTGGCTGGTCAAGTTCGTCGGTTAGGGAAAAACGCGAGCGCCTTTCGTCGCCGGATGGCCGAAACTTGCGCATCCTTTTTCGCTCCAGGAGTCTCCGCCATGAAACGTCGTTCCCTTCTCCAGGGCGCTGCCGCCGTCGCACTCGGCGCGCCCGCGCTTTCCGGCCTGGCCCAGCAATCGGTGACGCTCAAGTTTCACACCTTCATGGCGCCGCTGTCGAACGTCTGGCTGACGATGCACAAGCCCTGGATGGCCAAGGTCGAGAAGGAGTCCGGCGGCCGGATCAAGTTCGAGGCCTACCCGGCGATGCAGCTCGGCGGCACGCCGGTGCAGCTCTACGACCAGGCGCGCGACGGCGTGGTCGATGTCATCTGGACGGTGTGCGGCAGCACCGCCGGGCGCTTCCCGCGCGTCGAGGTGTTCGAGCTGCCCTTCATCATGACGAACGCAGAGGCGACCTCGAAGGCGTACTGGGACTACGTGCAGGCCGACGCGCCCGACGAGTTCAAGGAGACACACACGCTGGCCCTGCACGTGCACGGGCCAGGCCTGTTCCATGCCGTGCCGAAGATGATCAAGTCGCCGGCCGACCTGAAGGGCATGAAGGTGCGCGGGCCGACGCGGCAGATCACCAAGATGCTCGGCGCGCTCGGGGCGACGCCGGTCGGCATGCCGCTACCCGGCATTCCCGACGCGCTCTCCAAGGGCACCATCGACGCCTGCGTGATTCCGTGGGAAGTGGTGCCGTCCATCAAGGTCGACGAGCTGACGAAGTACCACACCGAGTTCCCGTCGTCTGGCAAGGCGCTCTACACGACGACCTTCGTGATGGCGATGAACAAGCCCAAATACGAGAGCCTGGCGCCCGACCTGAAGAAGGTGATCGACGCGAATTCGGGGCGCGAGACCTCGGCCTGGCTCGGCAAGACGCAGGAGGGGAACGACCCGATCGGGCGCAAGGCGACAGTCGACAAGGGCGGCGTGATCTACACGCTCACCCCTGCCGAAGCGGAGCTGTTCAAGAAGGTCGGCGCGCCGATCGACGACGACTGGGTCGCCGACATGAACAAGCGCGGCTACGACGGCAAGAAGCTGCTCGAGACGGCGCGCAGCCTCATCGCGAAATACAGCTGACCGCAGCGAACACGCCGCCCGCGCGAAGGCGCGCGGGGCGTGCGCGTCAGAAGGCCAGCTCGAAGCGGTAGCCCTTGTAGGCGAGCACCGCGGCCTTCAGCTTGATCGTCTGCAGCACGAGCCCGGGGGCGACCTTGTCGCCCTCGTGGAAGACCCGGCCGTTGAGGATCACCATCCGGCTCGCCGGGTCCTTGCTGTAGCTGGCCCCGCCGACGGCAAGCTGCGGCAGGTCGCGGCGAATCGGCTCCGGCAACTCGGCACGGGTGTAGATGCGATCGTCGCCGGCGGGCTTGTCGCCCGGTTTGTCCGTGGCTCGGGCGGCCGCCTTTTCGGTCTTTCCCGTCGGCTCAGTCGAGGCCTGGCGCCGAGCCCGCCGCTCGCGCGCCGCCTCCGCCCGCGCGGCCCTGGCTGCCTTGGCTTCCTTTTTCGGTTTCTCTTCCTTTTCGTCGTCTGCCTTCTCCTTCGCCTTCATCGCCGCCTCGGCGCTGGACGCCGCGGGTGGCGCAGCGATCGGCGCGGTGGCCGGCGGGGTCGCCCCGATCCGGGTCGGCGCTGCTGCCGAGGCGACGGCAGGGAGCGCCGGCGCCGGCTCGCTGCGCAGGAACTGCCATGCCAGCATGGCCGCGAGCGCCAGCGACAGCGCCACGATGGCGCCGATCAGCAGCAGGCGCGAGCGCGGCGGCTCGTCGTCGCCCGGCAGCGCGCCATACTGCTGCGTGTGCAGGCTGGGCACCTCGCCACGGTCGCGCTCGGCATCGGCGCGGCGGAGGGCATCGAGGATGTACGACATGTCGCTGGCCTCCGTGACTCGATCGGTCAGCGCGCGGCGCCGCCGGCGACGACCAGGTGCGGCTCGTCGACGCCGGTGGCCCGGTTCAGTTGCATGAAGGTGGTCGGGCCGGCCTTGCCCACCGGGCTGAGGCCGTGCGTCGACTGGAAGCGCGCCACCTTGGCGCGCAGCGAGGCGTCCATCGTCTGCCTGCCGGCCGGCTCGGGCTCGCCGCCGAGCTTGGCGAGGCTGCTCGCCAGGCGATCGACGAGCGGGCCGGAGGATCCCTCGACCAGTGCCGTGGTGTAGCCCGCCGGCAGCCGCCAGAGGGTGCCGAACTCGCCCTGCCAGACCTTGGTGATCGCGTCCAGGGCGACGACCTGCGGGCCGCCGTCGGCGAGAAGGGTCGCGGTGTCGTCGCCGAGGCCGACGAGGACGATGTCGACGGTCTTGCCCGCCGCGTCGCGCACGCTCAGCAGGCCCGGCCGCCCGAGGCTCCTGATCAGCGCCGGTGTCGCCGCGAACTTGTGGCAGCGCACCTGCTGGCGAGCTGCGGCGACGCAGGGATCGAGCGTGCCGGCGTCGATGTTCCACATCGATGCCAGCGCTCGCCAGGCGGCGCGCTCGTCCCTGGCGAGAGAGCCGAGTCGCGCCTTCAGCTCGGCGCTCGTCGAGATCGGCGCGGCAGTTGCCGCTGGCGCCACGACGGCTTCGGACGCGGACGCGCCGGCGGCCGCACCGACCATGGCGACGAGAGCGGCCGGCGCGCCGGCGGCCGCTCCTGCATCGCCTGTGGCGGCGATGCTGGCGCTGCTTGCCGGGGCTGCGGCGCTGGCAGGACGAGCGGCGGCCGCGGTCGCCGGGCCGCTGGCCGCTGCCGTCGAGGCTGCCGACGCCGACCCCGAAGCCGACCGAGACGCCGTTCCGGACGCCGCCCCGGACGCCGACGCAGCTGTCGCGCCCGAGTTCAGCCGGCGGTAGCCTTCATTGGCCGCAAAGGCAAGCAAGGCGGCCAGCGCCAGCGCACTGACGACGACCAGCGCCAGCCCCGCGCCGGAACCAAGACGCGAGCGGTCGGGCGCCGACGACTCCGACTTGCCGAACACCTCGCGCGCCGACTTCTCGACGATCGCGCTGTCGATCGCGTGCTGGCCGTGGGCGTAGGCGCCGAGCATGGCGCGGTCGCAAAGCAGGTTGATCCGACGCGGCACCCCGCGCGCGATCTCGTGGATGCGCTGCAGCGCCTTCTTGTCGAACGGGATCGCCCGCGACATGCCGGCCACAGACAGGCGATGCCGGATGTAGTGCTCGGTCTCGCGTTCCGACAGCGCCTTCAGGTGAAAGCGCGCGATCACGCGCTGCGCCAGCTGCTCGAGGTCGGGGCGCTCGAGCATCGTGCGCAGCTCGGGCTGGCCGATGAGGACGATCTGCAGCAGCTTCCTCTCGTTGGTCTCGAGGTTGGTCAAGAGACGCAGCTGCTCGAGCACGTCGACCGACAGCATCTGCGCCTCGTCGATGATGAGCACGTTGTTCTGCCCGACCGCGTGCGTCTTCAGCAGGAACTCGTTGAGCGCGTCGACATAGCTCTTCACCGTGGCCGGTGCGCCGCGCGGCGACTCGCAGGGGATCCTGAACTCGTCGCAGATCGACTTCACCAGCTCGAGCACCGTGAGCTTCGGATTGAAGATGTAGGCGACGTTGCAGCGCTTGGGAATCTGCTCGAGAAAGCAGCGGCAGACCGTGGTCTTGCCGGCGCCGATCTCGCCCGAGAGCAGCACGAAGCCACCGCCACCGCCGACGCCGTAGAGGAGGTGCGCGAGCGCCTCCCGGTGGCGCTTGCTCATGTAGAGGTAGCGCGGGTCCGGCGCGAGCGAGAAAGGCTCCTGCTTCAGGCCGAAGAACCGCATGTACATGGGTGCGGAGAATAACGTGCGCGACCGCGGTCGATGCGGCATCGCCGCCGCGTCGGGGCCGGCGCGAGGGCTCGCGAGGCCGGGCTAGCCGTCGCAGCGCTCGAGACGCACCCGAAAGCACGCCCCGGGGCCGGCACCGTCGATCAGCTCGAGGTTGCCGCCGAGACGGCGCATGATCTGCCAGCTGATCGCCAGGCCGAGCCCGGCCCCCTGCGTCGCCGAGCGGGTCTGCACCCAGCCGCGCGAGAACTTCTGGAACACGCGCTCGCGGTCGTCGGCGCGGATGCCCGGTCCGTTGTCCTCGATCAGGACGTCGTAGACGGAGCCCGCGGCCCGGCTGGCGATGCGCACCTGCGGCGACGGGCTGGTGTTGTACTTGATCGCGTTCGAGATCAGGTTGATGAACACCTGGCTCAGCCGGTCGAGATCGGCCATGACGCGCACGCCGCGGCCAGCGCCATCAGCACGTTCGAGGCGAACGCCGGCGGTGGCCGCGAGGCCCTCGCAGACGCCGATGGCGTTGGCGAGCGCCAGCTGCGGATCGACGGGCGTCAGCGTCCAGCCGGCGTCGCCGGCCTCGAGCGCGCTCAGGTCGAGGATGCCGTCGAGCAATCGCGTCATGCGCAGGCTTTCGTCGTGAATGATGCGCAGATAGCGCTCCGACTCGGCGCGTCCGAGGTCGGGCGTGTCGAGCAGGATTTCCGAGAACGACCGGATCGACGTCATCGGAGTGCGCACCTCGTGGCTCACTTGACTCAGGAAGTCGTCCTTCTGGCTGTCGAGGCGGCGCAGCCGCTCGTTGGCCGTCTGCAGCTCGCTCGCCGCGTCGCTCAACCGGCGAGACTGCTCCTCCAGGCGCAGGCTGTAGTCGCGGATGCGCTGCGTCTCGTCGGCGATCTTCAGCATCTCGGTCAGGCTGATGGTTTCGCCGGTGACGACCTGCGACACCATGGCCCGCGCCGTCGCCGCGCCGACACTGCCGGCGAGCTTTCTCTCGAGCTCGGTGATGAGGGCGTCGTCGGCGATCGGGTGGTGCGGGCCGAGGTCGGTGCCCTGGCCGCCCGGGTCGAACAGCCGCCGCGCCTCGTCGACCCCGATCAGCCGCTGCGCCAGCACGTTCAGGTCGTAGGCGGCCGCCGAGCGGCTGACGAAGCGCGAGGTGTCGACGTCGCGGTGGCGCAGCACGTCGACGAACAGGGTGCTCTGCAGGTGCTCGAGCGGGCGCGGCTCGCCGAGCAGCGAGACGGCGACGAAGAGGAGGACGTTCGCCGAGATGCTCCAGAAGATCGAGTGCACCAGCGGGTCGAGGCCGGCGAGCCCGAAGAGGGCGTAGGGGCGCAGCAGCGGTTCGCCCCAGAGACCGTTGGTGATGTCGGCCAGGCTGAGCAGCAGCTCGCCCTTGAAGCTCGGCAGGAAGAGCGTGTAGGCCCAGAGCACGGCGCCGGCGGCCAGGCCGGCCAGCGCGCCGCGCGCCGTCGCCCGGCGCCAGAACAGGCCCCCGACGAGGCACGGCAACAGCTGCGCCGCGCCGGCGAAGGCGATGACGCCGATCGCCGCCAGGGCATCGAAGCGGCCCGACTGGCGGAAGTAGAGGAAGGCGAGCAGCAGGATCACGCAGATGCCGGTGCGGCGCGTCGTCAGCAGGAAGCGGCGCACGTCGCCGCTCGCGTTCAGCCGCACCCACGGCAGGCGCAGCGCAATCGGCAGCACGATGTGGTTCGACAGCATCGTCGACAGGGCGATGCAGGCGACGATGACCATCGAGGTCGCCGACGAGAAGCCGCCGAGGAAGGCGAGCAGGGCGACGCCGTCGTGGCCGGCCCACATGGGCAGCGTCAGCACGAACATGTCGGGATTCGCGCCGGCCGGGAGATAGCTGAGGCCGCCGATCGCGATCGGCAGCACGAACAGGCTGATCAGCAACAGGTACAGCGGGAACAGCCACGACGCGGTGCGCAGGTGTCGCTCGTCGCCGATCTCGACCACCGTCATCTGGAACTGCCGGGGCAGGCAGATCACGGCGGCACCGGCCAGGAAGGTGAGCGTGATCCAGCGCGCGCCGAAGACTTCGCCGCTGTGCAGCATGCCCGGCGGCATGCGGGCGAAGATTTCGGCCGGCCCGCCGGCAATGCCGACGACGACGAGAAGCCCGACCGCGATCAGCGCGGTCAGCTTGACCACGGCCTCGACCGCGATCGCCGCAACGACGCCGTGGTGGCGCTCGTTGACGTCGATGTTGCGAGTGCCGAAGAGGATGGCGAAGAGGGCCATGCCGGCGGCGATCCAGAAGGTGAGCTGGAGGTCGGGCTGCGCGCTCGGGATGCCCTGCAGCGAGCCGGGCCCGGAGTTGCCGATCACCTGGAAGCTGTCGGTCATCGCCGCGAGCTGCAGCGCGATGTAAGGCGTGGACGAGGCGACGGCGATGAGCGTGACCAGGGCGGCGATGGTCGCGCTCTTGCCGTAGCGCGAAGAGATCATGTCGGCGATGGAGGTGATCCGGTGCAGCTTGCCGATGCGAACCAGCTTCCTCAGGAAGAACCACCAGCCGACGAAGACCAGCGTCGGCCCGAGGTAGATCGTGGCGAACTCGAGGCCGCTGCGCGCCGCCGAGCCGACGGCTCCGTAGAAGGTCCACGAGGTGCAGTAGATCGAGATCGATAGCGTGTACGTGATCGGCGACTGCAGCCAGCCGAGCTGGCCGCGGCGTGCCCGCCGGTCGCCGACGAAGGCGACGAGAAAGAGGAAGGCGACGTAGCCGAGCGCTGTCGCCAGGACCAGGTTGGCCGAGAGCATCAGGCAGCGGGAGGTGGGCCGGCCGCAGGCTCGTCACCGGCGGTTTGCTCCGAGTCGACGAAGCCGGCGTGTGCCTGCAGCCGGCGCGCCAGAAGTGCCGCGGCGACGATGAGGCCGGCCCAGACCCCGAACAGGTAGACGACGATCAGAGGAATGCCGAACGGCCGCGCCGGGCCGGTGAAGAGCGTGATGAACGGGGGCAGGAAAAGGAAGAGTCCGAAGACCGGCACGAGCACGGCCAGGCTCTGCGCCCGCTGCGAAGGCGTTCGCTGCATTGCCTTCAACGCTCGCCCAGCCGCCGCACCTGCTCGACGATGTCGCGGTTCGCGAACGGCTTGGTGACGTAGGCGTCGACACCGATCTCCTCGGCGAGCTGGCGGTCGCCGGCCTGCGCCTTGGCGGTGAGCATGATGACGGCGACCCGTTGCAGGCGGGCATCCGACTTCACCGCCTTGAGCACCTCGAAGCCGTTGCGCCCGGGCAGCATCACGTCGAGGATCAAGACGTCTGGCGGGTGGGCGCTGCGCAGCGCCGCCAGCGCCGCCTCGCCGTCGCCGACGCTCGTCACCTCGTGGCCTTCGCGGCGCAGGATGAAGCCGAGCGATTCGACGATGTTCGCCTCGTCTTCTGCAATCAGCACTCGAATGGTCACGAGGGATCCTCCGCGGGCATCGACGTCGCTCGCGACGCGCCCGCCGGCAGTCTAGGCGGCGGGCGGGCGCCGGCGCAGCAGGCTTGCCCTAGGGCGGGTTCGCCTTCCGCGGCGCGGGCCTCGCGCCGGAACCCGGCGGCCGGCGCCGCTCGGCGGGCGCGAGGTCGACGATCGGCTCTTCCTGGCGCCAGGCGCAGTTGCGTCGCACGCAGATGCGACAGCCCGGTCCGACGGGCGCGTGCGGCGCAGCCGGCGACACGTCGAGGCCGTCGGCGTCGAGCAGGCGATCGGCGTGCAGGGCATCGCACATCAGCATGATCGACGCCAGTCGCCGCGGCCCGCCGTGCGCGGCGGGCTTGTCGACGGCGCGGGCGAGCAGCAGGTAGCGGTCGCCGCTCGGAAACGCCGCGAGCTGGCGAAAGGTCGCCCCCGGCGTCTGCAACGCGGAGAAGACGGCCCAGAGCGGGCAGGCGGCGTGGCGCGGGAGCGGCAGCCGAGGAAGCGCCAGGCGCTTGCTTACGCGGCCCGACGGATCGGCGCGGAGGAAGCCGAAGCGCAGCCCTTCGGCACCTGGCCGGCGCAACGTCGTGAGCCGCTGCGCCACCTGCTCGAAGCTGGCGCCGAAGCGCCGTCCGAGGTGATCGAGGTCGTGGCGCGAGGCCGCCGCGGCATCGCGAAACGCTTCGTAGGGCATCACCGTCGCTGCGGCGAGGTAGGCGGCGAGGCCGTGCCGGGCCCGCTGCCGGCTTGCCGCCGAGGTGAGGGCCGCCGCTTCCTCCAGCTCGCGCGTAATGACCTCGCCGCCTTCGAGCTCGGCGCAGACCCGGGCCAGCTCGAAACGCCGGGTCGGCTCGGCTGCGGCGGCGAGCAGCTCGACGACCCGGGTCGCGGGGTCGAAGTACGACGAGCGCGGCATCGGCCCGGCCTGCTGGCCGCCCGGCCACGGTGTCTCTCGCGCCGTGACGCCGTGAACGCGCCTCAGGTGTTCGACCAGGTCCTGCTCGCACGCATTCGCTGACGCCAGCCCCGCGGCGTCGCGCAGCGCGCTCGCGGCTGCCTCGAGGTTCGCGAAGTGGTTGTCGCGCGCGGCAATGAAATCATCGAGCTCGTCGGCCGGGGTCAGCGGGCGCGGCCCTTCCGGGGAGCCGGCGAAGAGACCGGCCAGGGCCTGGGCCACGTCGGAGACGCGGCGGCTGTCGCCAGCGACGATGGCCACGAAGCGCTGCCGCTCGTCGTCGCCGAGCGCTGGCTCGCTCTCGAGGATCTCGGCCGCCGAACGGATGGCGCTGACGTTGGTGAGCAGGCTGTGCATGGCGTCGGCCAGCATCGGGTCCTGGCCGAGGCGGTCGGAGAGCGCCGCCACGGCGGCATGGCGGTCGACGTAGGCGCGGTGCACGAGGACCAGCGCCCGCGCCCAGGCCGGCTGACGGGTCGTCAGCTCGGCCGCCGCGGCCGGCGCCAACTGCAACGGCGCCAGGAGCGGATCGAGCGAGATCTCCGCGAGGTCGTCGACGAGACGACCTTCGGCGGTGCCGTCCAGTCGATCGAGCGGGACGCCGAGCTCGTCGGCAAGCCGCTTGAGCAGGCCACCACCGATGTTGCGGCGGTTGCCCTCGATCAGGTTCAGGTACGACGGCGAGATGCCGAGACGCTGGGCGAGGGCGACCTGGGTGATGCCGAGGCCCTTGCGGTGCTCTCGAATCTTCGGTCCGATCGGCATGCTGCGCATCCGGTGCCTCCGTGAAAACCCGTAGTTTGCTGCGATGCAATGTCAATCGTTGACAGATTGAACAGGATGCTTGTTCGTATATTGACTGATTTTGCCTTTCAGTTCAATCACTTATTGAAACGTTGACAACGCCGTGCGAACCTCGTCGTTGCGATGCCAGCCATCCGGCGATCCAATCGCGCAAACCAATAACCGGAGACCTCCATGCAAAACGACGCTCGCCGCAGGGTCCTGAAGACCATCAGCGCATTCGGTGCCGGGGTGGCCGCGCCATCCTTCTTCATCCGCAACGCCTGGGCTGCCGATTTCCGCAACGATCCGAGCAAATCCAAGATCGTGAAGTTCGGCTGGACCATCCCGCAGACGGGCGCCTACGCCGATGAAGGCGCCGACGAGCTCCGCGCCTACCAACTCGCCGTCAAGCACCTGAACGGCGACGGCGACGGCGGCATGCTCAAGACGATGAAGCCCCTGTCCCTCAAGGGCAACGGCGTCCTCGGCAAGAAGGTCGAGTACGTCACCGGCGACACCCAGACCAAGTCCGACGCCGCCCGCGCCGCCGCCAAGCGGATGATCGAGAAAGACGGCGTCATCATGTATTCAGGCGGCTCGTCATCGGGCGTCGCCGTTGCGATCCAGTCGCTGGCGCAGGAGATGGGCATCGTCTTCATGTGCGGCCTCACGCACTCGAACGACACCACCGGCAAGGACAAGCGGCGCTATGGCTTTCGCCACTTCTTCAATGCCTACATGTCGGGCAAGGCGCTCGGCCCGGTGCTCGGCAAGGAGTACGGCAAGGACCGCAAGGCCTATCACCTGACCGCCGACTACACCTGGGGCTGGACGCAGGAAGAGTCGATGAAGAACGCCACCGAGGCGCTCGGCTGGAAGACCGTGGCCGCGGTGCGCACGCCGCTTGGCGCCGGCGACTTCTCGCAGTACATCACCCCGGTGCTGAGTTCGGGCGCCGACGTGCTGATCCTGAACCACTACGGCAAGGACATGATCAACTCCCTGACCCAGGCGGTTCAGTTCGGCCTGCGCGACAAGCAGGTCAACGGCAAGAAGTTCGAGGTCGTCGTGCCGCTCTTCTCCGAGCTGATGGCCGAAGGCGCCGGCGATGCCATCAAGGGCATCTTCGGCACCGCCAACTGGGACTGGAAGCTCCCCGACGAAGGCACGAAGAATTTCGCGAAGTCGTTCGGCGCCGCCTATGGCCGGCCGCCGTCGCAGGCCGCCCAGACCTGCTACGTGCAGGCGCTGCTCTATGCCAACGCCTGCGAGATGGCCGGCACCTTCTACCCGCCCGAGGTCATCAAGAAGCTCGAAGGCTTCAAGTTCGACGGCATGGGCAACGGCGCCGTCGAGTACCGGGCCGCCGACCACCAGTGCATGAAGGACGTGCTCGTCGTGCGCGGCAAGGAAAAGCCGACGAATAAGTTCGACCTGCTCGAAGTCGTCAAGGTCGTGCCGCGCGCGGAGGTCGACTACGACCCGGCGATCTTCGGCGGCTCGCTGGGGCCCTACACTCCGGCCTGACCATGCAGAGCTGATCCGCTCGAGCCGCCCGTCTGCGGGCGGCTCGTTTTTCGTGGGTGTCCGACGCACCCGCGAAGACGCCATCGGATCCGCACACCGACCCCCTTCGCGCCATGGATGCTTTCGTCCTCCAACTGCTGAACGGCCTCGACAAGGGCGGAGCCTACGCGCTCATCGCGCTCGGGCTCACCTTGATCTTCGGCACGCTTGGCGTCGTCAACTTCGCGCACGGCGCCCTCTTCATGCTCGGCGCCTTCTGCGCCGTCGGCATGCAGAAGCTGCTGACGCTCTCGAAGCAGGTCAAGGACACCAGCGTCACCTTCTTCGACAGCTTCACCGCTGTGCCCTACCTGAAGATCTGGTTCGGCGATGCCGGCTTGAAGCTGATTGACTATGCGGTGCCACTCTCAATCCTCATCACCATCCCGCTAATGCTGCTGCTCGGCATCGCCATGGAGCGCGGCCTCATCCGCCACTTCTACCGGCGCACGCACGCCGACCAGATTCTCGTCACCTTCGGCCTGGCGATCGTTCTCCAGGAACTCGTGAAGGCCTACTTCGGCGCCAACCCGATCCCGACGCCGGCCCCGGACATCGTCTCTGGCAGCGCCGACGTCGGCGCTTGGCTTGGGCTCGGCAAGGCCGTTGTCTATCCGTGGTGGCGGCTCGTGTACTTCGGCTTCTCCGCACTAGTGATCGCGATGGTGTTCGCCTTCCTACAGTTCACCACCTTCGGCATGGTCGTGCGTGCGGGCATGCGCGACCGCGAGACCGTGGGCCTGCTCGGCATCAACATCCAGCGCCGCTTCACCATCGTGTTCGGCATCGCCGTCATCGTCGCCGGCGTCGCCGGCGCGATGTACACGCCGATCCTGCCGCCCGACTACCACATGGGCATGGACTTCCTCGTCCTGTCGTTCGTCGTCGTTGTGGTCGGCGGCATGGGCTCGCTGCCGGGTGCCGTCGCGGCCGGCTTCCTGCTCGGCATCCTGCAGTCGTTCGCCTCGATGAACGAGATCAAGAGCATTATTCCCGGCATCGACCAGATCATCATCTACCTGGTCGCCGTCATCATCCTGCTCACCATGCCGCGCGGCCTTTTCGGCCGCAAGGGCGTGATGGAGGACTAGGCGCCATGACCCGCCGCAACGACCTCCTCCTCTTTGTCGCCTTCTCGGTGGCGGTGCTGCTAATGCCGATCTGGCTGAAGCCGATCGGCGCCGGCTACCCCGATCTGCTGCAGAAGTTCGCCATCTACGGCATCTTCGCGATCGGCTTCAACATCCTGTTCGGGCTGACCGGCTACCTCTCGTTCGGCCACGCCGCGTTCCTCGGCGTCGGCTCGTATACGGCGGTGTGGTCGTTCAAGCTGCTGAGCATGAACGTGCTGCCGGCGATCTTCTTCAGCGTCCTGACGGCCGGCCTCTTCGCGCTCGTCATCGGCTTCGTCAGCCTGCGCCGCTCGGGGATCTACTTCTCGATCCTGACGTTGGCGTTCGCGCAGATGTCCTACAACCTCGCGTACTCGGTGCTAACGCCGATCACCAACGGCGAGACCGGCCTGCAGCTGTCGCGTGCCGACCCGCGTGTCATCGACCGCCTGTTCGCCGCCCCCGCGGCGGGCATTCCGAGCACGACCCTGTTCGGCCTGCCGATGAACGGCTACCCGGGCTTCTACTTCTGCGCGGTTCTGCTGATCATCTGCTTCTATATCGCGATGCGCATTGCGCGCTCGCCGTTCGGGCTGATCCTGACGGCGATCAAGTCGAACCAGAACCGGCTCAAGTACGCCGGCATCCACACTCGGCCGTACGCGCTCACCGCGTTCGTCATCTCGGGCTGCTTCGCCGGCCTGGCGGGCGCGCTGCTGGCCGTGACGGACCCTCTCGCCGGTGCCGAGCGCATGCAGTGGACGGCGTCGGGCGAGGTCGTGCTGATGACCATTCTCGGCGGCGTCGGCACGCTCGTCGGGCCGGTGCTGGGCGCGGCCATCATCAAGTACTTCGAGAACATCTTCTCGTCGTTCAACGCGCAGACGCTGCATGCCTTCTTCGGCTTGCTACCTGATGCGATCGAGCGACCGATCACGGCGGTGGCCGGGCTCTTCGTCGGCGCCGGCTGGCAACTGACGCTCGGCGTCCTGTTCATGGTCCTCGTCATCTTCCTGCCCGGCGGCGTGATGGAAGGCATCCGACGCCTATGGGCGCTCTGGAAGCGCAAGCGCCGGCCGCCGCCTGCGGCACCCACGCGCTCGCCTGCCGACACGCCGGTGCGTCGTCCGGCCGCCGTCTAGAGCTTCCTGGAGACCGCCGGCCGATGTCGATCCTTCATGTCAAGGGCGTGAGCAAGAGCTTCGCCGGCCTTCGCGCGCTGGACGACGTGAACCTCGCCATCGAGGAAGGCAGCGTGCACGCGATCATCGGCCCGAACGGCGCCGGCAAGTCGACCCTGCTCAACTGCTTTGTCGGCCGCCTGACGCCCGACACCGGCTCGGTCACCTTCGCCGGCCGCTCGCTGATCGGCCTGGCACCGCACGAGATCAACCAGGCCGGGGTCGTGCGCGTGTTCCAGACGCCGGAGATCTTCGGCGAGCTGAGCCTGCTCGACAACGTCATGATCCCGACGCTGGCGCGTCGCGACGGCGCTTTTCGAGTCAACGCCTGGCCCCGCACCGACGCCCAGGCGGCGGTGCGCGAGCGCGCCGAACACATGCTCGTCGACGTCGGCCTGATCGGCCAGCGGCACACGCCGGCGCACAGCCTGTCGCGCGGCGACAAGCGCCGGCTCGAGCTGGCGATGTGCCTTGTGCAGGACCCCAAGCTGCTGCTGCTCGACGAGCCGACCGCGGGCATGTCGCGGGCCGACACCAACACCACGATCGACCTGCTGCAGCGCATCGGCGACGGCAAGGTCACCAAGGTCATCATCGAGCACGACATGCACGTCGTCTTCTCGCTCGCCAGCCGCATCAGCGTGCTGGCCCAGGGCACCGTCATCGCCGAGGGCGACCCGGCTTCGATCAAGGGCGATCCGCGGGTTCAGGAAGCGTATCTCGGCGGAGCCCACCTGTGATCGACACGCCTGCCTCTTCTGCCGCGGCCGTCGCCATGCCCTCGGCCGTCGCGCCGGCGTACTTCGCCTGTCGCGACATCCACTCCTACTACGGCGAGAGCTATATCGTCCAGGGCGTCAGCTTCGAGGTGAAGAAGGGCGAGATCGTGGCCCTGCTCGGGCGCAACGGCGCCGGCAAGACGTCGACGCTTCGCTCGATCGCCCGGCTCGACGCCCCGGCGCTGAACAGGGGCGAGATCTGGCTCGACGGGCAGCCGCTGCACACGATGGGCGCCTGGCAGGCGTCGCGCGCCGGCGTCGGCCTGGTGCCCGAGGACCGGCGCATCATCCCCAGCCTGACCGTCGAGGAGAACCTGCAACTGGCGCAGATCGAAAAGCCAGTCGGCTGGTCGATCGAGCGACTTTACGAGCACTTCCCGCGCCTGGCCGAGCGCAGGAAGCAGGAGGCCGTGACGATGTCGGGAGGCGAGCAGCAGATGCTTGCCGTGGCGCGCGCCCTCGCGCGCGACGTGAAGCTGCTGCTACTCGACGAGCCCTACGAAGGGCTGGCGCCGGTGATCGTCCAGGAGATCGAGAAGATCCTCGAGGAGATCAAGAAGCTGGGCTTCACGACCATCATCGTCGAACAGAACGCTATCGCCGCGCTGCATCTGTCGGATCGCGCGCTCATCCTCGACATGGGCGAGATCGTTTTCGACGGGACGGCGCGCGAGGTGATCGAGAACGAAGAGCTGCGCCAGCAGTACCTGGCGATCTGATCCGCGGGTCTTCGACCCGGCAACGAGACCGTGCTCGTCGTCGAGGATGAAGACGCGGTGCGGGCGTCGACGATCGAGGTGCTGCGCGAGCTCGGCTACCGCTTTCTCGCCTTCAGCGACCCCGACGAGGCGCTGACGCGGCCGACGGCGCCTGAGGCGCGGCCAGCGCGGCAGCGATGCGCTCGTGAAACCAGCCGAGCGCCTGCTCGGCGCGGCCAGCCGTCAGCCAGACGTTGGCGCCGCTCGCCAGGCCCTTCTGGATGCCGACGGCGCAGGCGATGTCCTCCTTCTGGAACACGCCTTCCTCGATCAGGCGAAAGGTCTTCTCCCAGTGCGGCGCCCAGTCGGGCGTGGCCCGATCGGCCGGGATGAGCATGCGATGCACCCAGTGCAGGGTGCCGGCGGCCACCGGGTAGAGCGTGATCAGGCTCAGGTAGTCGGGGTGGAAGATCGTGATCGTGTTCGGGAAGACGACGTGGCTCGGCGTCACCAGCTCGCAAAGGGTCGCCATGTCGGCCGGCGGCGCCGCGCCCGCATCGCGCGCCCAGGTCTCGGCGGCGCGGCGGGCCACGAGCGACTGCACGTGCGGCCCGAAGCGCGTCGTGCCGGTGACGCCGTCGGCGAAGAACGGGTAGATCGTCGCCTTGTGCAGGACGCGGATGTGGTACGCCTCGAGGAAGGCATCGATGATGAGCTTCCAGTTTGCCGGGTAGTCGGCGCGCACGGTGCGAAAGTGGACGAGCCCGCCGATGTCGTAGAAGGGCAGCTCGTCGTCGAGGCCTTCGAGGAAGCCCGCCACGTCGATGGCCGCGCCGGGCGTCGGCAGCACCCAGAGCAGGCCGTGCCGTTCCTCGCATGGCACGGCGACGAGGCTGGTCGCGGCGGCGCCGCCGTCGTCAAAGGCCTCGGCGTGCAGGCGGTGGCGCAGCGTGCCGTCGAGCCGGTACGTCCAGCCGTGGTACGGGCAGACGATGCTCGGGTGTGCGGCCGCGCAGGCGACGTTGTCGACCAGGCGCATGCCGCGATGGCGGCAGACGTTGAGGAAGGCCCGGAACCGCCCGTCGCCGTCGCGGGCCAGGAGCAGGGGCAGCCCGTAGTCGTCGTGGGCCATCACCTGCCCGGCGGCGAGCTCGCTGCCGTGGCCGACGACGAGCGGCAGGCTGCGGAACAGCCGTTCGACCTCGGCATCGCGCACCGCCGGGCTGCAGTAGCGGTCGACCGGAATATGCGCCTCGGCCACCGCCGAGGCCTGCCAATCGGGCTCGCCCGAGAGCACCTGGACACGGATGCGCTCGAGTTGCAAGGCGGTGGAGGGCGGCAGGCTCATCGACGGCGGTCGGGTTGCCGCCATTTTCCGCCTCGACCGCCTGCTGTGCCAGCCGCGCCGCGACAATCATGTCGATGAACGCTTCCACCCTCTCCCGGGCGCCCAGGTTCGCCGGCAAGGTCGCCCTCGTCACCGGCGGCAACAGCGGCATCGGCCTGGCGGTGGCGCGCGGCCTGGCCGCCGAGGGCGCGCGCGTGGTCGTCGCCGGCCGCCAGGCGGGCACCGTGGCCGCAGCCGCCGCCGAGCTCGGCAGCGGCGCGCTCGGCGTCGTCGCCGACTGCAGTCGCCTCGACGAGATCGACCGGCTGGTCGCGGCGACGAAATCCTTCGCCGGCGGCCGGCTCGACATCGTCTTCGCCAACGCCGGCATCGCCACCTTCGGCCCGGTCGCCTCGACCACCGAGGCGCAGTACGACGAGCTGATGAACGTGAACCTGAAAGGCGTCTACTTCACGGTGCAGAAGGCGTTGGCGCTGATGGGCGAAGGCGGCGCGATCGTCCTCAATGCCTCGGTCGCCGCCGGCAAGGGCAACCCGACGGGCTCGCTCTACGGCGCGAGCAAGGCTGCGGTTCGCTCGCTCGGTCGCACGCTGGCCTCGGAACTGGTGGCGCGCCGGATTCGCGTCAACGTCGTCAGCCCGGGGCCGATCGAGACGCCGCTCTTCGGTCGCGTCGGCGGCATGGCGCAGGGCGCCGTCCGCGACATGGAAAAAGCCTGGACCGAGCGCAATCCGATGAAGCGCTTCGGCACCGTGGACGAGGTGGCGGCGGCGGTGCTGTTTCTCGCTTCGGACGCCGCCTCGTACATCACCGGCGTCGATTTGCTGGTGGACGGTGGGCTGGGCAGCTTCTGAGGCGGACAACGCGAGACGCTGGTTCTCGCGTCGGGCGGCGCAGGTCTGACGAATCGTCAGTCGCCGGTGGCCGATAACGCGTCGGGTATCGAGCCGGCTGTCGAGCCGGCGACGCGCCCGGCTTGCATCAGCAACTGGGCGACGACTGCCGCGGCGATGACTTCCGGCGCCTTTCCGGAGACGCCGGGAATGCCGATCGGACACGTCATGTGCGCGATCGACGCCGCCGCAACGCCGCGGGCCTGCAGGCGATGGGCGAACGTGGCCCGCTTGGTGCGCGAGCCGATCAGGCCGAGAAATCCGAAGTCGCCGCGGCCGAGGATCGCCTCGGTGATCCGCAGGTCGAGCGCGTGCTCGTGGGTCAGCACGAGGTAGAACGCGCCCGCGGGGGCATGACGCACCTCGGCCTCGACAGTATCGACGGCGATCCGGCGGATGTGCGCTGGCCAGAGTGAGCCGAGGCCGGTCGTCGGCGGAAATTCCTCGTCGCGCTCGTCGAACCAGTCGACCTCGACGTCGAGCGTGGCGAGCAGCGTCGCGATGGCGCGGCCGACGTGGCCGGCTCCGTGCAGCTGCAGGTGAAAGAGCGGCGCTGCGGCCGGCCAGCGGGCGAGCGCGGCATCGTCGAGCGGCACCAGCGCCAGCTCGACGCTGCCGCCGCAGCACTGCCCGAGCGACGGGCCGAGAGCGAAGCGCTCGTGCCGCGGCATGCGCTCGTCGCGGGCGAGCATGGCGCGTGCGGCAGTGATCGCCTTCAGCTCGAGATGGCCGCCGCCGATCGTTCCGGCAATGGCGCCGACGCTCACGAGCATGCGCGTGCCCGCACCGCGCGGCACCGATCCGCGGGCGTGCAGCACCTCGACGACGACGGCGGCGGTCTCGGCCTCGAGCCAGGCGCGTGCAGTGGCGCGAACGACGCTGGGGGTCATGGCGGCGTCGAAAGCGTCGGTGGCGGTGGCGCCGATCGTGCAGCGGGTGCCGCGATGTCCGTTGTCGACGCCGCCCGCACGGCGTCGACCGCGCGCAGGATCGCTTCCGCCGTCGCCGGCGCCGCGAGCGGCGGATCGACGCGATGCCCGCCCACCGCCGATACCGCATCGCGGATCGCGAAGAAGACCGAGAACGGCAGCAGCAGCGGCGGCTCGCCGGTCGCCTTGCTGCGGTGGATCGTCGCGGCCGCGTTGTCGTCGCTCGCGCCACTCTTCCAGAGCCGCACGTCGAATATCGGCGGGCAGTCGTTGGCGGTCGGTATCTTGTAGGTGCTCGGCGCGTGCGTCGTCAGCAGGCCGGCGCGGGCCGAGCCGTCGTTCGGGTGCCAGACGAGCTCTTCCATCGTCAGCCAGCCCATGCCCTGGATGAAGCCGCCCTCGACCTGGCCGATGTCGACGGCCGGGTTCAGCGAGCGACCGGCGTCGTGCAGCACGTGCGCGGCCAGCAGCTTGGATTCGCCGGTCAGCGTGTCGACGACGACTTCGCTCACCGCCGCGCCGTAGGCGAAGTAGTAGAACGGGCTGCCCTGCATCGTCTCCTTGTCCCACGACAGGCCGGGCGTGGCGTAGAAGCCGTCGGACCAGAGCTGCACGCGGGCCATGTAGGCCTCGACGACGAGCTCGCGGAAGCTGAGCGTGGTGACCCGGCCGATCGTCACGGCGCCGTTCGCGAAGCGCACGTCGGTCGTGGCGACGCCCCAGCGCCCGGCGGCGAACGCAGCGAGGCGCTCGCGGATCCGGCGCGCCGCGTCTTCGGCCGCCTTGCCGTTCAGGTCGCTGCCGGTCGACGCGGCCGTCGCCGACGTGTTGGCGACCTTCTCCGTGTCGGTGGCGGTGACGCGCACGGCGTCGAAGTCGACGCCGAGCTCGTGGGCGACGATCTGCGCCACCTTCGTGTTCAGCCCCTGGCCCATCTCGGTGCCGCCGTGGTTGACGAGCACCGAGCCGTCGCCGTAGACATGCACCAGCGCGCCGGCCTGATTCAGGTGCACGAGATTGAACGAGATGCCGAACTTCACCGGCGTCAGCGCGAGGCCGCGCTTCAGCACCTCGTTCGATGCGTTGAAGGCGGCCACCTCGTGGCGGCGGGCGCGGTAGCCGCTCGAGGTCTCGAGCTCGGCCACCAGCTCGTGGATGATGTTGTCGGCCACCGGCTGGCCGTAAGGCGTCGTGCAGCGTTCGCCCGATTGGCCCCGCGCCGCGCTCGGCCCGTAGAAGTTGAGGCGGCGGACGTCGAGCGCGTCCTTGCCGAGCGCGCGGGCGACCCCGTCGACGATGTTCTCGATCGCGATCGCGCCCTGCGGCCCGCCGAAGCCGCGGAAGGCGGTGTTGCTCTGCGTGTTCGTCTTTCCCGAGTAGCCGTGGATGGCGACGTCGGGCAGCCAGTAGGCGTTGTCGAAATGGCAGATCGCACGTGTCATCACCGGCCCGGACAGGTCGGCGGAGAAGCCGGCGCGCGAGACCATCGTCAGCTCGGCGCCGAGGATGTGCCCGTCGTCGTCGTAGCCGACGTCGTACTCGTAGTGGAAGCAGTGGCGCCGCCCGGTGGCGAGGAAGTCGTCGTCGCGGTCGAGGCGCAGCTTGACCGGCCGGCCGAGCCGCTTCGCCGCGACGGCAGCGACGCAGGCGAAGAGGCCCGACTGCGATTCCTTGCCACCGAAGCCGCCGCCCATGCGCCGGCACTGCACGTGCACGTGATGCGAATCGAGGCCGAGCGCCTGGGCGACCAGATGCTGCATCTCGCTCGGGTGCTGGGTCGAGCAATGGACGAGCATGCCGTCGTTCTCGACCGGCACGGCATAGGAGATCTGGCCTTCCAGATAGAACTGCTCCTGGCCGCCAACCTCGAGTGTGTCGTGCAGACGGTGCGGTGCGGCGGCGATGGCATGTGCCGCGTCGCCGCGCGCCAGATGCATCGGCGGCAGCACGTAGCTCTGCGCGGCATGGGCCTCGACCGGCGTCAGGATCGGCGGCAGCGGCTCGATGCGCAGAGCCGCCTTCGCCACCGCGGCGGCGCGCCGGGCGCCGTCGCGCGTTTCGGCGACGACGGCGAAGACCGGCTGGCCGACGTACTGCACGGTGCCGTCGGCGAGGATGGGGTCGTCGTGGAGCACCGGTCCGCAGTCATTGCGGCCGGGGATGTCGCGCGCGGTGAGGACGGCAACGACGCCGGGCTGCGAGCGGACGCGGTCGAGATCGATCGCGACGATCCTGCCGTGGGCCACGGGCGAGAGGCCGAGCGCGGCGTGCAGCGTGCCGGCGAGCTCGGGCAGGTCGTCGACGTAGGGCGCGGCGCCGGCAACGTGCAGGTGCGCCGATTCGTGTGGCCGGCTGATGCCGACGCGGGCGCCGCGGGCCGCCGCCGCGGCCTCGGCGGCGAGCGACGGGTCGTCGAGTGGTGGCGCCGCGGAGCGCTTCAGGGCGGCGGCAGCGGCGGTGTCGGCGTCGCCAGCGTCGCCAGCGTCGAGCAGCGTCGGCGACTTCGGCCTGTTCACGGCGCAGCCTCCCGTGCCGGCGTGGCGCCCGGGTCGTGCGGCATCACCTCCCAGACGCTCAGCGCGCGCGGCGACAGCGGATCGACCGGCCGCGTCTCGAGCCAGAAACGTCGAAGAAGATTTCCTGCCACCCGCGTCCGGTACGCCGCGCTGGCGCGCATGTCGGAGAGCGGCGCGAAGTCGCTGGCGAGCGCGGCCTGCGTGCGGGCGAGCGTTGCCTCGGTCCACGGCTGGCCGACGAGCGCGGCCTCGGCGTGCGCGGCACGCCTGACCGTGGCCGCCATGCCGCCGAACGCGAGCCGCGCCTCGCGGACGGTATCGCCGTCGAGCGTGACCGCGAAGCCGGCGCAGACGGCCGAGATGTCGCTGTCGAAACGCTTCGAGACCTTGTAGGCGCGAACCATGGCCGGGTTCGCGAGCGGCACCTCGATGGCCTGCACGAACTCGCCCGGCGCCAGCGCGTTCTTCATGTAGTCGAGATAGAAGTGGTCGAGGGCGATGCTGCGCGTGACGGCGCCGCGGCGCAGGATCAGCCGCGCCGCCAGCGCCAGAAGCACCGGCGCCGAATCGCCGATCGGCGAGCCGTTGGCGACGTTGCCGCCCATCGTGCCGGCGTTCCTGACCGGCACCGAGGCGAAGCGCAGCCAGACGTCGACGAGCGCCGGCCAGCGGCCGACGACGGCGCGCCAGGCGTCTTCGAGCGAGGCCGCGGCGCCGATCGAGAGCACGCCATCGCGGCTCTCGATGCGCGCGAGCTCGGGCACGGCACCGACGTAGACGAGCGACGGCAGCGGCCGGAACAGTTTGTTCACCCACAGGCCGATGTCGGTCGAGCCGGCGAGCAGGCGCGCCTCGGGACGCTCGACGAGGAGGGCGGCGAGCGCGTCGATCGTGCGCGGCGAGTCGAAGCTCGCGTCGCCTGCCCGGTAGATCAGCGCGCCGTCTCGCCCGGCGAGCTCGCGCAGGGCGAGGGTGGCCGGCGCGGTGTCGAGGTCCTGCGGCGGCAGCTCGAACATGCGCTGGCCGGCGTCGAGGATCGGCCGGTAGCCGGTGCATCGGCAGAGGTTGCCGGAGAGGTCGTCGGCGAGCCGCTGCCGCGTCGGCCGGGTGCCGCGGGCGCGGTGCTGTTCGTACGTGGCACAGAGCGACATCACGAAGCCGGGCGTGCAGAAGCCGCACTGCGAGCCGTGGCAGTCGACCATCGCCTGCTGCACGGGGTGCAGGGCCGCCGTCGGGCCGGAAAGATTCTCGACCGTGAAGAGCGCCTTGCCGTCGAGTGTCGGCAGGAACTGGATGCAGGCGTTGACGGTGCGCAGGCGCAGGCCGCGAACGACGTCGGGCGCGCCGGCGCTCGCGGCCGCAGGCAACTCGCCGAGCATCACCGTGCAGGCGCCGCAGTCGCCTTCGTTGCAGCCTTCCTTGGTGCCCGTGCAGCGGGCGTCCTCGCGCAGCCAGTCGAGGACGGTCCGGGTCGGCGCGGCGCCTTCGATCTCGACGACAGCGCCGCGATGGAAGAAACGGATCGGACGGTCGGGCATGGCATCAGGCGGGCGACGAGGCACCCGTCGAAGGTAATCGTTCTGCGGCGTGCACGTATACGCGCGACCAGATAGTGCCTATCATCGAATTCATATGGCGCTGGACGGCGATTTCGGGAAGATCGAGTTTCGACTCGTCCAGGTGCTGCAGACCTTGATCACCGAACAGAGTGTCTCCCGGGCCGCGATGCGACTCAACAGCACGCAGCCGGCGATCAGCGCCCAGCTGAAGCGCCTGCGCGCGCTGACCGGCGACGCGCTTCTGGTGCGCGCCGGCAACGCGATGACACCCACGGCCACCGCCTTGCAGTTGCTGGGCCCTGCCGAGGCCGTGCTTCGCGAAGCCGGCCGCCTGTTTGGCGAGCGGGCGGCGCCGCGCTCCTTCGACCCCGTTGCGAGCACGGCGTCGTTCCGGATCGCGGCCAGCGACTACCTCGACCCGCTCTTCCTTCCCGAGCTGGTCGCCCACCTGCAGCGTGCGGCGCCGCGGGTCCGCCTCGAACTGGCGCCGCTGTCGACCGAGTACGACTACCGCAAGCGCCTGGCGGCCGGCGAGGTCGATCTCGTCATCGGCAACTGGCTGCGCCCGCCCGCCGAGCTGCACCTCGGCCGGCTGATCAGCGACGAGATCGTCTGCCTGGTCGGCGAGCAGCATCCCGCGGCACGAAGTGCCGCCGCAAGTCCCCCACGCAGTGCCGCCGCAAGTCCCCCGCGCAGCGCCGCTGGCCGCGCCCGCGCCTGGACGGCCGAGCACTACCTCGCCGCCGAGCACGTCGCGCCGATGCCGTTCCATTCGAATTCACCCGGCTTCATCGACGAGCACCTCGCCTCGCTCGGCTTCGAGCGTCACGTTGCCGTGAAGAGCGCGCACTTCGGCCTCATTCCGCTGATGGTGGCGCAAAGCCTGCTGGTGCTGACCACCGGCCGGCTGTTCTGCTCGCGCTACGTCGACACGCTTCCGGTCAGGATCGTCCGTTGCCCGGTGCCGTTTCCGCCGCTCACCTACTACCAGCTCTGGCACGAGGTGACCCATGCGGCGCCGGCGGTGCGCTGGCTGCGCGAGCAGGTGCGCGACGTCGCCCGCAACCTGGCCGGCCACGGCATGCTGAGGCGCGCATGAGCGACGATGCCCGGCGCGTCGCCCTGCGCGGCGACCTGCTCGACTTCACGGCCGAGCCAGCCTGGGGCGACACCGAGTCGGCGGCGCCGCGCTATCGCGCCGACCACTGGCTGCTGATCGAAGACGGGCGTGTGGCCGCCGTTCAGTCGGAGCCGCCGGGTGCCGACTGGGAGCGCCACGACCATCGCGGCCGCCTCGTCCTGCCCGGCTTCATCGACACCCATGTGCACAGCCCGCAGCTCGACGTCATCGCCAGCTACGGCAGCGAGCTGCTCGACTGGCTCGCCGACCACACCTTCCCGGCCGAGGCACGGCACGCCGACGCCGCCCACGCCGAGCCCGCGGCGGCGCACTTCCTCGATGCGCTGCTGGCGCACGGCACGACCGCGGCGGTCGTCTTCCCCACCGTGCACCAGGGCTCGGTCGACGCGCTCTTCGCGGCGGCCGAGGCGCGCGGCATGCGCCTGGTCGCCGGCAAGGTGCTGATGGACCGCCACGCGCCGCCGGCGCTCTGCGACGACGTGGCGACCGGCGAGCACGAGATGCGCGAGCTGATCGGGCGCTGGCACGGCCGCGGCCGGCTCGCCTATGCGGTGACCGTCCGCTTCGCGCCGACGAGCTCGACAGCGCAGCTGGCGATGGCCGGGCGCTTCTGTCGCGACGACCCGAGCCTCTACCTGCAGACGCACTTGGCGGAGAACCGGGCCGAGGTGCGCTGGGTGCACGAGCTCTTTCCCGACGCGCGCAGCTACCTCGATGTCTACGCGAACGTCGGCCTGCTGCATGCCCGCAGCGTCTTCGCCCACGGCATCTGGCTCGACGACGCTGATCGGGCGGCGATCGCCGCCGCCGGCGCGCAGATCGCCCATTCGCCGTCGTCGAACCTCTTTCTCGGCAGCGGCCTGTTCCGTTGGCGCGCGGCCGAGGCGGCAGGCATCCACGTCAGCGTTGCCAGCGACGTCGGCGGTGGCACGAGCCTGTGCCTGCTTCGCAACTTGGCCGACGCCTACAAGATCCAGGCCCTCCTCGGCGAGAGGCTGACGGCGTGGAAGGCGCTGCATGCCGCGACCCGGGGCGCCGCCCACGCCCTCGGCCTCGGCGCCGAGATCGGCTCGCTGGAGCCGGGCGCGATGGCCGACGTCTGCGTCTGGGACTGGGCGGTCGGCCCGGTGGCGATCCGCCGCGCCGAGGTCGCCCGTACATTGCATGAGCGCGTCTTCGCCTGGATGACGCTGGGCGACGAGCGCAACCTCGCTGCCGCGTACGTCGCCGGGCGCCGGCACTACGATCGCGAAACCGCCGCCTGACACCCCGGATCCCGCCCGCGCCCATGCTTCGCCTCGAGCTCGTCGGCATCAGCAAGCAGTACCCTGCGGTGCGCGCCAACGACCGCGTCGACCTCGCGGTGGCGCCCGGGCAGATCCACGCCGTGCTCGGCGAGAACGGCGCCGGCAAGTCGACGCTGATGAAGATCATCTACGGCGCCGTGCGGCCCGACGAAGGCGAGATCCGCTGGAACGGGCGGGCCGTGCAGATCGCGTCGCCGGCGGCGGCGCGCGAGCTCGGCATCAGCATGGTCTACCAGCATTTCAGCCTGTTCGACACGCTGACGGCGGCGGAAAACGTCTGGCTCGGCCTCGACCGGTCGTTGTCGCTGGCCGAGGTTTCGGCGCGCATCGTCGACGTCGCGGGTGTCTACGGGCTCGACGTCGATCCGCTGCGGCCGGTGCACACGCTGTCGGTGGGCGAGCGCCAGCGGGTCGAGATCGTGCGTGCCCTCATGACCAACCCGAAGCTGCTCATCCTCGACGAGCCGACCTCGGTGCTGACGCCGCAGGCCGTGCAGACGCTCTTCGTCACCCTCAGGAAGCTCGCCGCCGAGGGTTGCTCGATCCTCTACATCTCGCACAAGCTCGACGAGATCCGCGCCCTCTGCCACCACTGCACGGTGCTGCGCGGCGGCCGCGTCACCGGCGAGGTCGACCCGACGCAGGAAACGAACGCGGGGCTCTCGCGCCTCATGATCGGCGCCGAGCCGCCGCAACTGGAGCACCGCGAGACGCGCGCCGGCGCCAGGGTTCTGGTCGTGAGCGGCCTCTCGCTCGAACCGCAGGATCCGTTCGGCACCTCGCTCGAGGGCGTCTCGTTCGACGTGCGCGCCGGTGAAGTGGTCGGCATCGCCGGCGTCTCCGGCAACGGCCAGCAGGAGCTGATGGCCGCGCTCTCGGGAGAGGACGCGCGTGCGCCGCGAGGCTCGATCCGCCTCTTCGAGCAAGACATCGCCGGCGAGTCGCCGCGGGCGCGCCGCCGCCGGGGCCTGCATTTCGTCCCGGAAGAGCGCCTCGGTCGCGGCGCCGTGCCGACGCTGTCGCTGGCGCAGAACACGCTGCTCACGCGCACCCGCGCCGTCGGCCGTTCTGGCTGGATCGGCATCGGCGAGGTCAATGCCCTGGCCGAGGCCCTGATCCGCCGCTTCAACGTCAAGGCCGGCGGGCCGGCGGCGGCGGCGAAGAGCCTCTCCGGCGGCAACCTGCAGAAGTTCATCGTCGGCCGCGAGATCGACGCCGACCCGAAGCTGCTCGTCGTCTCGCAGCCGACCTGGGGCGTCGACGTCGGTGCGGCGGCGCAGATCCGCGGCGAACTGCTCGCCTTGCGCGACAACGGCTGTGCCGTGCTCGTCGTCAGCGAGGAGCTCGACGAGCTGTTCGAGATCTGCGACCGCCTGCTCGTCATCGCGCAGGGCCGCGTCTCGCCGAGCGTGGCCACCGCCGCGGCATCGGTGGAGATGATCGGTGCCTGGATGAGCGGCCTCTGGCAACGCGGCGCGGAGGCGACGCATGCTGCGGCTTGAAGCGAGGCCGACGCCGTCGCGGACGATGTCGATCGTCTCGCCGCTGCTCGCCCTGGCCATCACCGTCGTCGTCGGCACCGGTCTCTTCCTGCTCCTCGGGAAGAATCCGCTGCGCGGGCTGGAGGTGTTTTTCATCGAGCCGCTGAAGAGCGTCTACGCGCTCACCGAGCTGGCGATGAAGGCGACACCGCTCCTCGTCATCGCCCTCGGCCTGGCGGTGTGCTTCCGCTCGAACGTGTGGAACATCGGCGCCGAGGGGCAGTTCATCGTCGGTGCGATCGCTGCCAGCGGCGTCGCGATGCAGGCGACGGCCGCCACCGGCGGCTGGTTCTTCATCCCGGTGCTCGTCGCCAGCGTGCTCGGCGGCATGGCTTGGGCAGGCATCGTCGCCTTGCTGCGCGACCGCTTCAACGCCAACGAGATCCTGGTCAGCCTGATGCTGGTCTACGTCGCCGAGCAGCTCCTCAACTACTTCGTCTACGGCCCCTGGAAAGACCCCCAGGGCTACAACTTTCCGCAGACCATCACCTTCCTCAAGTCGACGCAGGTGCCGCGCCTCTTCGCGACCTACCGCGTCAACGTCGGCGCGATCGGCGCCCTGGTCGCCGTCGCCGCGTTCTGGCTGCTGCTCTTTCGCACCTACGCCGGCTTCCAGCTGCAGGTCGGCGGCCTGGCGCCCGCGGCGGCGCGCTACGCCGGCTTCTCGTCGCGCAAGGCGCTGTGGACGGCGCTGCTGCTCTCGGGCGGCATGGCCGGCCTGGCCGGTGGCCTCGAGGTCGCCGGCCCGCTCGGCCAGCTGACGCCGCACGTGCCGGCCGGCTACGGCTTCGCCGCCATCATCGTCGCCTTCGTCGGGCGCCTGCATCCGGTGGGCATCGTCTTCTCGGCGATCCTGATGAGCATGTTCTACATCGGCGGCGAGCTGGCGCAGTCGCGGCTCGGCCTGCCGAAGTCGCTCACCGGCGTGTTCCAGGGCCTGCTTCTCTTCACCCTGCTCGCCTGCGACACGCTGATCGCCTACCGCGTTCGCTGGAAGTCGCGGCGCGGTCCGGTCGCCCCGGCGCCGCCGGCACCGGACGTCGAGTCCCTGACGCCGGTCGTCGCCGCCTCCAGCCTGCCGGCCCGGGAGACCCGTTGATGGACTCCATCGCCCTGCTCATCGCCGCGACGCTGAACTCGGGCACCGTGCTGGCCTTCGCGGCGCTCGGGCTGCTCATCAACGAGCGGGCCGGCATCGTCAATCTCGGCGCCGAGGGGATGATGCTGGTCGCTGCGATCGCCGGCTTCGCCACCGCCGTGCACACGGGCAACGACTGGCTCGCCTTCGGCGCCGGCGCGCTGGCTGGTGCCGTGCTCGCCGCCGCCTTCGGCGTGCTCGTGATCTGGCTCAACACGAACCAGTACGCCACCGGCCTGGCGCTCAGCCTGTTCGGTGCCGGCTTCTCGGCCTTCG
>JBBRFB010000022.1:0-32544 GCA_038225015.1 Burkholderiales bacterium
CAGCTCGCGGTCGACGTCTTCGGCGTGCCGATCGAGCGCGTGCGCATCGTCCAGGGCGACACCGATCGCGGCAACGGTTTCGGCAGCGCCGGCTCGCGCTCGCTCTACATCGGCGGCTCGGCCGTGCGCGTCGCCTCCGAACGCACCGTGGAGCACGCCACGGCGCTCGCCGCCGAGGCGCTCGAGGCGCCGGCGAGCGACATCGAGTACCGCGCCGGTCGCTTCTCGGTCGTCGGCACCGACCTCGGCGTGGATCTCTTCGCGCTCGCCGGCCGGCAACCGACGGCGCGCATCCGCTTCGAGTCGACGAGCAGCGTCGGCGGGCCGACCTGGCCGAACGCCTGCCACGTCTGCGAGGTCGAGATCGAGCCGTCGACGGGGGACGTCCAGGTCGTCGCCTATGCCTCGGTCAACGACATCGGCAGCGTCGTCAGCCCGACGATCGCACGCGGCCAGGTCGACGGCGGCGCCGTCCAGGGCATCGGCCAGGCACTCTGCGAGCAGGTCGTGTACGACGCCGAGAGCAGCCAGCTCCTCACCGGCAGCTTCATGGACTACGCCATGCCGCGCGCCGAAGGCGGCGTCGTTTTCCGCACCGAGTTCGACACCTCGATCCCGTGTGCCAACAACCCGCTCGGCGCCAAGGGCGTCGGCGAGCTCGGCACGATCGGAGCGACACCGGCGGCGATGAACGCAGTGATCGACGCGCTCGACCACGCCGGCCTCGGCCGGGCGGCGGAGCGGATCGCGATGCCTGCCACGCCCGAGCGTGTCTGGCAGGCGCTGCAGGCGCTCCGACTCGCGACCTGAAGTCGGCGCAGGGCGCCGCCCGCCTTCGCAAATGGTCGGGTCGTCACCGCCTGGGCTCGGGGATGGCCCAGCGCTCGGCGAACGTGCCGTGCGGCGCGGGCCAGAAGCAGCAACGGGTCCAGGCGACGCTGATCGCCTCGCCGAGCACGGACTTCGCGCCGGTGCTCGTCGTCCACCAGTGTGTCTCGTCGTAGTCGCGCGGCTCGGCGGCGAGCACGCCGATCTCGACTGCGGGGCCGAAGGCCATCCGAAAGACGATGAGGGATCGGCGGGCGTGGACGCCGGAGGAAAAGAGGTCGATCGCACCGAGCCGGGTGCCGGTTGACCGGGCCCAGTCGCGCACGACGACGGCGCTCAGGTAGGTGCGCTCCTGCGCCGAGGACGGGGCAGGCACGGCAACGAGCGTCGCATCGCCGAGGCCATGCCGGCGGAGGTAGTCGGCGGCGCGCTCGGCAAAGGTGGCGAATCGCCGTCCCTCGGCCCAGGTGTCGTTCGGCCCGCCGGAGACGATGACGCGCTCGTAGTGGCCGCGACGAAAGGCGTCGACCGCCGCCGCGAGTTCGTCTTCGTTCAGCCAGCCTTCGACGATCAAGGTCTGAGCGCCGCGTCCGTCGGCGCCGGCGGCCGGTGCGGTGGGGGCCAGGTAGCCGCCGATCCAGCGGGCAAAGGCGACGAGCCCGACCACGATCAGGAGGGTGGCGGCAAGCATTCCCCAGGCGGTGGGGAGCCAGACGGTACGGCGGCGGAACAGGGCGGGCATCGAAGAGACCGCCGCCGAACGAGGCGGCTCAAATCTGCCATCGTCGCACGGACCGGCCACGGGACCCGGTGCCGATCAGCCCGGCGCCAGACGTCGATTGCGACCGATCGTGGTCGCCGGGCTCTCGTCGGCGGCGCCGGACCGCGGATCAGCCCGGGTCGGCGACGAATCCCGGAAACGGCTGCGGTGTGGGCGAGGGCCGGGGCCGGCCGATGACGCCGCTCGCCAGCAGATTGGCGTAGCTGTCGTAGCGGACCTGGACCACTTCGGCGGGTTGCGTGCTGGCCCGCTCGAAGGCGGTTTGCGTGGTCGGCGAATACTCGCGCTCGCCATGACCCGTGCCGAGCTTGTCGGCCTTCGCAACGGATTCGCGCTCGCGGCGCAGGGCAGGCGCCGCGGCTCGCGGGCCCGCCAGCTCGCCGCTGGCATCGGCGCTTCCCGAGCCCTGGGCGCGCCGCTCGCTGTCCTTTGCAGGCTCGTCCCGGCGGTTCTGCATCGAGACCGGCGGCTGCTCGAACGGGCGCGCCGGCGGCGGCACGATGCGTTCGCGGAACACGGCGGCGCCGATGACGCCGACGTTGTCCGGGCGGTCGGTACGGGCCGCATAGGAATCGGGCAAGGCGGTGAAGTAGAAGGCGGCAGCCTCGGCGTAGCTCTTGCGCCAGCCGGTGATGTCGGCCGATTGCCAGGGCGCCAGCACGTAGCCCGTCTGCCCGGTGGCGGCCGTCTCGCCGCTGACGGCATTGACGCCGTCGACCGACAGGACCACGAGCACCCGGCCGCCGGAGCGGTTCGTCAGGCGAACGGCATAGCGGTCGCCGGGCCGGCCGGCGACATAGCTGGCGCCGCCCAGGCGCCAGGTCGACAGGACGTCGTTGCGCGTCCGGTCGACGATCTGGACGTCGACCAGGTTGCCCACGGCCAGCGCGGGCGGCGAGCTGCAGGCGGTGGCCGCGGTGGCGGCGAGCAGGGCGAGGAGGGTGCGGCGGGTTGGCATGTCGAAGCTCCGGAACGAAGTGGGTGACATGCCGTTGAACGGCGCAGGCGCGCCGCCGGGGTGAACCGTCTGTCGGTCAGCGCTCGCGCCGCCCGAGGAGCTTCATTGCCAGGATCAGCGAAGCCAGGACGAGCGTGACGGCGTTGGCGACGATGATCGGCCAGGCGCCGAGCCGCACGCCGTAGGCGAGCCAGAACGCGATGCCGAGGGTGAACATCGCGTACATGCCGAGCGAGATGCCGCTGACGTCGCGGGTGCGAAACGTCAGCCACGCCTGCGGCAGGAAAGAGCCGGTCGTCAGCGCCGCGGCGACGTAGCCGATGACATCCAGGCTGGGGGCGTCGACCATGGGCGGCTCGCTCGGTGAAGAAATACGGTCGCGCTGCGCGCGGGAGGCCCGCCGGCCCTGCGAAAGCGGCATTGTGAGCGGCGGCCGCAGGTCGCCTGAACGCCTGAACGCCTGAGCTTGGTGCGGGCGACCGCCTGGGGCGCGGAATTGTCCCGGGAGGTGCCCGCTCGCGGCGCTCGAGTTCTCGAGGGTTGGCCCGCGCCCCCATTGGTGGGCACCCGCGCCAAAGGCGACCTTTTCTGACTAGAGTGTCGGGTACGCGCTGCGGTTTACAGCGCGATTACGAGGAGTGCGAGATGACGCCTCATATCTTGTCCATCGAACGACGGTCGCATGGGCTGCGATGGGGACTCGGCGTCCTCGTCGTCACCGCTGTCGCCGCGGGAATCCTCTACGGCTATGGTCTCGGGGACATCGGCCCGCAGACCACGGTGCTCGGCAAGCCGAGTCGGGTGCCGCAGATCATGGCGGCTGGCAAAGACGAACCGCCCCCCGCCCTGACCCCGACGGCGCCGACCGTGCACGCGACTGCGCTGCCTGCGCCCACCCCGATCAAGATGTCGAAGTCGCGCATGTTCGACGCGCTCAAGACCGGCACGGTTTCGGAGAAGTTCCGCGCCTACAAGCTGGTGCACGACTGCCTGGAGGCGCCGCTCACCGTCTCGATCGGGGCTCAGGCCGGGATCATCCTGCAACCGCCCGACCCGGAAATCTGCGGCGACCTACAGCCGGGACAGATCGCAGCATCGGTGCGAATGCCGTTGCTGATCGAGGCTGCGAAGGCTGGCGTCAAGGGTGCGTACTTGGCTCTAGCGGTGAACGAGGCTTCTGGCCTGTTCAGCGACAGCGGAGCCGCGTACATCACCGAGGCGATCAAGAAGGAAGCACGAGCGAGTGCGCTTGAGCACGCCGACCCGACCGTACTCTTTGCGGAGAGTGAAAAGCTAGCGGCGTCAAGTAAGCCCGAGGACCAGGTGCTGGCGCTCACGAGGCACACGGCGTACCTCATCGGGCGGTGGCAGGGCACGCCGAATGAGGGCAACCCACTTGCCGACCCGCTCCTCAACCCGCTGAACCAGCGTCTCATGGCGACGATGACCCCGGAGGTGGCGAACGCCGCCATCGCGGAGGGTCGAGAGCTCGCCAAGAAGATCATCAGGTAACGCGCGAACAGCGCAGAAGGAAATCACCGTGAACAAGACAATCATTGCAATGCTGGTCGCCTCTCTCACTGCCGCGCCGATGGCGGTCGCGCCTGTCGCTGCGGCCGTGCCTGGTGACGACGGTCCGGTGAGGTACGCGGACGACGGCGGCGGCTCTGGCGGTATATGGCTCAGCGACCCCTCGGGCGGCGACTATTACAGTTCCAGGGGCGGCTGGAGCATGTTCAATCACACCCTGACGCTGCCACCCCAAACCATCTACTTCGACAGGCGATGGAGCGAGGAGACGATCTCCACGTACACCTCAGTCAACCTCACCGTGCCGTTTATGACGCGGTACTTCGACTCCCGCACCGGCGGCGTCGATGTGGCCGACGACAAGAAGACCACGCCGCCGGAAGTAAAGAATCGAGACCTGTGCTTGAAGAACTGCAACGAGGTGCAGGTGATCGAGAACGCACTTTGCGATGACCGCTCGAACGGGTTGATGGAGGCCACGGGCACGATAGCGACGCTCGTGTTCCTGCGCATCCGGTGGACGCGGTCGCCGTTCAGGCTCATAGGCTACGACATCACGCCGCGTGAAATTTGGGCCACAGGAGGTGCGATCGGCGCGACCTACGGTCAACTCTGCAAGGCACGGGCCACTGACCGGGCCGAGAAGTGCAGGAACCAGACGTGCAAAGCGTAACCGAACGGGTGGTGCGCCTGCTGATCGAAGTCATGGCCATCACTGCTCTATTCACGTGCGTCGGCGGGCACCGCTGGTGGGGGTGGGTGATCTACGTGGTCGCAACGATCGCCGTGATCGAAGGGGAGCTTGATTTCACGACCACCCTTGTGCGCCGGCTGCGAAAGGACAAGTAGGAGCACCTACGCGGGGAACCCGTCGCAAGTGCGGATTCCCCGCTCCCTCCTCCTGATTGACGCTGGACAGGGTGTCCGAGCTCAAATCAAAGGACGCCCGACAAGGCCGAGCCCTGCGGGCCTCGCCGAACATGGATAGACTGACACCACTTCCTGGTACATCAACGACGCGCGTCGCGATCTCCGCCGCGCCAGCGCCTTCTAGAGAGCGCTTCAGAATACGAGCTTGCTGTCTTCTTGCGATTGTGTTGAATGCGGCTCAGCGTTCGGCCCTACCCTTGAGCGACAAAACGGCAACTTACTTGTGGCCGACAGTTGCCGAGCCCGTTCAGCCGGTGTGCCATCGGCGTGAACGGCACTGCTTGCGGATGCTTCCCTGTCGCCCGCGTTAGCTGCGACTGGAAACTAACCCCTCTTCCGACAAGAAGTATTGAATGGTGCCGGTGAGAAGAGTCGAACTCCCGACCTTCGCATTACGAATGCGCTGCTCTACCAACTGAGCTACACCGGCGTTCGCCAGAGGCGATATGACGCCCGGCGAGCCGTGAATTCTAGCCGACGCCTCGCTCCGCACCGCGACCGGCGTCACTTCAGCTCGAACGGGTCCAGCTTCCTCGCGACGGCGACGTTCTTCAGCGTCGCGTAGACCGGCAGCCCGTGCCGGTAGGCCGGGTAGTCCTCGCCGGCGATGAGCGGCGCCAGGTAGCGCCGGCACTTCTCGGTGATGCCGAAGCCGTCGGCGGTGATGAAGTCGCGCGGCATGAACTTCTCGACGTTGGCGACGTCGGCCAGGTCGGCGACGCCGATCTTCCAGCGGTAAGGCAGGTCGGACACACGCTCGATCGTCGGCATGACCGCGTTGTGGCCCTTCAGCGCCAGCTCGACGGCGCGCTTGCCGAGGTCGTAGGCCTGTGTCACGTCGGTCTTCGAGGCGATGTGCCGCGCCGCCCGCTGCAGGTAGTCGGCCACGGCCCAGTGGAACTTGTGGCCGAGCGCGTCCTTCACCATGTTGGCCACGACCGGTGCGGCGCCGCCGAGCTGGGCATGGCCGAAGGCATCCTTCGTGCCCTGCTCGGCGAGAAAGCGCCCGTCGGGGTAGTGCGCGCCCTCGGAGACAACAACGGTGCAGTAACCGTGCGACTTGACCAGGGTGTCGACGCGGGCGATGAACTTTTTCTCGTCGAACTCGATTTCCGGAAACAGGATCACGACCGGTATGCCGTGGCTCTCGATCAGCCCGCCCGCCGCCGCGATCCAGCCGGCGTGGCGGCCCATCACCTCGAGGACGAACACCTTGGTCGAGGTGCGCGCCATCGAGCGTACGTCGAACGACGCCTCGAGCGCCGAGACGGCCACGTACTTCGCCACCGAGCCGAAGCCCGGGCAGCAGTCGGTGATCGGCAGGTCGTTGTCGACCGTCTTCGGCACGTGGATCGCCTGCAGCGGGTAGCCCATCTGTTCGGAGAGCTGGCTCACCTTGAAGCAGGTGTCGGCCGAGTCGCCGCCGCCGTTGTAGAAGAACCAGGCGATGTCGTGGGCGCGAAACACCTCGATGAGGCGCTCGTACTCGCGCCGGTTCGCCTCGAGCGATTTCAGCTTGTAGCGGCAGGAGCCGAAGGCGCCCGAGGGCGTCGAGCGCAGCGCCCGGATCGCCGCCGCCGACTCCTTGCCGGTGTCGATGAGGTCTTCGGTGAGCGCGCCGATGATGCCGTTGCGGCCCGCGTACACGGTGCCGATCGTGTCGCGGTGCGCCCGCGCCGCCTCGATCAAGCCGCACGCCGAGGCGTTGATCACCGCCGTGACGCCGCCCGACTGGGCATAGAAGGCGTTCTTCCGCCGGGCGGCCGGCTTCGCCCGGCTCGGACCCGGGGCGGGGCGAGTGGATTTCGCGGTTCGCTTGCTCGGTGTGGCCATGGTCAGCTCGCCAGTGCCCGGGAAACGATCTCCCCGGTGTCGTTCGACAGCTTCGCCTGCGCTGCGACGCGGGCCAGCGCCTCACGTGCGGCGCTGCGGTAGGGCTCGGCCAGGCGCGACCAGCGGTCGAGGGCGCGGGCGATGCGCGAGGCGAGCTGCGGGTTCACGGCGTCGAGCTCGAGCACGCGATCGGCCCAGAAGGCGTAGCCGCTGCCGTCGCGGCGGTGGAACGCCGCCGGGTTGCCGTTGCAGAACGAGCCGATCAGGCTGCGCGCCCGGTTCGGGTTCGACAGGCTGAAGTCGGGGTGCGCGAGAAGGGCGCGCACGCGGCTGAGCACCTCCTGGCCGCGCTCGGGCGCGACTGCCTGCAGCATGAACCACTTGTCGATCACCAGGGCATCCCCGCGGAACAGCGCGTGGAAACGTTCGAGCGCCGGCTGGGCGAGCGCCGAACCGGCGCCGATCAGGGCGGTGAGTGCGCCCTGCCGGTCGGTCATGTTGCCGGCGTCCTTGAAGCGCTGGTAGGCGCGGCCCGTCCAGGTGGCGTCGCCTCGGTCTTCGGCGTCGAGGCAGAGCATGGCGAGCGCGAGGTTGGCCAGAGAGCGCCGGCCGGCCGAGACCGCGTCGGGGCTGTAGCCGCCGCCGACCTGATGCGACTCGTACGTCTCTTCCCAGGTGGCGCGAAGCGACTGCGCCAGCTCGCGGGTCATGGCCGTGCGCATGAGGTGGATGCGCTGCGGGTCGACGACATCGAGCTGGTCGGCGATGTAGCTCTCGCCGGGCAGCGTCAGCGCCAGGGCCTTGAACGACGGGTCGAGGTCCGGGTCGACGAGGAGTGCCCGCATCGCGTCGACGAAAGCCGCGTCGAGCGCAGTCGGCGGCTCGGGCGAGCGCACGCGCTCGAGCAAGCGGCCGAGCGCCAGCCGCTGTCCGGCTTCCCAGCGATTGAAGGCATCGCTGTCGTGACGAAGCAGGACGACGAGGTCGGCGTCGGACTGGCCGTCGACGAGACGAACCGGCGCCGAGAAGCCGCGCAGCAGGGACAGCACGGGCGGCTCGTCGACGTCGACGAAGGTGAAGAAGCTTTTCGCCTCGTCGATGACGAGTACGCGGTCGGTCGCCGCCGCGTCCGCCGGCTCGTCTTCGAGTCGCATCGCGATCTGCTGCCCCTCCCGGCCGACCAGCCCCATGCGCAGGGGAATGACGAAGGGCTCCTTCGCGGCCTGGCCGGCGACGCCAGTGGCCGACTGCTCGATGCCGAGCGTAAAGGTACGCGACGGCGCGTCGTAGCGGCCGCGGGCGCTGACGACGGGCGTGCCCGACTGCGAATACCAGCGCCGGAACTGCGGCAGCAGGCGGGCGAGGTCGCTCGCAGGGTTGGCATCGGCAATCGCCTGCGCGAAGTCGTCGCAGGTCACGGCCTGACCGTCGTGACGCTCGAAGTAGAGCGTCATGCCGCGGGCGAAGCCGTCACGGCCGACCAGCGTCTGCATCATGCGCACGACCTCGGCACCCTTTTCGTAGATCGTCGGCGTGTAGAAGTTGTTGATCTCGACGTAGCTCTCGGGCCGGACCGGGTGAGACATCGGCCCCGCGTCTTCCGGGAACTGGACCTGCCGCAGCACGCTCACGTCGCGAATGCGGTTGACCCCGCGCGCCGTCGGGCTGGCGACCATGTCCATGCTGAATTCCTGGTCGCGAAAGACGGTGAGGCCTTCCTTCAGGCTCAGCTGGAACCAGTCGCGGCAGGTGATCCGGTTGCCGGTCCAGTTGTGGAAGTACTCGTGGCCGACGACCGACTCGATCGCCGAGTAGTCGGCGTCGGTCGCCGTGGCCGGATTGGCCAGCACGTACTTGGTGTTGAAGAGGTTGAGCCCCTTGTTCTCCATCGCGCCCATGTTGAAGTCGCCGACGGCGACGATCATGAAGCGCTCGAGGTCGAGCGAGAGGCCGAAGCGCGCCTCGTCCCAGGTGACCGAGGCGACCAGCGAGTTCATCGCGTGCTCGGTCTTGTCGAGGTCGCCGCGGCGCACCCAGACCTGCAGGAGGTGGTCTTTCCCCGAGCGCGCGCGGATGTGCTGCTCGCGGCCGACCAGGTCGGCGGCGACGAGCGCGAAGAGGTAGCACGGCTTCGGGAACGGGTCGTGCCATGTCGCGAAGTGGCGGCCGTCGTCGAGGTCGCCCTCGGCGACCAGGTTGCCGTTCGAGAGCAGCATCGGGTAGGCCGCCTTCGGTGCCCGCATCGTCACCGTGTACACCGCCATCACGTCGGAGCGGTCGAGGAAATAGGTGATTCGGCGAAATCCCTCGGCCTCGCATTGGGTGAAGAAGCCGCCGCCCGAGGTGTAGAGGCCCGACAGCTGGGTGTTCTTCGCGGGCGCGCAGGTGTTGCGGATCTCGAGCGTGAAGCTGCCCTCGGGCAGGTTGTCGATGACGAGCAGGCCGTCTTCGTGCCGGAACGACACCGAGGCGCCGTCGGCGAGGCAACGCGTCAGCGTGATGTCCTCGCCGTGCAGCCGCAGCGGCCCCGGCGCGGCCTGCGGGTTGCGCTCGACCTGCATCTTGCTGATCACGAGCGTCTTCGCCGGATCGAGGTCGAAGCTCAGCTCGACCTTTCGGATCCAGTAGGCGGGCGGTGCATAGTCTTCGCGCCGAACGAGCGGGGCAGTGCCTTCGCGCATATTGCAGACTTTCCTTGTCTCGGAGGAGTTTCGTCGATCGGCCTGACGGACCTAGACGCCCTGCTTCAGGCTCGCCTCGATCAGCTGGTCGAGATCGCCGTCGAGCACCTTCTGGGTGTTGCTGATCTCGACGTTGGTGCGCAGGTCCTTGATGCGGCTCTGGTCGAGCACGTAGCTCCTGATCTGGTGGCCCCATCCGACGTCGGTCTTCGAGTCCTCGAGCTTTTGCTGCGCCGCCATGCGGATGCGCATCTCGTGCTCGTACAGGCGCGAGCGCAGCATCTGCCACGCTTCGTCGCGGTTCCTGTGCTGCGATCGGTCGTTCTGGCACTGGACGACGATGTTGGTCGGGATGTGCGTGAGGCGAACGGCCGAATCGGTCTTGTTGATGTGCTGGCCGCCGGCGCCGGAGGCGCGAAAGGTGTCGGTGCGCACGTCGGCCGGGTTGATGTCGATCTCGATGGAGTCGTCGACCTCGGGGTAGACGAAGACGCTGGCGAAGCTCGTATGGCGGCCACCCGATGAGTCGAACGGGCTCTTCCTCACCAGCCGGTGCACGCCGGTCTCGGTGCGCAGCAGGCCGAATGCGTAGTCGCCCTCGACCTTGATCGTTGCGCTCTTGATGCCGGCGACGTCGCCTTCGCTCTCCTCCATGACCTCTGTCTTGAAGCCCTTCCTCTCGCAGTAGCGAAGGTACTGGCGAAGCAGCATCGCGCACCAGTCGCAGGCCTCGGTGCCGCCGGCGCCGGCCTGGAGGTCGACGAAACAGTTGCTCGGGTCGGCCGGGTTGTTGAACATGCGCCGGAACTCGAGCTCGCCGACCGACTTCTCGAGGGCGGCGGCGTCGGTCTCGATCGAGCGCAGCGCGTCGTCGTCGCTCTCTTCCTTCGACATCTCGAACAGCTCGCTGGAGTCGGCGAGGTTCGTCGTCAGGTGGTCGATGGTCTCGACCACGTTGTCGAGAGCGCGCTTCTCGCGGCCGAGCTCCTGGGCCCGCTTCGGCTCGTTCCAGACGGCCGGGTTCTCCAGCGCTGCGTTGACCTCGTTCAGCCGCAGTGATTTGCGGTCGTAGTCAAAGATACCCCCGGAGGTCGATCGTGCGTTTCGTCAGGTCGGCCAGCATGTTGCCGATGGCGTTGATGTGTTCGACGTCCATGATGTGCGTGCTCGTGTTCAGGGAACCGGGGAAGGGCGCGATTTTGACAGGAACGCCTCGACGAGCGCGGCAATGTCCTCGGGCCGGTCGTGGTGCAGCATGTGGCCGGCCGGGCCGACGACGTGGCGCTCGACATCGGCGACGACGTCGAGCCGCTCGTGGAACTCGGCCTTGGTGTACCGGTCGCCCCACCAGACGGAGACATCGCTCCGGTCGCCCTCGATCCAGAGCACCGGCGCGGTGATCTGCCTCCAGCACTCGAGCCACTCGTCGACCTGCGCCAGGAGCGGACTCCGCCGCTTGTGGTTCGGGTCGGCGTGGAGCGCCCGCGCCCCCTCGGCGCCCTCGACCGGCGCCGACCAGGCGCCGGCCAGCCAGGCGGCGCGGTCGGCGCGCAGCAGTGGGTTGGTCTTTTGCAGGCGCGCGGCGACCGTTTCGATCGAGTCGTAGGAGCGGAGCACCTCGGGCTGGCGCAGCGAGTCGAGCCAGGCGGCGATCCGCTTCGGGGCCTGCGACGGCTTCGAGCGCGGCATGCCGAAGCCCTCGAGGTTGATCAGGCGGCGCACGCGCTCGGGGCGCACGCCCGCGTAGAGCATGGCGACGTTGCCGCCCATGCTGTGGCCGAGCAGATCGATCGGCGACCCGGCGCCGAACAAGACGTCGAGCGCGGCGTCGACATCGCCCAGGTACTCCGGGAAGTAGTACGTGTCGGCGGCCGGCGTGTCGCTCTGGCCGAAGCCGCGCCAGTCGAGGGCGAGGACGTGGCGATCCTGGGCCAGCGCGTCGACCACGAACTGGAACGATGCGGCGACATCCATCCAGCCGTGCAGCATGAGGAGCGGCGGCTGCCCTGTGGCGGTGCTTTGCGCGCTGCCCCATTCGAGCACATGCAGCCGCAGGCCGCGGATGTCGATGAATCGGCTGGCGGCAGTACGGGTCGGGCGGTAGGGCGAGGTGGACATCGAGTTGAGGACGCGAGAGCGGCCGCCGGGGGCGCGATTCACGCACTGTAAGCGTCGCGTCGCGCCCGGCCTGCCGGCGTCGCGACAAGCCCGACGGGCCGCCGCCGGCCCGTCGCGTGCAGAATGGGCTCATGGCCGATGAGAACGCTTTCGTCCTGCGCAGCGCCGAGCCCCGCGACGTCGGCGCCATCGTCGAGCTGATCCGCGGCCTGGCCGAGTTCGAGCAGCTCACCCATCTGCTCCAGGTGACGCCGGAGACGCTGCATCCGCACCTGTTCGGCGCCCGGCCGGTGGCCGAAGCGCGCGTGGCCGAGGTCGACGGCAAGGTCGTCGCCTTCGCGCTCTTCTTCACCAACTTCTCGACCTTCCTCGCGCGTCCGGGGCTTTACCTGGAAGATCTCTTCGTCGAGCCGGCTCATCGCGGCCACGGCATCGGCGCCGCCCTGCTGCGCGACCTGGCGCGGCTCGCCGCGGGGCGCGGCTACGGCCGCTTCGAATGGAGCGTGCTCGACTGGAACGAGAACGCGATCCGCTTCTACGAGCGCATGGGCGCGACGGTGATGCCCGAGTGGCGGATCTGCCGGATCGCTGGCGATGCGCTCGCGGCATTCGACGCAGGCGCTCCGTGAGCGAGCCAGGCGCCGACCGCTACGAGGCGCTGCACGCCGGCTACCGCTGGCATGTCCCTCGGCGCTTCAACATCGCCGAGGTCTGCGCCCTGCGCTGGGCTCGCGAGACGCCGCAGGCGGTGGCGATCCGCCACGAGAACGACCGCGGCGAGCGACGGTCGTTCACCTATGCCGAGCTGGCGCGCGAGTCGGGTCGGCTCGCCGCCGCGCTGCGACGGCTGGGCGTGGCTGCCGGCGACCGTGTCGCGATCGTCATGCCGCAGCGGTTCGAGACCGCGGTCGCCTACATCGCCGTCTTCCGTCTCGGCGCGGTGGCCGTGCCGCTATCGATCCTGTTCGGACCCGACGCGCTCGAGTACCGGATCAATGACAGCGAGGCGCGCATCGCGCTGGTCGACGAGAGCGGCATCGACCATGTGCTCTCGGCGCGGCCGCGCTGCCCGGGCCTGGCCACGCTCGTCGCCGCCGGAGACGCCGCAGGCCGCGGCGACGTCGACTGGATCGCCGCTCTGACCGCGGCCGATGCCAAGCCGGCGACCGCTCCGGCGGCAACGCGCGCCGACGATCCGGCCGTCCTCATCTACACCAGCGGCACGACCGGTCCGCCCAAGGGCACGCTTATCGCGCACCGGGGACTGATCGGCAACCTGCCGGGGTTCGTCTGCAGCCAGAACTGGTTTCCGCAGCCAGACGCCGTGTTCTGGTCACCGGCCGACTGGGCCTGGACCGGCGGGCTGATGGACGCGCTGCTGCCGACCCTCTATTTCGGGCGCGAGATCGTCGCCTACCAGGGCCGCTTCGGGCCCGAGGTGGCGTTCGCCCTCCTCGAGCGCTACCGGGTCACGCACTCGTTCCTGTTTCCGACTGCGCTGAAGGCGATGATGAAGGCGGTGCCCGAGCCGCGCTCGCGCCACCACCTCGCGTTGCGCGCGATCATGAGCGCCGGCGAGGCCGTCGGCGACGCGGTCTTCGCCTGGTGCCGTGACCACCTCGGCGTGGTGCCGAACGAGATGTTCGGGCAGACCGAGATCAACTACATCGTCGGCAATTGCGCCATCCTCTGGCCGGCCCGGGCCGGCAGCATGGGTCGACCCTACCCGGGCCATCGGGTCGCGGTGATCGACGACGACGGCCGCGAGTGCCCGCGCGGCACGCCGGGCGACGTTGCCCTGCACCGGCGCGACCGGCACGGCGTGCCCGATCCCGTCTTCTTCCTCGGCTACTGGAAGCGCGACGACGCAACCCGCGAGAAATTCACCGGTGCCGTCGACGACAGCTGGTGCCGCACCGGCGATACCGCGGTCATGGACGACGACGGCTACCTCTGGTACCAGGGCCGCAGCGACGACATCTTCAAGGCCGCCGGCTACCGCATCGGACCGAGCGAGATAGAAAACTGCCTCGTCAAGCATCGGGCGGTGGCCAACGCCGCGGTCGTGCCCAAGCCCGACGCCGAGCGGGGCGCGCTGGTCAAGGCCTACGTCGTCCTGGCTCCGGGGTGTGCGGCGACGCCCGCGCTCGTCCAGGAACTGCAGGCGCACGTTCGCGGCCTGCTCGCTCCCTACGAGTACCCGAAGGAGATCGAATTCATCGACGCCTTGCCGATGACCACCACTGGCAAGGTGCAGCGCCGCGTCCTGCGTCTGCAGGAGGAAGCGCGGGCCAAAGACGGAACGCCGGCGGGCGGGTGACCGCGCGCCGGCGTTCGCTCCGGGGAGAGACTGCTTACTTGACCTGTCCGCGGATCTCGCCGGCCGGGTGCGCGGCCGTGTGCAGGTTGACGTACCACTTGCCGGCCTCGAGGTCGGCGATCTGCGCATCGGTCAGGGTGGCGCTGCCGGTGATCGGGCTGGCCATGCTGCCCTTGAACGGCACCACGACGCCGGCGTTGGCGCCGGGCATCGCCGGCCCGTGGAGGTGGCCGGCGGTGACCGGGCCGGTCGTGCCTCCATAGGTGACCGTCCAGGTCAGCACCTTCGTGCCGCGATCGAGATTGACGACAGCCTTGCCGCTGCCGGTGCTCGACGTGGGCGGCACCTCGCTGGCGCCGCTCAACTGGGCCGACATGGCACCCGGCTTCATCATGGGCATGTGCATGGAGTCGCATCCGGCAAGGGCGAGGCCGCCGGCGACGAGGGCGGAACCGAGAATCCAACGACGAGCAATCATGAGCATCTCCTGGGTTTGTGTTCGAACGGCAAGGCCAGCGCGGGACGGCGCGAAAGCTGACCCGAAATCATAGGCCGGGGAGCACCGTCGCGTGTGGGCGGGTATCCCGCCGCTCTGTGAGACAACGGGCCATCCGCCGGCAGCCATGGCGGCGCTGCGGTCCAATGGCGGCATGGACATCAAGGCGATTGTCACCATGGCCCGGCAGGCCGCCTCCGCGTGGGTCGACGACTACGCCCCCAGCATGGGCGCGGCGCTGGCGTACTACACGCTGTTCTCGATCGCGCCACTCATCCTGATCGTGATCTCGATCGCCGGGCTGGCGTTCGGCGACGAGGCGGCGCGCGGCCAGGTCTTCGTCGAGCTGCGCGGCTTCATGGGCGAGGAGGGGGCGTCCGCCGTCCAGGCGCTCCTGAAAAGCGTGAACGAACCGAAGGCCGGCATCATCGCCGTGACCGTCGGCGTCGGCGTGCTCCTGGTCGGCGCGACCACCGTGTTCGGCGAGCTGCAGAGCGCGCTCGACCGCATCTGGCGTGCACCACAACGCGGCGGCTCAGGCGTGTGGGCCCTCGTCCGTTCGCGCCTGTTGTCGTTCGGCATGGTCCTCGGGATCGGCTTCCTGCTCATCGTCTCGCTGCTCGCGAGCACCGCCGTCTCGGCGCTCGGCAAGTGGTGGGCGCCGGTCTTCGGCGGCTGGGAGGTGCTGGCGCAGGGCGTCGATTTCGTGCTCGGCTTCGTCCTCGTGACCCTGGTCTTCGCGATGATCTACAAGCTCATGCCGCGGGTGCGCATTCGCTGGCACGACGTCTGGATCGGCGCTGCCGTGACTTCGCTGCTGTTCGCCGTCGGCAAGTTCCTGATCGGCCTGTACATCGGCAAGAGCAGTTTCGCCTCCGGATTCGGCGCCGCCGGCTCGCTCGTCGTGATGCTGGTGTGGATGTACTACTCGGCGCAGATCTTCCTCTTCGGCGCCGAATTCACCTGGATCTATGCGCACACCTACGGGTCGAGACGGGGCCAGCCTCGGCCCGGGCTGCCGGCCGACCCCTCGGCCGAGGTCGCGGCTGAAAGGCTCGATGCGATCGAAGTGACGCGGGCGGCGCTGCGCGACGCGCTCGGCGGCAAGCGGCCGGCGCGCGGACGCTAGTCGGCGGGATCGAGCAGCTTGAGGCGCTGGACCTTGCCCGATGGCCCGCGCGGCAAGGCCTCGACGAACCGGATCACCTTCGGCGTCTTGAAGCGGCCGAGATGCTCGACGCAGAAGTCGCGCAACTCGCTCTCGCCGATCGCGGCGCCCGGTCGCAGGACGATGCAGGCGAGGATGTCCTGTCCATAGTGCCGGTCCGGCATGCCGACGGCGGCGGCGTCGAGCACCGCCGGGTGGGCGAGCAGCGCCTCGTCGATCTCGCGCGGCGCGATGTTCTCGCCGCCTTTGATGATCAGCTCCTTGATGCGGCCGGTGACGAAAAAGAAGCCCTCGTCGTCGCGGTGGCCGAGGTCGCCCGTGCGCAGCCAGCCGTCGGGCGTGAAGGAATTGCGCGTCGCCTCGTCGTTCTTGTAGTAGCCGCGCATGACGTGCGCGCCCCGGATCGCGATCTCGCCCGTCGAGCCATCGGCCAGCGGCGCGAGCGATGCGTCGATGACGCGGGCCTCGCCCCCTGACGCCCGGCCGACCGAGCCGACCTTGCGGCGGGCCGGATCGAGCGGATTCGAGAACGACGGCGCCACCGTTTCAGTCAGTCCCATGGTCTCGACGATGCCGATGCCGAACTTCGCCTCGAAGGCGCGATGGTGCTCTGGCGGCAGGGCCGCCGAGGCCGAGCGACAGAAGCGGATTCGCGCCAGGCTCTCCCGTGCCGGTACGTCACCCTCGAGCAGGTAGGAAATGATCGTCGGCACGACGTTGATCCACGTGCAGCCGGCCTGGCTCGCCTGGGCCCAGAACTGGGCCGCCGAAAACCGCGCCGCCATCGCCACGCTGCCGCCGTGGGCGAGCGGCGCCAGCATGGTCACGGCGAAGGCGTTGATGTGATAGAGCGGCAGCACGCCGAGCACCCGGTCATCGGGCCCGAGGTCGTGCTCGGCGCTGATCGACGCGGCGTTGGCGGCCAGGTTCCGCTGCGTCAGCATGACCCCTTTCGGGACGCCGGTCGTGCCCGAGGTGTACATGAGGAGCGCGGTGGCATCGGGCGACACCGCTGTCGGCGGTGCACCGTCGCCGGCGACGGCGAAGGCGGTGCGGAAGTCGTCCGCATCGCCGTCGGGCGCGACGACGATCAGGCGCACGGCGCGGCCCAGCCCGTCGAGCAGCGCGCGTACCCGTTCGGCCCATTCCGGCGCGGCGATGACGACGCGGCAGTCGCTGTGCTCGAGCACGTAGCGCATCTGCGCCGGCTGCGACAGCAGGTTCACCGGGTTCACGCACAGCCCCGCGTACATCGTGCCCAGCAGGATGCGCAGCGTCTGCAAGCCGTTCGGCATGACCACCGAGACGGTGTCGCCGGTGGCCAGGCCGGCGGCGGCCAGCGAAGCCTCGAGGCGACGGGCGTCGTCGCGCAGTTCGGCGAACGTGAGGGTCGCGGGCCCGTCGACGGCGAGAGCGTAGAGGGCCTCCGGCCGTGCCGTGGCCTGCCGCTCGATCAGGTCGTGGACGGTCGGCGACGCAGCCGTCATGACTTGCCGTGGGTCGCGAAGAAGCCGCCGAAGATCTCGTCCTCGCTCGGCACGCGCTCGGCGATAGGCCGCGAGACGCGCGTGATGTTGAGGTAGTGGCGCAGCGCCATGTTGTCGGAGAAGTTGTTGCGGCCCCAGGTGCCGCAGCCCATGGAGAGCGAGAACGGCAGGCCGTTGTCGAAGCTGCCGCCGGTGGCGATGCAATGGGCCTGGTTGACGATCACGCGCGACACCGGCAGGTGCAGCCCGAGTTCGAGGGCACGGCTGTCCTGCGTGGTGTGCAGGCCCACCGAGTGGCCGGCACCCTCGTAGGCGTAGATGCGTGCGACGACGGCTGCGGCGGCGGCGAAGTCGCGCGCGCCGTACACGGCGAGGACGGGCGAGAGCTTCTCGCCGGAGAACGGGTGGGTCTTGCCGACGCCGTCTTCCTCGACCATCAGGATGCGCGGCTCGGCAGCGGCGATGCGCTGCCAGGCCACGCGGTCGGCGCCCTCGGCATCCGCGGCCAGCGCCGCGATGGCCATCGCGGAGTGGCCGATCACGGCAGGGGAAAGCTTGCCGTCCGGCCACATCAGCCGCGCCAGAACGGCCTTTTCGGCGGTGCCGAGCAGGACGGCGCCGCGCAACTCGAGCGCGGCGATGCACTGCGCGCGCACCGCGTCGACCAGGACGATGCTGTTCTCCGACGAGCAGCTGGTGGCGTTGTCGAAGGTCTTCGAGCGCACGATGCGGTCGGCCGCGGCTTCGACGTCGGCGCTCTCGTCGACGATGCCGGCGACGTTGCCGGCGCCGACGCCGAACGCCGGCGTGCCGCTGGCGTAGGCGGCGCGCACGTTGGCCTGCGAGCCGGTGGCCACGACCAGGTCGCACTGGCGCATCAGCTCGTACGTCGATTGCTTGCTGACCGGCGACGGCAGCAACTGGACCAGGTCGCGCGGCGCGCCGATGCGGTCGAACTGGGCGTGGATGAAGGCGACCAGCCGCTCGCAGGTGCTCCAGCCCTTGGGCGACGGCGCGACGATGACGGCGTTGCGGCCCTTCAGCGCATTGATGATCTTGTTCGCGGGCGTCGCGCCGGGGTTGGTCGAGGGCGTGATGGCGCAGACGACGCCGACTGGCCGGGCGATCTCGACGATGCCGGTGGCGGCATCCTCGGCGATGACGCCGACCGAGCGCGCGCCCTTCAGGTCGCGCAACAGGCCGAGTGTCTTGCGATGGTTCTTGGCGATCTTGTCGGCGACGTTGCCGATGCCGGTGTCGGCAACGGCCAGCTCGGCGAGCTCGCGGTTACGCGCCGGCTCCATGATCGCCCAGCCGGCCGCGACGACGAGCTCGTCGATGCGCTGCTGGTCGTACCCGTCGGCAACGCGCTGGGCGGCGCGGGCGCGGGCGACGAGTTCGGCCACCGTGCGGCGGACGGTCTCGTCGGCGCCGGCAGCAGGAGAGGAAGAAGTGGACATGACCGGGCCTCGTGGCTTCAAGGGACGGTGCCGTGGGCCTGCGGGCGCGGGCCGCGCAAGCGCAGGACCACGGCCTTGACGACCGGGTAGGCGAGGCCGAACACGGCCAGCGCCATCACCGTGCCGCTGATCGGGCGGGTGAAGAAGACGGTCCAGTCGTTGTCGAAGCTCACCATCGTCGTCATGAAGTTGGTTTCCGCCAGCGGCCCGAGGATCGTGCCGAGCACCATCGGCGCGATCGGGAACTTGAACTTCTCGAACAGGAAGCCGATCGCGCCGAAGGCGGCGATCACGTACAGGTCCGACAGGTTGTTGCGCGCCGCGAAGGCGCCGACGAAGCAGAACAGGACGACGAAGGCGGAGACGATCGACTCCGGTGCGTCGAGCACCTTGCAGAGCGGCTTGATCGCGAAGTAGCCGAGGATGCACATGCCGAAGAGCGAGATGAAGACCGCGGCGAAGACGATGTTGACCAGCTCGGGGCTGTTGACGAAGACCTGCGGGCCGGGCTGGATGCCATGGAGCAGGAACGCCGCCAGGATGATGGCGGTGGCGCCGCTGCCCGGGATACCCATCGCCAGCAGCGGCACCAGCGCGCCGCCGACCGAGGCGGTGGCCGCCGACTTGGCGGCGACGATGCCTTCCGGCATGCCGGTGCCGAGCGCCTTGCCGTTCTTGCCGTACTGGCTTTCGAGGCCGTAGGCGACGAAGGCGGAGACGGTGGCACCGGCGCCGGGAACGACGCCGACGACGATGCCGGTGGCGGTGCCGCGGAAAAACGTCCACTTGATCGCGAGCATCTCGCGGATCGTCGGTAGCGCCGTCTTGAAGCGCGACTGGCCGGTTCCGGCCGCGGCCTGGCTCTGGAAGCCCGTGTTCAGGCGCGAGAGGACCTCGCCGATGCCGTACGCGCCGACCATGACGAGCAGGAACTCGACACCGTCGAGCAGGAACGGCTGGCCGAAGGCGAAGCGCTCGGCGCCGTAGATCGAGTCGACGCCCACTGTTGCCAGGAAAAGGCCCAGGCACAGGCTGATCAGCGCATTGACCACCGAACCGCCGGACAGGGCCACCACGCTGGCCAGGCCGAAGAAGACGATCGCGAAGAATTCGGGGGAAGAGAACCGCAGCGCCAGGGTGGCGACCGGCCGGGCCATCGCCACCATCAGCACTGCCGAGATGAGGCCGCCGATGAAGGCGCCGGCGAGCGACCAGCCGAGCGCCTTGGCGGCCTCGCCGCGTTTGGTCATCGCATAGCCGTCCCAGAGCAGCGGCACGTCCATCGGCTCGCCGGGAATGCGAAAGAGGATCGACGTGATGGCCCCTGCATAGGTGCCCGAAACGTACATCGCCGTCAGCAGGATGAGTGCCGGCTCGACGCCCATCTTGTAGGTGAAGGGCAGCGCCAGGACGACGCCCATCACCAGCGTGAGCCCGGGCAGCACCGCGACCAGCATGCCGAGCACCAGGCCGATCAGCATCGCCAGCAGGTTGGCCGGCTGGAGGTGGGCGGCCATGCCGCCCAAGAGGTGGATCAGCGAGTCCATGGTGGGCCCGTCATTGCACGCCGATCAGGCGCATCAGCATCAACGACAACTCCCGGAACGGCCCTTCGCCGAGTGGCAGCGAGATGTACGCCACACGCATGAAGAGCACCACCATCAGCAGGGCGCCGAACAGCGCGATGAGCGCATTCCAGCCGGGTCGGCGGAATCCGCCGATTCGGGCGAACGCGAACAGGAAGATCGCGGTGGTGACGAAAAAACCCAGCCAATCCACAAGCGCAACGTAGCCGAGGATGATGGCGGCGCCGCCAAGCAGGAGGCGCGGATGCTCGATCTCTGGTGCCTCGCCGGCCGTCTCGGTCGTCGGGTCGCCGGCCGGGTTTCCGGTGTAGTCGTGGGTCAGTCCGCTGGCCGAGAAGTCGCTGCCGAAGATCGCCCGCTTCACGACCTCGTAGAGCGCCAGCGCACCCATGAAGAGGATGACCGCCTTGGGCCAGAAGTCGGGGCCGATCCGCCGACCGCCATTGGTCGCGCTGGTGTCGATCTGCAGGGCCGCGACGTAGAGCGCGATCGAGACCAGCAGCATCACGAAGTGGGGAATGCAGGGACGCAGGCGTGACAGCATGGCGGTGCTCGCAGAACCGGCCGCACGCAGGCGGCCGGAAAGAGTGGAGGTGAGCGCCCGGCATCCCGTGCGCTTGCCGGCCTACTTCTTGGGCAGGTTGCTCTGGATGGTCTTGAATTCGTTTTCGAAGAAGGCCGCCGTCTGCGCTGCCGGCACGAAGCTGTTCGCGAACGCCAGTTCGTCGGCCAGGTACTTCTTGAAGTCGTCGCTCTGCGCTACCTTCTGCACGGCCGCGACCATCGTGGCGTACTGCTTGGGGTCGGTGCCGGCGCGCATGACCATCGACCGCCACTGATTGATCGCGATCGAAAAGCCCGATGCCTTGGCGAGCGGAATGTCTTCGTAACCCGTCTGCGGCTCATCGGCGAAGAAGACGATCGGCCGCATCTGCTTGCTCTGCAGGAACGACTTCACGTCGCCCGCCTGCTCAACGAGCACGTCGGCGTGGCCGCCGAGGATCGACGAATAGCGCTCGCCCGGCTTGGCGAAGGGAACGACGCGAAACTTCGTTCCCGCGCGCTGATTCATCTGGAGGACGTGGATCTCGTCGGGGCTGCCGAAGCCGGTGATGCCGGCCTTCAGTTCGTTGTTCTTGGCATCGGCGACCAACTCGGCGAAGTTCTTCCACTTCGCGTCGGTTTTCACGAAGAGGCCGGTCGGCTGGCGGATCATGACGCCGAGCGGCACGACGTCGGCCAGCTTCCAGCGAGCCTGACCGCTGACGAGGGTACCCATCGTGTCGCCGATGAAGACGGCGATCGTGTAGCCGTCGGCCGGCGCCGAGAGCAGCTTGGTGGTGCCGGTATTGCCGGTGGCGCCGGGAATGTTGAGGATCGGAAACGATGCCTTCAACTCGTCCTCGAGCAGCTTGCCGACCCTGCGTGCGAGCTGGTCGGCGCCGCCGCCCGGGCCCCAGGGGACGATGAACTCGACCGGCCGCGACGGGTAATGGTCCTGTGCCGATGCGAATCGCGTGAGGAACGGCGTCGCCGCGAGCGCGGCCCCCGATTTCAGGATCGTGCGGCGCGACGGTGCGTGCAAGGCGAAGTGGCTCATGGATGTCTCCGGTGGTTCGTGGGCCGGTCGTCTGATGGCGAACGTAGCCAGCTCGAGACCCACGATATTTCGAACGAGCGGGCCTGTACAGTGCCGTTTTATAGCGAATCCGTTGCAGCTTCTCCGTATAAACCATGGAAAGCAACCAGAGCAATTCCGCCGCGGTACGCGCCTTCCGGATCCTCGATGCGCTCGCGCAGAGCGAGAACGGCTGCTCGCTGGCCGAGCTCGTCGAGCGCGTCGAGCTGCCTCGGCAGACCGTGCACCGGCTCGTCGAGCACCTGGCGCTGGCCGGCCTCCTGGTGCGCGAGCCGAACTCGCGGCGGCTGCAGCTCGGCAGCCGCGTCGAGCGTTTCGCGGTCGGCACGCTGATGAACGGGCCGGGCCGCGACGAGCGCCACGCGATCCTGCGCGCCGTCGTCGAGAACACGGGCGAGACCTGCAACCTGACGGCGCTTGCCGGCACCGACATCGTCTATCTCGACCGGGTCGAGACCTCGTGGCCGCTGCGCATGATGCTGGCGCCGGGCTCGCACGTGCCGCTGCATGCGACGTCGAGCGGCAAGCTGCTCGCGAGCCTGCTGCCGAAGCCGCAGCGCGAACGGCTGCTGAGCCACCTCGTGCTGCGGGGCTTTACCGAGAGCACCATCATCGACCGCGAAGCGCTCGAGCAGGAAATGCGCGAGACTCGCACGCGCCGGATCGGCATCAATCGCGCGGAGCATCTGCGTGGGCTGTACGGTGTGGCGGTGCCGGTCATGGTCGACCGGCAGCGGGCCTGTGCGGCGGTGGCGATCCAGGCGCCCGAGGGCCGGATGACGCTCGAGGAGCTTCTCGCGCACGTCCCGCGGCTGCGCGAGGCGGCGACCGCGATCGGTCGCACGTTCGGTCTGCAGGAGACGAGATGAAGTTCGGCGTGAGGCTGGCAGTGCAGGGAGAGATGGGGGCGCCGGGCGCCGGCTTCGAGTACGCGAAGCTGATGGCGCTGGGGGCCGAGGAGCTCGGCTTCGACAGCGTCTGGCTGCCCGATCACGTCATCAACGCGCACATGCAGAAGCGCACGCCGATGCTCGAGTGCTGGACCGTGCTGTCGGCGCTGGCGGTGCTGACGAGCAAGGTGAAGCTGGCCGGCCATACCTTCAACAATTCGCTGCGCAACCCGGCCGTCATGGCGAAGATGGCGGCGACGCTCGACGTCATCTCGGGCGGCCGCGTCATCTACTCGCTCGGCTCGGCGTGGTTCAAGCACGAGACCTCTTCGTACGACCTGCCGTGGGACGAGCACGATGCCCGTGTCGCTCGCCTGCGCGAGGCGCTCGAGATCGCCAAGACCCTGTGGACCCAGGACGAGGTCACCTACAAGGGCCCGTTTCACCGCCTCGACGAGGCCTACCTCGAGCCGAAGCCGGTGCAGAAGCCGCACATCCCCATCTGGGTCCCCGGCGACTCGGAAGCGACCCGGGTCCTGGCCGCCGACCTCGCCGACGTCTGGCTGACCTATTCGAAGTCGCCCGAGGTCATCGCCGACTGGGTCGCCGACATGACGAAGCGGCGCGGCGGCAGGCGGCTGCCGATGGCCGTCTCGACGGTATCGCTCGCCGGCCTGCCGCAGGCCGACGTCGATCGCTGGAGCGTCCTTTATGCGAAGGAGCGCGAGCACCGATTCGCCAAGCCGCCGACGCCGCGCGACGTGCTCGACGAGAACCTCTGGGGCAGCCGCGAGCAATGCATCCAGCGGGTCGGTCACTACGAATCGGTCGGCGTCGAGCACCTGATCATCCAGCCGATCCCACCGCTCGAGGGCATGCAGTATTTCGCCCGGGAGGTCATGCCGGCGTTCCAGTAACGCCGGGGGCCGGCGGTTCAGAGGCGCAGCACCAGCACCGCGCCGCAGCCGGTGATGACCCAGAGAACGACGCGGTTGAACGCCGCGGTGTCCAGGCGCGAGAACAGGCGAAGGCCCAGCCAGCCGCCGACCAGCACGAACGGCAGGCCTAGCAGGAGGTGGTCGCGAACGTGCTCGTCGATGCCGACGAAGCCGCCGATCCAGGCCAGGCTGAGGACGCCGGTGAACAGGATGTAGGCCTGCACGAGCGCCCGGTTCGCGACCTTGTCCCAGCCGCGCAGCGCGCACCAGAGTGCCGGCAGGAACCCCGACAGGCCGCCGAGTCCGCCGAAGAATCCCCCGGCGAAGCCGACGCCGGCATCGGCGAAGCGCGCCGCGGCAACGGAAAGCTCGAAGCGCGGCGTCCGCGATCGACTGAGCAGGTAGCCGCCGTAGACGAGAAGAAGCAGCCCGATCGCGAAGCGCAGCGTCGATGTCGGCAGCCGGGCGAGCGCGAACGCGCCGAGCGGCACGCCGAGCAGGCTGCCGGCGGCAAAGGGGGCGAGTCGCCTGAGGTCGATGTCGCGCCAGAAGAGCGGCAGGTAGCTGATGTTCAGCGCCAGCGTGAAGACGACGACGAGGATGGCGACCAGGCGCGGCTCGAGCGCCTGGTTCCAGAGCGCCGTGCTGACCAGCGCGAAGCCGGAGCCCGTGGCCCCGGAGACGATGGCTGCGGAGAAGGCGCCGAGGGTGAGGAAGAGGGTCTCGATCATCGAGGGGATCGGGCGAGGGGGCGCCAGGCGTGGCGCCGGGCGCCACGCCTGGCGCCCGTGTTCGGCCGCCGCGCGGCAGTCTACCGGCGCACTCGCGACGGTGTCGGCTGCGAGCTGGCGCGTCGCGCCCGCAGCGCCGCTCAGGAGCGGTTGCCGTGGACGCTGAGGTAGGCGTGGCGGGTCGGATCGACCAGGCGGATGCGAGCGTCGACCGGCACGTCGCGGTAGGTGAAGGCGACGCGCTGGATGCGCAGCAGCGGGGCGCCGCGGGCGACGCCGAGGAGGCCGGACTCGCGCTCGCCGGCGAGCACGGCGGTGATGCGTTCCTCGGCGCGCACGACGGTGATGCCGAAGCGTTCCTGGAACAGCCCGTACACGGTGCCGTCGCGGTACTTGAACTGGTGCTCGCCGAGCTCGCCGAAGAGCTGCGCGGGCAGGCGGATCCGGTCGAGGATGGTCGGTTGCCCGCGCAGCGAGAGCAGCGCCTCGATGTCGATGACCGGTGCCCGCGCCGACAGGTCGAGCAGGCCCGCCGTGCGGCGGTCGGCGCGGCCGCGGCGCATCGACAGCAGCGTGATCGTCGGCAGCTCCTTCTTTCCCGCGTCGTCGACGATGTGGAAGAACACGTTGAGCATGTAGTCGCGGGTGTGGCTGACGACGAAGGTGCCGCGGCCCTGCTCGCGCACGAGGATGTTCTCGGCCTCGAGCTCGCCGACCGCCTTGCGCACGGTGCCGACGCTGACGCCGAAGCGCGCCGCCAGCTGCGGCTCGCTGGCGATCTTCTGGCCGTGCTTCCACCTGCCGGAGCGCAGTGCCTCGGTGATCTGCCGCTTGACGCGGCGATAGAGCGGTGAGCGGTCGGTCATCGTGTGAGAAATGGCTTCGCATCATAAAGTCATGTACATGACTGCGCCCCGACGGAGCCGGCGCATGAGCGCAAGTGGTTGATTTGCAAGCACGCGCGGTGGTGCGCCGAACGCGGAATGAAACCGCCGGCGCCGACAGAATGTGTCGGGCAACTTCGGTCACGGGCCATTTCATGCGAAGCAAGACCCTGGTCACCGGCGTCATCGGCGCCGACACCCACATCGTCGGCAACCGGATCCTCTCGATGGCGCTCGAGAGGGCAGGCTACAAGGTCGTCTCGCTGGGGGCGCTTACGCCGGCGCCGGAATTCGTCAAGGCCGCCATCGAGACGGCGGCCGATGCGATCCTGGTCTCGTCGCTTTACGGCCAGGGCGAGCTCGATTGCCGCGGCTTTCGCGACCTGTGCGTCGAGGCCGGTCTCGACGAGATCTTGATCTACCTCGGCGGCAACCTCGTCGTCGGCAAGCAGCCCTGGCCGGAGGTCGAGCAGCGCTTCCTGGCCATGGGGTTCGATCGCGCCTTCGCGCCGGGCACGCGGGTCGAGGACGTGCTGGCGACGCTCGATGCCGACTTCGCGGCGCGGGCGCGGGGTGAGCGCGTCGACGCCGCGCTGGCGACGCCGTGGGCGAGCCGGCAGGGCGCCGCAGCGCGATGAACTTCGCCCTCCTGGTCGACTTCGGCAGCACCTGGACCAAGGTGCGCGCGGTCGATCTCGACGACGCACGCGTCGTCGCCAGCGCGCAGGGTCCGTCGACCGTGACGACCGACATCACGATCGGCCTCGAGCAGGCTCTGGCGACGCTGCACGGCCGGCTCGGGCACGTGCCGCGCTACCGGGTGCGTCTCGGCGCATCGAGCGCGGCCGGCGGGCTCAAGATGGTGACGATGGGGCTCGTGCGCGAGCTCACCGCCGAAGCGGCGCGGCAGGCCGCACTCGGCGCCGGTGCCCGCCTGGTCGGCTCCTACGCCTACCGGCTGACCAAGGCCGACCTGAACGACATCGAGCGCCTGCGGCCCGACATCGTGCTGCTCTGCGGCGGCACCGACGGCGGCAACCGCGACATCATCCTGCACAACGCGCGCGCGCTCGCCGCCAGCGGCCTCTCTTGTCCGGTCGTCGTGGCCGGCAACCGCGACGCCGGCGACGACGTCCTCGCCGTGCTGCCCGAGGCGCGCCTCTGCGCCAACGTGATGCCGGAGTTCAACGTCCTCTCGATCGAGCCGGCACGCGCCGCGATCCGCGACGTGTTCATGAGCCGCATCGTTCACGCCAAGGGCATCGACCGCGCCCTCGGCCTGCTCGACGACGTCGTCCTGCCGACGCCGGCCGCCGTGCTCGAGGGCGCCGAGCTGCTGGCCGCGGGCCCCGGTGGCGACGGCGACGAGCTCGGGCTCGGGCCGCTCGTCGTCGTCGATCCGGGCGGCGCGACCACCGACGTGCACTCGATCGGCAGCGGCGAGCCGGCGGCCGGGGTCGTCCGCCTCGGCTTGCCCGAGCCCCACGCCAAGCGCACGGTCGAGGGCGACCTCGGCATGCGCCACAACGCTACGTCCATCGTCGAGAGCTGCGGCGCCGACGCCATCGCCGCCGATGCGCGCATCGCGACACCGCGCCTGCACGAACTGCTCGCGGTGATTGCCGGCAACGTCGAGCGGCTTCCGGCCAGTGCCGACGAGCAGCGGCTCGACCGCGCGCTCGCGCGCGGCGCCATCCGGCTGGCGATGCGCCGCCATGCCGGCACCCTGGAGACCGTCCAGACGGCGCACGGGCCGGTCACGGTGCAGCGAGGCAAGGACCTCGGCCGCGTGGCGACGCTGATCGGCACCGGCGGCGTCATCGTCCATGCCGACGCGCCGCATTCGCTGCTCGACGCGGCGCTCGCCGATCCGGCCGACCCGCTGTCGCTCGGCCCCGCCGATGCGACGCTCTACGTCGATCGCGACTACGCCCTCTTCGCCTGCGGCCTGCTCGCACGCGTCGACCGGCGCGTTGCCTACGCGCTCGCCCGCCACGGACTCGTCCCCACGGAAATCGTCTCTACGGAGAAAGAGCACCATGACCACCACGCCAACGGCTGACCGCCTGCAGCGCCCGCTCAGCGAAGCGGCGATCGATTCCGACGCCTTCGCGGCGATGCGGCGCGACAACCTCGCGCGCTGGCCGACCGGCGCGCAGGTCGACCTCGACGAGTCGGCCGCGTACCTGTCGCGGTTGCCGCTGCACAAGAACCTGGCCGCGGTGACGCGCGCCGCGCACGCCGAGCGCCGCTGCCTGACGCAGCCGCGCGGCGGCCGCGGCACCCTGGCGATGCAGCGCGAGCTGATGATCGCGCTCGATCGCGACGGCCTTGCCGACATCGTGCCGACGACGACCGACAGCTACACGCGCAACGAGATGTTCGAGCTGGCGCAGAAGGGCATGGAGGAATCGGAGCGCGAAGGCCGCTCGATGCTGAACGGCTTTCCGATCGTCAATGTGGGGCACAAGGTGGCGCGCGGGCTGGTCGAGTCGATCGACAAGCCGGCCATCATGCTCACCGGCACGACGATGCCCAAGCTCACGGGCGAGATCGGCTACGCCGCCGGCTACACCGGCTATCTCGGCTCGGGCATTGCCTACACGGTGTCGTACATCAAGGACCTCTCGATCGCCGACGGCATCCGCAACTACCAGTACCTCGACCGCCTCGTCGCCGAGTACGGCGCCCGCGGCATCGAGCTGCACCGCCGCCAGCCGAGCTTTCTCACCGGCACCAACGTGCCGCCGTGCATCGCCATCGCCATCGGCGTGCTCGACGCGCTGCTGGCGGCGGCGCAGGGCGTGCGCCACTACGGCATCGAGCTCGGGCAGACGCTGCACCTCGTGCAGGACGCGGCGGCGATCGCCTGCTGCGAGGAGCTGGCGCAGGAGTACCTCGTCAAGCGCGGCTACCGCGGCGTCTTCACGCCGGTGAGCTCGCTGCACTGGATGGGCGCCTGGCCCTACGACGAGGCTCAGTCGGCGGCGCTGGTTGCACTCGGCGGCTACATCGCCGCCGTCGCCGGCGCCGTCAACGTCACCACCAAGAGCGTCCAGGAAGCGCACGGCGTGCCGACGCCGGCCGCCAACGCCGAGGGCCTGCGAACGACGCGCATGGGCATCTACCTGGCGCGCGGCATGCGGCTCGACGGCATGCCCGACTACGAGCGCGAGAAGGCGCTGATCCGTGCCGAGGTCCATGCCATCGTCGACCGCACCCTCGAGATGGGCGACGGCGACGCCGCGCTCGGCAGCGTGCGCGCCTTCGAGGCCGGCGTGCTCGACGTACCGTGGTCGCCCAACCGGCACGTGAAGAGCCGCGTCATGCCGGCACGCGATGCCGACGGCTACCTGCGCATCCTCGACGCCGCCGACATGCCGCTCCCGCGCGAGGTGATGGAGGTGCACGAGGCGGGCCTGCGCCGGCGCGCCGAGCAGGCGGGCGTGGCCTTCGACCACGAGCTGGCGGTGCAGAGCGTCTACGAGCACAGCGAGCCGCTGTCGCAGCTCATGCCCGACAGCTGGTTCCGCGTCCCGACGCGGCAGTCCTGAGGCGCCGGCGATGCAGGCGATCCGGATCCACGAGTACGGTGACGCAGGCGTCTGCCGGGTCGAGACGGTCGAGCCGCCGAAACCCGGACCCGGCGAGGCGCTGGTGCGCCTCGAGGTGGCCGGTCTCAACTTCATCGACGTCCATCTCCGGCTCGGCCGTTACGCGAAATCGGAAACCTACCGCAACGCGCTGCCGATGACGCTCGGCATGGAAGGCGCCGGCATCGTCGAGGCGATCGGCGCGGGTGCAAGCGAAGGGGTCGCCGACATTGCCGTCGGCGACCGCGTCGCCTGGTGCGTCGTCCGCGGCAGCTTCGCCGAGCGGGCGGTGGTGCCGACGGGCAGGCTCGTCCGCATTCCCGACGGCCTCGACCTGCGCCATGCCTGCGCGCTCATGCTGCAGGGGCTCACGGCCCACTACCTGTCGCACGCCGCCTTCGAGCTGCAGCCCGGCCAGACCTGCCTGGTCCATGCCGCGGCCGGCGGCGTGGGCGGCCTGCTCGTGCAGCTCGCCAGGCTGCGTGGTGCCACCGTCATCGGCACCGTCGGCTCGCCGGAGAAAGCCGAGATCGCACGCTCGCTGGGCGCCGATCACACGATCCTCTACCGCGAGCAGGACTTCCGAGCCGAGGCGCGTCGCCTCACCGGCGGCGCTGGCGTCGACGTCGTCTACGACGCGATCGGCCGCGACACCATCGACCGCAGCATTCGCTCGCTGCGTCGCCGCGGCCTGTGCATCAACTACGGCGGTGCCTCGGGGCTGGTCGAGAGCATCGTGCCGCTCGAGCTCGGCGAGGCCGGCTCGGTCTACTTCACCCGGCCGCACCTGGCCGACTACATCGCCACGCCAGGGGAGCTGCGCGGCCGTGCCGGCGAGCTCTTCGACCATGCCCTGGCCGGCCGGTTGAAGGTGTCGATCGATCGCAGCTTCGCGCTCGCCGACACCGCCGAGGCGATGCGCTACCTCGAAGACGGCCGCACCCGCGGCAAGGTTCTGCTGGAGATGCCCGGATGCTGAGCTCGATCGAAGTGCGCCGCCTGCGCCTGCCCTTGACCACCCCCTACCACCTCGCCTTCGGTGACGTCGAGGGACTCGACACCATCCTGGTCGTCCTGCGCGACGGCGACGGCCGCGAGGGCTACGGCGACGCGACGGTGCTCACCGGCTACACCGACGAGACGATCGAGGCCAGCTGGCCGCTTGCCGAGCAGATGGCCGAGCGTCTGGCCGGTCTTTCGACGGCAGCGGCCAAGGCCGAGGCGCTGGCCCTGGTGCCGAGCGCGCCGTTCGTCGCCACGGCGTTCGCCAGCGCGATCGAGATGCTCGAAGGGGCGGCGCTGCTGCGGCTCGAGCGCGACGTCGTGGTGCCGGTGCTCGGCACCATCAACGACAGCGAGCCCGGACGCATGCAGGCGCAGATCGACCGTCTCTGCGCCGCCGGCTACACGACGCTGAAGATCAAGGTCGGCTCGGCGACGCCGGCGGCCGACGCCGAGCGCATCGGTGCGGCGCTGGCACACGTGGCCGGGCGTGCCCGCCTGCGGGTCGACGCCAACCAGGCCTACACGCCGCGCCAGGCGCTCGAGTTCGCGCACGCCGTTCCGGTGGCCGGCATCGAGCTCTTCGAGCAGCCGTGCGCCGCCGGCGACTGGGCCTCGCACATGGCGGTGGTCGCCGACTGCCCGTTGCCGCTGATGCTCGACGAGGGCGTCTACGACGAGTCCGACATCGACGAGGCAGCCCGCCTGAAGGCGGCCCGCTTCGTCAAGGTCAAGCTCATGAAGTTCGGCACGCTCGAGCGGCTCGCCGCCGCCATCGAGCGGATCCGCACGCTCGGCATGCAGCCGGTGCTCGGCAACGGCGTCGCCAGCGACGTCGGCTGTTGGATGGAGACCTGCGTCGCCGCCCGCCACATCGACAACGCCGGCGAGATGAACGGCTGGCTGAAGATGACGCAGCCGATCTTCGCCGACCCCATGCAGGTGGCCGGCGGCGCGATCCGCCTGCCCGCAGGCTACCGCCCGACGCTCGACCGTGACGCGATCGAGACGGCGACGCTCGCCCGCGCCGGCAGGTCGATCTGACGTCCTGCGGCCGGGACGTTCTGCCGGCCGGCACCTGGATCGCCTGAGGGAGCCCTGTCTCCTCGCCGGAGAAGTCGAGGCGACGGCAGACCAGTGCATCATTGCGGCAAGGAGCGTGTCGTGCCCGACCTGTCGTCTTCGATTCCGCCACCGCCGCCGCCCGCGCCTGAGAAGCCGCCACTCATCATCCGCATGGACGAGCGCGACAACGTCGCGATCGTCGCGAACGATGGTGGCCTGCCCGTCGGCACGGCCCTGCCCGACGGCCCGGTGCTCCGCGAGCGGGTGCCGCAAGGGCACAAGGTGGCGCTGGTCGACATCGAGGCCGATGCGCCGGTGCGGCGCTACGGCATTCCGATCGGCTACGCGATGCAGCCGATCGCCGCCGGCAGCTGGGTTCACGAGCGGCTGCTGCGCATGCCCGACGCGCGCGGGCTCGAGGGCTTGCCGATCGGGACGCGGCGGCCCGCGCCGTTGCCACCGCTCGACGGCTACACGTTCGAGGGCTTCCGCAATGCCGACGGCTCGGTCGGCACGCGCAACATCCTGGCCATCACGACCACCGTGCAGTGCGTCGCCGGAGTCGTCGAGGTCGCCGTGCGGCGCATTCGCGCCGAGCTGCTGCCGCGCTATCCGAACGTCGACGACGTGGTCGGCCTCGAGCACACGTACGGCTGCGGCGTCGCCATCGACGCGCCGGGCGCCGAGATTCCCATCCGCACCCTGCGCAACATCAGCCTGAACCCCAACTTCGGAGGCGAGGTGATGGTGGTGAGCCTCGGCTGCGAGAAGCTGCAGCCCGAGCGGCTCATGCCACCCGGCACGATTCCCCTCGTCGACGAGCGCAGCGTCGCCGACGTCGGCGCCAGCGCCGAGGCGCCGCTCGACGTCGTGCGACTGCAGGACGACCGCCACGTCGGCTTCATGTCGATGATCGACTCGATCATGGACGCGGCGCAGCTGCACCTCGAGCGGCTCGATGCACGGCGCCGCGTCACCGTGCCGGCCAGCGAGCTCGTCGTCGGCGTGCAGTGCGGTGGCAGCGACGCCTTCTCCGGCGTCACCGCGAATCCGGCCGTCGGCTTCTGCACCGACCTGCTCGTTCGCGCCGGCGCCAGCGTGATGTTCTCGGAGACCACCGAGGTGCGCGACGGCATCGACCAGCTCACCGCGCGCGCAGCGACGCCCGAGGTCGCGGCAGCACTGATCCGCGAAATGGCCTGGTACGACGACTACCTGAAGCGCGGCAGCGTCGACCGCAGCGCCAACACGACGCCGGGCAACAAGCAGGGCGGCCTGGCGAACATCGTCGAGAAGGCGATGGGCTCGATCGTCAAGTCGGGCACCGTGCCGATCTCGGGCGTGATCGCGCCCGGCGAGCGGCTGCGCACGCGTGGCCTCAACTACGCCGCGACGCCGGCGAGCGACTTCATCTGCGGCACCCTGCAGCTGGCCGCGGGCATGACGCTGCACGTCTTCACGACTGGCCGCGGCACGCCGTACGGCCTGGCCGTAGTGCCGGTGATCAAGGTGGCGACGCGCAGCGAGCTGGCCCGGCGCTGGCACGACCTGATGGACGTGAACGCTGGCACCATCGCTGACGGCTCGGCGACGATCGAGGACGTCGGCTGGGAGCTCTTTCGCACG
>JBBRFB010000023.1:0-31873 GCA_038225015.1 Burkholderiales bacterium
CGGCCGCTTCGTCGTCGGCGGCCCGCAGGGCGACTGCGGCCTCACTGGCCGCAAGATCATCGTCGACACCTATGGCGGCGCCTGCCCGCACGGCGGCGGCGCGTTCTCGGGCAAGGATCCGTCGAAGGTCGACCGCTCGGCCGCGTACGCAGCGCGCTACGTCGCCAAGAACATCGTCGCCGCCGGCATCGCCCGCCAGTGCCAGATCCAGGTCGCCTACGCGATCGGCGTCGCCAAGCCGATGAACGTGACGATCTACACCGAAGGCACCGGCAAGATCAGCGACGAGAAGATCGCGGCCCTGGTGCACGAGCACTTCGACCTGCGGCCGAAGGGCATCATCCAGATGCTCGACCTGCTGCGCCCGATCTACGAGAAGACCGCCGCCTACGGCCACTTCGGCCGCGACGAGCCCGAGTTCACGTGGGAGCGCACCGACAAGGCGGCGATGCTGCGGGCCGCAGCCGGCCTCTGACTGGCCGTTCCTTCCGGCGCCGGCCGGCCCGAGTCCTGCCAGCGACGATGCCGTCGCAGTCGGCGAGCACGAAGTCGCCCGGGCGCACGACCACCTGGCCGAAGCTGATCGGCTCGTCGTAGGCCACCAGCACCCAGGCGCCGACGATGTCGCGCGGCGTCGCCTTGTCGCAGAACACCGGAAAGCCGATGCGGCGGATGAACGCCGTGTCGTGGCAGCCGCCGTCGACGGTGTAGCCGCGCACGCCGCGAAACTGCAGCGTCTCGGCGGAGAGCTCGCCCATCAGCGCGCGCTCGCCGTCATTGCCCTGCGTCATCACCACATGGCCGGCATCGTCGAACTCTAGCGCCGGCGGCCCGTCGGAGCCAACACGACTCAGGCGCGCGCGGCGAGCAGCGACTCGGCGACCTCGACGAAGCCGCGCCCGCGGTCGTGCCAGGTCACGTAGGCGGGCCAGCGTGTCAGCTGGGGAGCGAAGTCGAGCAGGTTGGCGACGCCGACCGAGAGCGGGAAGTGCTCGAACATCAGCTGGTCGTTGGTCGAATCGCCGACGTAAATCCAGTGCTCACGCTCGCCGGCCAGGTCGCGCCCGAGCAGGCGGCGCACGATCCAGGCCGCACCGGTGAGCTTGCTGTGCTCGCCGTACCAGCCGTTGACGTGGATCGAGCTCACGGTGGCGTGCATGCCGCTCTCGTGCATGAGAGAGACGACCTGCCCGATGGCGGCCGGCGACAGATGCTCGAACTCCGAATGATCGACCGCGATATCGGTGACGCGGCCGGCGCTGTCGCGGGCCAGCGTCGCCCCCGGCACCTCGCGTACGACGCGATCGGCCACCGCCCGCAGGCGCAACGCGTTGGTCTCGCGTTCGGCCGCCCCCTGCGCGTACTCGATGCGCGTCGCGTCGCCATCGCGAAAGAGGGCCACCGCGCCGTTTTCCGCCACCACGGCCCGCAGCGGCGTGCCTTCGACGATGGGGATGCTCCAGCCCATTGGCCGGCCGGTGACCGCGATCACCGGCAGCCCCGCCGCGGCCAGGGCGGCGAGCGCTGCGGCCACGCCCATGCTGATGGCGCCCTCGGTCGTGAGCGTGTCGTCGATGTCGGTGAGCACGCCGCAGACCGTGGCGAGCTGTTTCGGATCGCAACGCGACCACGGCAGGACATGCGGGGGCATCACCGAGTCGATCATAGGTGCCTCGCCACCCCAGTTTCAGGCCGCTACAATGACGGCCATCCGAGGAGCGTTGCAAGGCTCGCCGCCAAGGCGGGCCCCAGGCTCGGATGGCTTGCAGTGTGGGTCGCCAGGTGCGATCTGCGCAATCTGCAACCGCGCTCACCCGCACGATGGTCCTCGTGGGTGAGCCCAAACACCCCTTCGCAGAGCCGTCTTGCGGGTTTCCATCGTCGACACGGGGACCCCGAGATGAATGCCGTTCTGAAACCACACGCCGCCACGCCCTACGCCATTGCCGACCTGAAGCTCGCCGACTGGGGCCGCAAGGAAATCAGGATCGCCGAGACCGAGATGCCCGGTCTCATGGCCATTCGCGAAGAATTCGCGAAGTCGAAGCCGCTGAAGGGCGCGCGCATCGCCGGCAGCCTGCACATGACGATCCAGACCGCCGTGCTGGTCGAGACGCTGCAGGCGCTTGGCGCCGACGTGCGCTGGGCCTCGTGCAACATCTTCTCGACCCAGGACCACGCCGCCGCCGCGCTCGCCGCCCAGGGCACGCCGGTCTTCGCCTACAAGGGCGAGAACCTGTCGGACTACTGGGACTACACGCACCGCATCTTCGAGTTCGCCGCCAAGGGCGCGAAGGGCGAAGGCCCGAACATGATCCTCGACGACGGCGGCGACGCGACGTTGCTGATGCATCTGGGCAAGCGCGCCGAGAAGGATGCGGGCGTGATCGCGAAGCCGACCAGCGAGGAGGAGACCTGCCTCTTCGCCAGCATCAAGGCCAAGCTCGCCGAGGACGCGACCTGGTACTCGCGCAAGGCCGCCGAGATCATCGGCGTGACCGAAGAGACGACGACCGGCGTGCACCGCCTGAAGGAGATGAGCGTCAAGGGAACGCTCCTCTTTCGCGCCATCAACGTCAACGACTCGGTCACCAAGAGCAAGTTCGACAACCTCTACGGCTGCCGCGAATCGCTGGTCGACGGCATCAAGCGCGCCACCGACGTGATGATCGCCGGCAAGGTCGCTTGCGTGGCCGGCTACGGCGACGTCGGCAAGGGCTCGGCGCAGGCGCTGCGGGCCCTCTCGGCGCAGGTCTGGGTCACCGAGATCGATCCGATCAACGCCCTGCAGGCGGCGATGGAAGGCTACAAGGTCGTGACGATGGAGTACGCCGCCGACAAGGCCGATATCTTCGTCACCACCACCGGCAACAAGGGCGTCATCGGCTACGAGCACATGCAGGCGATGAAGGACCAGGCGATCGTCTGCAACATCGGCCACTTCGACAACGAGATCGACATCGCGTCGCTCGAGAAGCACTGTCAGTGGGAAGAGATCAAGCCGCAGGTCGACCACGTGATCTTCCCCGCCAAGGGCACCAAGCCCGCCAAGCGGATCATCCTGCTCGCCAAGGGGCGCCTCGTGAACCTCGGCTGCGGCACCGGCCACCCGAGCTTCGTGATGAGCTCGAGCTTCGCCAACCAGACGATCGCGCAGATCGAGCTGTTCTCGCACAGCGATGCCTACGACGTGGGCAAGGTCTACGTGCTGCCCAAGCACCTCGACGAGAAGGTCGCCCGGCTTCACCTGAAGAAGGTCGGCGCGATGCTGACCGAACTGACCGACGAGCAGGCCGCCTACATCGGTGTACCTAAACAGGGCCCCTACAAGCCCGACACCTACCGCTACTGAACGGCCTGACGGCATTGCCCATGCGCGCCGACCAGCTCCTCGTGCAACGCGGCATGGCGCCGACGCGATCGGCCGCGCAGCGGCTGATCGCCACCGGCGCGGTGCGCTGGCGCGCGGCGGCGGCCGGCTGGCGCGTGCCGGCGAAGGCGGGCGAAGACGTTCCCGACGCCGCCGAAGTCGAGCTCACCGACGACGCCGAGCTGCGCTTCGTTTCGCGCGGCGGGCTGAAGCTCGACGCCGCGCTCGCGCGCCTCGGCCTCGACGTCGCCGGCCGGACCTGCCTCGACATCGGCCAGAGCACGGGCGGCTTCACCGATGCGCTACTGCAGCGCGGGGCGGCGCACGTCGTCGGCGTCGACGTCGGCCACGGCCAGCTGAACGCACGGCTCGTCGCCGATCCACGCGTCACGGCACTCGAGGGCGTCAACGCGCGCCATCTCGAGGCCGGCCAACTCCCGTTCGCGAGCTACGAGTTGATCGTCGGCGACCTTTCCTTCATCTCGCTCACGCTGGTGCTTCCGGCGCTCGTTCCGCTGGCCGGCGGCGACATGGTCCTGCTCGTCAAGCCGCAGTTCGAGTTGCAGCCCGTCGACATCGGCAGCGCCGGCCAGGTCAAGGACAAGAGCGCCTACCGGCACGTCGAAGCGCGCCTGCGCAAGGCCTGCGCTCTGCACGGTCTCACGGTGCTCGGCTGGTTCGACAGCGCCACGCCCGGTGGCGAAGGCGCCCGCGAGTTCTTCCTCCACGCGGTTCGCGCCGATCGACCGACGACCGCCCCATGACGATGACCCTCCCCGTGCCGGTGAGCTTCGAGTTCTTCCCGCCGAACACCCCGGTGGGCAGCGAGAAGCTGAAGACAGTGGTCCACGAGCTTGGCGCCGCCGGGCCCGAATTCTTCAGCGTCACCTACGGCGCCGGCGGCGCCACCCGCGACAAGACACTCGCGACCGTGGCCCAGATCGCCGCGCAGGGCCACGAGGCGGCGCCGCACCTGTCGTGCGTCGGCTCGACGAAGGAAGGCATCGCGGCGATCCTCGACACCTACCGGGCCCAGGACATCCGCCGCCTGGTCGCCTTGCGCGGCGACCTGCCGAGCGGCACCGCGACGGCCGGCGAGTTCCGCTACGCCAGCGAGCTGATCGCCTTCATCCGCGAGACCCAGGGCCGCGACTGGCACATCGAGGTCGCCGCCTACCCCGAATACCACCCGCAGCAGCGCTACGCCAGGCGCGACCTGCAGCACTTCGCCGACAAGGTCAGGGCGGGCGCCGATTCGGCGATCACCCAGTTCTTCTTCAACCCCGACGCCTACTTCCACTTCGTCGACGAGGTGCGAGCACTCGGCGTCGAGGTGCCGATCGTGGCCGGCATCATGCCGTTTCACAACTACGCGAAGATCGCCCAGTTCGCCGCCCGCGACGGCATCGAGATCCCGCGCTGGGTGGCCCTCAAAATGGAAGGCTTCATGGACGACGCGGCGTCGATCCGCGCCTTCGGGCTCGACGTCGTCGAGCGGCTCTGTCGCCGCCTGGTCGAGGGCGGTGCGCCGGGTCTGCACTTCTACACGCTCAACCAGTCGGGCCTGACGATGGAGATCTGTCGCCGGTTGGCGTAGACGGAGCGCAGGATGGATCGGGCCGGCGGGGCCCAAAGATCACTCGCTTCGACGCAACGCAAGTGCAGATCGCCGCGGACATCGGGCGGCCGGCGGAGCGAAGTAGAGGAGGAGAGCCGCGGCACCGCCGCGGGTCGGGGGACATGAGCGGAGTCGTCTGCCTGATGTCCGCGGCCAGGCTCAGCCCCGCTCGTACATCACGCCGTCTTCGGTCAGCAGGGCATCGAGCGGCAGGTCGCCTTCCGCGGCGCGCAGAAACGGCAGGAAGCCATGGGTGTAGCTGACGCCGACCGTCACCGGCCGCGGCTTCAGTGCCCCGAGCGTCCGGTCGAAGAAGCCGCCGCCGTAGCCCAGGCGCACGCCGCCCGGACCGAAGCCGAGGCAGGGCACGACGAGCATCTGCGGCACGAACTCCTCGGTGTCCTTCGGCTTCGGGATGTCGTAGGCGTCGAGCTCGGTCTCGCAGCCGGGATACCAGACGCGAAAGCGCAGCGACCTCGTCTCGCGGTCGGCAACCGGCAGGCCGATGCGTCGCATGTCGCCGTCGGCGTCGCCTTCGGTCCAGCGGTAGAGCGCGGGCAGCGGATCGAATTCGCCCTTGATCGGCCAGTAGGCGCCGATCGATGTCTCGCCGCGGCCGACGAGCCAGACGCGCAGGACGTTCTGCAGCGCGACCGCGCGCTCCAGCCGGTCAGGCAGCGCCTGGCGTGCCGCGACGAGCTTCCTGCGCAGCAGCTCGCGATCGCTCGCGGGTCGGGCCTCCATCGGGGAATCTCCGGGCGGGCGTGGCCGCCCCGTGGCTGCCATTCTGCAAGAACTGCGTATCGGTGAAGCGGGCGGCGAGCGATCGCGCCGGGCCCCGGACGCGGCGCCGAACAGAACGCCCGCCGCCAAGCGCGGCGCTGACCAGACGAAGCCGAGCGCGGTGCAACGGGGCGGGCTCATCAGCTCCCGACAGCGCTTGCCGCCGAGGCGCAGCGCCTGGGCCAAGCGCTCCTGCCACGTGCCCGCTCGCCACGCAATCGGCGCCGAGCCGGTCGGCCCCCAGGTTCTCGACCCGCGTGCTTGCCGACGGACGCGAAGCGTTTCATGTTCGTCCAACGGGGTCGCCGAGCTCGGTGCCGCGACGACGCCTCCGCTGACGCCACCGTCCCCGGCGACGGCCGACACCGGGTCGACGGCGGTGGCGCCTCGAGTCAGACGACGCCGCGCTCGGTAACCACGAGCGTCAGCGCGACGTCGTGGCCACGCGCGGCGAAGGTCGCGGCGTCGACTTCCGCGAACGACCAGGCGACGCCGATCGACGTGACATGCGGATGCGCGGCCAGCCAGCGGTCGTAGAAGCCGCCGCCGTAGCCGAGCCGCAGGCCCGCCGCGGTGAAGCCGACGCAGGGAACGAGCACGACGTCGGGGACGACAACCTCGCCGCCGCTGCTGCCGATGCCGCATTCGTCGACGAGGTCGGGCTCGTCGCCGCGCCAGCGCCGAAAGTCGAGTGCCGGCGGCTGCCGGCGTGCATATGGCAGGGCAAGGGCGAATATCCCTTGCCGCGAGTCGGCGGCGATCGCGGCGGCTGCGTTAAATTCGGAACGAACAGGCCAGTAGAGGCCGAGACAGTCGGGGCTCAGGTCGGCGACGACCGAGCGGAGCGCCGAGGCCAGCGTGGTGCCGGCCGCGGCCGCCTGGGGCGAGTCGGCGAAGCGCTCTCGCTGCGCGAGCAGGTGCTGGCGCAGGGCCCGGCGCGCAGCGTCTTCGGCGGTGGCGGCGGCAGGCATCGGGTTCAACTTCAGACAGGAATCGAGTGACGATCGAACAACCGACCAGCCCAGTATATGAGCGGCCTCCTCGGGCATGGCGGGCCTGCGGACGGCTCGTCCTGTCGTTCCTCGCGGCGACTTGCCTGCTCGCCGGCGGCAGCGTCGCCGTGCCCCAGGTCGCCCGGGCGCAAGGCTTCGAGCAGACCGTCATCGACGCCCGCGAAGCGTTTCGCAAGCGCGACCGCAAGGCGCTCGCCGCCGCCAGCGCCAAGGCCGCCGCCGAGCACAACCCGCTCGCCATGTGGGTCGACTATTGGGAGCTGACGTCGCGCCTCAATGAGGCTGCGCAGCCGGAGCTCGACGCATTCGCCGACCGCTGGCGCGGCACCTACGTCGAAGATCGCCTCCGCAACGACTGGCTGCTCGAGCTGGGACGGCGTCGCGACTGGACCGACTTCGCCGCCGAGATGCCGCGCTTTCGCATGAACGACGACCGAGACGTCACCTGCTATTCGCTCCTCGTCGAGCATCTCGCCGGCAACGACGTCCGCGATGCCGGGCTCGCCGCCTGGCTGGGGCAAAAGGACGCCGACGAGGGCTGCGCGCTGCTCGCCTCGACCCTGTTCGACGCCAGGCGGTTGCCCGCCTCGGCGGTGTGGCAAAAGCTGAGGCTCAGCATCGAAGCCGGCCGGCCGAGGGCGGCCCGGCAGGCCGCCGCCCTGCTCGGGCCCGACGTCGCCGCCAGCGTCGGCGAGATCGTCGATTCGCCGGCCCGCTTCCTGGCGAAGAAGGCCGGCACCGCGACCCGCGCCGACGCCGAGCTCGCCACGCTGGCGCTCGCCCGACTCGCCTCGACCGACAGCGATTCCGTCGCCCCCTTGCTTGCCGACCGCTGGGAGCGCGCCCTGCCGCCCGACCTCGCCGCCTGGGCCTGGGCCAGTGTCGCCCGGCAGACGGCGATCAAGCTACAGCCCGAGGCCCCCGACCGGTTCCTGCGCGCCGAACGCGTCGCCGGCAAGCGGAGCCGCGAGCTCGCACTGCCCGACGACACCCTGGCCTGGAAGGTGCGCTCGGCCCTGCGCGCCGACAACGGACGCGGCCGCTGGCAGCAGGTCGTCCAGGCCATCAACGCGATGACGCCCGACGAGCAGAAGGAAGCTGCCTGGGTCTACTGGAAGGCGCGCGGCTTGCAGGCGCTCGCCGGGAACTCGCAGGATGGCGAGGCCCTGCGCGCGAGCAGCCGCGAGTTGCTCGCGGGCATCGCCGGCCAGCTCGGCTTCTACGGCCAGCTCGCCGCCGAGTCGCTCGGCCAGCCGCAGGCGCTGCCGCCGCCGCCGGCCCCGCTCACCCCGGCGGAACGGCAGGCCGCGGCGGCGCAGCCGGGGCTGGCAAGGGCGCTGACGATGGTCGCCATCGGCCTGCGCAGCGAAGGCGTGCGCGAGTGGAATTTCTCGATCCGCGGTCTCGGCGACCGCGAGCTTCTCGCGGCGGCGCAATACGCCTGCGACCGCGAGGTCTGGGACCGTTGCATCAACACCAGCGACCGGACCCGTGGCGAGATCGACATGGCGCAGCGCTTCCCGACGCCGTATCGCCAGGACGTCGCGGCGCGGGCGCACGAGATCGGCCTCGACCCGGCGTACGTCTACGGCCTGATCCGCCAGGAATCGCGCTTCATCACCGATGCGCGCTCGGGCGTCGGTGCCTCCGGGCTGATGCAGTTGATGCCGGCGACCGCGAGGTGGACGGCGAAGAAGATCGGCCTGCCCTACACCCACGCCCTGATCGCCGACCCCGAGACCAACCTGCGCCTCGGCAACGCCTACCTGAAGCTCGTCCTCGACGATGTCGGCGGCTCGCTGGCGATGGCCGCCGCGGCGTACAACGCCGGCCCCGGCCGGCCGCGCCGCTGGCGCGACGGACCGCTACTCGACCCGGCGGTGTGGGCGGAGAACATTCCTTTTCCCGAGACCCGCGACTACGTCAAGAAGGTGCTCAGCAACACCACCTACTACAGCGCCATGCTGGGCGGCGGCGCGACGACGATCCGGGCCCGGCTCGGCCGACCGATCGGCCCGGCCGACGCCGGCGCGAGGGCCGCCGACAAGAACCTGCCGTAGCCGAGGTCCCTGCCCGCTGGGCGAGAATGCGGCTCGCCGGCGCGCCGCGCCGGATCGCACTTCGACGATGTACAACATCCTGATCCTCGGCGGCACCGGCTTCGTCGGACAGAGCGTCTGCGAGCGCCTGGTCGAGCGCTCGGGCGCCGCCGGCGGGCGCCTGCGCGTGGCCACACGCCGTGTCATGCGGGCTCGCCACCTGCAACTGCTGCCGACCGTGGAGGTGGCCGGCGGCAACATCCACGACGACGTCACGCTCGAGCGCATGCTGCGCCAGACCGACGCGGTCATCAATCTCGCCGCCATCCTGCACGGCAGCGAGGCCGAGTTCGAGCGAGTCCACGTGCGGCTGCCCGAGCGGCTGGGCGCCGCCTGCAGGAAGACCGGCGTGCGCAGGGTCGTCCACGTCAGCGCGCTCGGCGCGGCCACCGATGCGCCAAGCCGCTACCTGCGCTCGAAGGCGCGCGGCGAAGCCGCCCTGAAGGTCGCCGGGCTCGACCTCACCGTCCTGCGTCCTTCCGTCATCTTCGGCGAGCGCGACCACTTCCTCAACCTGTTCGCGACGCTGCAGGCCGTGTTCCCGGTGCTGCCGCTGGCCGGCGCCGAGACGCGCTTCCAGCCGGTCTGGGTCGAGGACGTGGCATCGGCCGTCGTCCGCTCGCTCGACGATCCGACCACCGTCGGCGCCACGATCGAGTGCTGCGGGCCGAGCGTCTACACGCTGCGCGAGCTGGTGCAGAAGGCGGGCGAATGGTCGGGCGCCGAGCGGCCCATCGTTGCGCTGCCGGCCGCTCTCGGGCGCCTGCAGGCCCTGGCCATGGAATGGCTGCCGGGCCGCACGCTCATGTCGCGCGACAACGTCGACTCGATGAAGGTCGCCAACGTCGCCAGCAGCAAGGCGCCGGGGCTGGCCCGGCTCGGCATCGAGCCGACGCCGCTGGAAAGCGTCGCGCCGCGCTACCTCGGCCACGTCAGCGGCGAGGCGCGGCTCGAGGCCTGGCGAGCCCGGCGCACCTAGGGTCGGACAACGCTCGCAAGGGTCGGCTGCATGCAGCTCTACATCGGCAACAAGAACTACTCGTCGTGGTCGATGCGGCCCTGGCTACTGATGACCGAGCGCGGCATCGCCTTCGAGGAGGTGAAGCTGCGCCTCGACGGGGACGACGGCTCGCTGTTCAAGACGACGCTGCACGCGCTGGCGCCGACGGGGCGCGTTCCCCTGCTCGTCGACGACGGCTTCGCGATCTGGGACACGCTCGCGATCGCCGAATACCTCGCCGAGCGCTTCCCCGAGAAGGCGCTCTGGCCAGCCGACGCGCGGCAGCGCGCGCGTGCGCGATCGATTTGCGCCGAGATGCACGCGGGCTTCGGCGATCTGCGCACCGCGTTCCCGATGAACATCGAGGCGTCGCTGCACGAGATCGGCGCGCGCATGCTCGCGGAACGTCCGGGCGCGGCGCGCGACCTCGCCCGCATCGATGCGCTGTGGAGCGAACAGCTCGAAGCGTCGGGCGGCCCGTTCCTGTTCGGCGACTTCGGCATTGCCGACGCCTACTTCGCGCCGGTCTGCTCGCGGATCACGAGCTACGCCCTGCCGGTGTCGCCAGGGTCCGCCGCCTACCTCCGGCGAATGCGGGCGCTGCCCTCGTTCGCCCGCTGGACGGCCGACGCGCTGGCCGAGCACGACTTCCTCGTCGCCGACGAGCCCTACCGGACGCGCTGAGCGATGGGCGTACCGGCGCGCCCATCGCTGCCGCGCCTTCCGCCTGCCTCGACCCGCCCTGACATGGACGCCTACATCGTCGGCGGCGCGGTCCGCGACCGTCTTCTCGGCCTGCCGGTCCAGGACCGCGACTGGGTCGTCGTCGGCTCGACGCCCGAGGCGATGCGCGCGCTCGGCTACCTGCCGGTCGGCGCCGACTTCCCGGTCTTCCTGCACCCCGAGACGAAGGAGGAATACGCGCTGGCCCGTACCGAGCGGAAGACGGCACCGGGCTACCGCGGCTTCGTCGTCCACGCCGCACCCGAGGTGACGCTCGACGACGACCTGCGCCGCCGCGACCTGACGATCAACGCCATGGCTGAGGAGGCCGACGGCACGCTCATCGATCCCTGGGGCGGCGGTCGCGACCTCGCGGCAAAGGTGCTCCGCCACGTCTCGCCGGCCTTCGCCGAAGATCCGGTGCGCATCCTGCGCGTCGCCCGCTTCGCCGCCCGCTTCGCGGATTTCTCGGTGGCTCCCGAAACGCTCGAGCTGATGCGCCGCATGGTCGAGGGCGGCGAGGTCGACGCCCTGGTCGCCGAGCGGGTCTGGCGCGAGCTCTCGCGCGGCCTGATGGAAGCGCGACCGTCGCGCATGCTCGAGGTGCTGCGCGCCTGCGGCGCCCTCGCCCGCGTCCTGCCCGAGGTCGACCGGCTGTTCGGCGTGCCGCAGCGCGCCGATCACCACCCGGAGGTCGACACCGGCGTGCACCTGCTGATGGTGCTCGACACCGCGGCCCGGCTCGACGCCAGCCTCGCCGTGCGCTACGCCTGCCTCGGCCACGATCTCGGCAAGGGCACGACGCCAGCCGACGTGCTGCCGAGTCACATCGGCCACGAGATGCGCAGCGCCCGGCTGGCGAAGGCGCTGAGCGAGCGCCTGCGCGTCGACAACGCCTCGGCCGAGCTCGCCGAGCTGATGGCGCGAGAGCACGCCAACGTGCACCGCAGCGGCGAGTTCGGCGCCGCGGCGCTGGTGCGCCTGCTCGAGCGCTGCGATGCCCTGCGCCGACCGGCGCGCTTCGCCGAGCTGCTGCTCGCCTGCGAGTGCGACGCGCGCGGCCGGCTCGGGCTGGAGGAGCGGCCCTATCCGCAGCGCCAGCGGCTGCTCGAGATACGGGCCCGGGTCGACGCGGTCGACGCCACCGCGGTGGCCGCCGACGCCGCCGCGCGCGGCCTGGCCGGCCCGGCGATCGGTGCCGCCATCCACGACGCCCGCGTCGCCGCTCTGCGCTAAGACGGCCGGGCTGGCGACGCGACCGCGTAGCAGGGTTCACCGCGAATACTCGGCGCCGTTCGCGGCCGTGCGATCGCCGCCGCGCCTCGTCGAGGACCGCGCCGGGCCGCCTCAGAGCAGGTGGCCGATCGCCATTGCCAGCAGGCTGAGGACGACCGTGCTGGCGAGCGGCAGGTGCCAGTCGCGGCCGGCAAAGCGGAAGCGGAGGTCGCCGGGCAATCGCCCGAGGCCGCGTTTCTCGAGCCACGGGCCGAAGGCATTGAAGACAAGGAGGGCGAGCAAGAGGATGCCGAGCCAGCGGATCATGGGCGCGGCCTCACAGGCGATGGCGCCGGTCGCCATTGGCGAAGCCGATCGGATCGAGGTCGATGTTCTTGGCGAACGCCAGCACCTTGAAGAGCTCGCCCATCTCGTGCTCGTTCATGAGCTTCTGCGCGTCGGCGCGGGTTCGCAGGTCGGCGCCGGCGAGCAGCTCGCCGATCCCGCAATTGAGCAGGAAGCGTGCCTGCGAGGTGTAGCCGACGACGTCGAGGCCGGCCTCCTGCCCGGCGAGGGCGAGGGCGGTGAAGTCGAGGTGACTGGTGATGTCCTTCTCGCCCAGATCCGTGAGCGGATCGGTGTCGGCACGGTGGGCGCGGTGGCACATCAGGGTGCCGCCGGCGCGCTGCGGGTGGTAGTACTCGTCTTCCGGAAAACCGTAGTCGATCAGGAAGATGGCGCCGCGCTCGAGCCGCTCGCCGAGGGTGGCGACGAAGGCCTGGGCCTGCAGGTGCAGCTCGGTCGTCGTCCTGGCGGGGAAGTGTGCCGCACCCGGCGGCACGCGCTCGCCCGGCCGGTCGCGCCATTGCAAGGTGTCCGCCGGCCCGCGCGCCACGCCCCGCTCCAGCCAGCGGCTGCCGTCGAAGTGCAGCAGTTCGACCGGCATCGCGTCGAGCACCTCGTTGCCGACGACGACGCCGGCCAGCCGCTCGGGCAGCGCGTCGAGCCAGCGCACCTTGCCGGCGAACGCCGCGGTCGCCAGCTGCTGGCGCGCGCGCAACTCGCCCGAGAGATCGACGATCGAGTAGCGGCCGACCCGGTCGCCGAGCGTCGACAGCAGCTCGGCCGCGAGGGCGCCGGTGCCGGCGCCGAACTCCCAGACCTCGTCGCTGCCGCTGGCGGCAAGCGCTTGCGCCACCTGGCGCGCCAGGGCGCGACCGAACAGCGGCGACAGCTCTGGCGCGGTGACGAAGTCGCTTCCCGAAGACGGCATGCGGCCGAACTTGCGCCGCGCCCCCGTGTAGTAACCGAGGCCGGGCGCGTAAAGGGCCATCGCCATGAACCGGCTGAAAGGCAACCAGCCGCCCGCGGCGTCGATCGCCTCGCCGACGACTCGGCCGAGGCGGCCCGATACACTGGACTCGTCGCTGCCGGTCTGCATCGCCCCATTGTAGAAATCGTGTCCCTCTCGCCTTCCCTCGCAGAGCCCGCGCGCGCCGAGCCGGCGCCGCCGCGCCTGAAGCTGCCGGTCGAGATCGGCAAGCTGAAAAAGCGCCTGCATCGCCAGATCGGCCGGGCGATCGCCGACTTCTCGATGATCGCGGCCGGCGACCGCGTCATGGTCTGCGTGTCCGGCGGCAAGGACAGCTACACGCTGCTCGATATGCTGGTCGAGCTGCGCGCTCGCACCACCGTCGCCTTCGACATCGTCGCCGTCAACCTCGACCAGAAGCAGCCCGGCTTTCCGGCCGACGTGCTGCCGCGCTACCTGGAGGTCGCCGGCGTCGAGTACAGGATCGTCGAGCAGGACACCTACTCGATCGTCAAGCGGCTGATTCCCGAAGGGCAGACGATGTGCAGCCTGTGCTCGCGGCTGCGCCGCGGCGTGCTCTACCGCGTCGCCGGCGAGCTCGGGGCGACCAAGATCGCGCTCGGCCACCACCGCGACGACATGGTGCAGACGCTCTTCATGAACATGTTCTTCGGCGGCCGGCTGAAGGGCATGCCGCCCAAGCTGGTGAGCGACGACGGCCGCCACGTCGTCATCCGGCCGCTCGCCTACGTCGCCGAGGCCGACCTGGCGCGCTGGGCCACGCACCGGGCCTTTCCGATCATTCCGTGCAACCTGTGCGGCAGCCAGCAGAACCTGCAGCGGGTGCGCATCGGCGAGATGCTGCGCGACTGGGAACGCGAGCACCCGGGCCGGATCGACCGCATCTTCAACGCCATGGCCACGGTCGTGCCGTCGCACCTGATGGACCGGAACCTGTTCGCCTTCGGCGGACTCCAACCGACGGGCGTCGCCGACCCCGGCGGCGATCGCGCCTTCGACGACGCCCTCGACCCGCCAGCCCGGGAAGGAGACGCACCATGATCAAGACCGCCCTGACCACACTCGCCCTCGTCGTCACGTTGACGGGTTGCGCCTCGCTCCACAACGTCGATGCCCAGGTGTCGAGCTACAGCCGCTGGCCGGCCGCGCGGCCACCGGCCACTTATTCGTTCGAGAGGCTGCCTTCGCAGCAGGTCCATCCGCAGGAGCAGCAGATGCTCGAAGACGCAGCACGGCGGGCGATCGAAGGCGCCGGCTTCGTGACCGCCGGCGAGGCCGCACCCGACGTGACGGTGCAGCTGGGCGCCCGCATCACCGAAACCGATCGCTCTCCGTTCGACGATCCCTTCTGGTACGGACCCTGGGGAAGTTTCCATCGGCCCTTCATCTATGGGCGGTTCGGTCGACCGTTCTGGGGCCCGAGCTGGCGCTACTACCCGAGTGCCGGTGCCGACTGGCCTTACTACGAGCGCGAGGTGGCGCTGCTCATCCGCGACAAGCGCACTGGCGAGCCGCTCTACGAGGGACGCGCGACGAGCGAAGGTTCGTTGCCGGCGATCGGCACCGCGCTGCCGGCGATGTTCTCGGCGGCGATCCGCGACTTTCCCGCCGGCAGCACCAGCAATCCGCATCGAGTGGTGATCGAAGCCGCGAAGTGATCGACGGCGTAGGCCGATCGCTTCGTCCACTGCCTCTCCCTCGCCCTTCGTCCCGACCGACGCCGCGTCTGCGGGTCGACGCCTGATGGGCGGCGACTCAGCCGGCATCGGCCGCCAGCGCACGCAGGTCGGTCTCGTAGCCCTTGAGCGTTCGCACCGCCGCCTGCCGCTGCGCCGCGGTCGTGCTGTTGTGCAGCGCCGCCGCGTAGCGGCAGTTGTAGGCCCGCAGTTGCTCGGCGCGGTGCCGCGCCGGCCCCGGCGGCGGGCGCTCGCGCCGTTGCAGGTAGGCGCGGATCTGCACTTCGGCCTCGACCTGATCGACACCACCGGCACTGATCCGGCGCAGCGTGTCCAAGGCCTCCTGCTGGTGCCGACGCCGTTCGGCGAAGGCGACGTCGGCATCGAACGGCGAGTCGGCGACCCAGCCCGCGACGAGCTGGCGCTGGCTCTCATCGAGCGGGCCGTAGAGCTTTTCCGCGCGCTCGACGTCGCGCTCGACGGCGGCGAGGCGTCGCTTCACCGGATCCGGCTGGAGGAAGTCGTCGCGCCAGTCGTCGTTGCGTTTCGCGTAGGCCTTCTCGATGTTGACGATCTGCTTCGGCTTCAATGTCAGCGCGACATCGACGACGGTCGGCAGAACCCGCTCGACCGCGGTATCGACGCGTCGCCTGACCTCGTCGCCGAGGCGGCAGGTGCGCTCGGCCGTGGTCGGCTCCACGATATCGGCCTCGATGCCGGCGAGCAGGTCGGCGTAGTCGGGCAGCTGCGTCTTGCGATGCCAGGTGAACCAGTCGTCGAGGCCGGTGCGCACGCGCAGAGACTGCGCGTCGTCGAAGTCGACCCAGTTGTCGAACCAGCCGAAAGCGATCGCGCTGCCCTGGCCGTAGCCGAGCTTGATCGCGCTGCAGCCGGCAAGCACCGACAGCGCGGCAAGCGCCGACAGCACCGCGATAATCGACGACCGGCAGCGGCGCCGGGGCGAGACAGGTGTCGGCATGGTGTTGAACGTCGTGATCATGGCTGCGGGCAAGGGGACGCGCATGCGCTCGGCCCGACCGAAGGTGATGCACACCCTCGCCGGCCGCGCGCTATTGCAGCATGTTCTGACCGCCGCAGCCGGCCTCGGGGCGACGCGCACCCTTGTCGTCACCGGCCACGGCGCCGAGGCCGTCGAGGCGGCCTTCCGGTCGCCGACGATAGCCTTCGTTCGGCAGGAGCCGCAGCTCGGCACGGGCCACGCGCTGCAGCAGGCGGCGCCGCGTCTCGCCGGCGACGACGGAACGACGCTGATCCTCAACGGCGACGTGCCGCTCATCGAGCCGTCGACGCTGCGTGCCCTGGTCGACGCCTCGGCCGGCCAGCGTCTTGCCCTGCTCACGGTGACGCTGGCCGACCCTTCGGGCTACGGGCGCATCGTGCGCGCGAGCGGCGCGGCGATCGAGGCGATCGTCGAGGACAAGGACGCGAGCGCCGACCAGCGCGCCATCGCCGAGGTCTACACCGGCGCCATGGCGGCACCGACAAAGGCCTTGCGACGCTGGCTCGTCGCCCTCTCGAACGACAACGCCGCCGGCGAGTACTACCTGACCGACGTCGTCGGCCTGGCCGTCGCCGAGGGCACGCCGGTTGTCGGCGTGGCGGCGGGCAGCGAGACCGAAGTGCTCGGCGTCAACAGTGCCGGCCAGCTGGCCATGCTCGAGCGGCGGCTGCAGGCCGCCGAAGCCGCCCGCCTCATGGAGGCGGGCGTGCGCCTCGCCGACCCGGCGCGCATCGACGTCCGCGGCGAGCTTGCCTGCGCCAGCGACGTCGAGATCGACGTCGGCTGCATCTTCGAGGGCCGCGTGACGCTCGGCGACGGCGCCCGCATCGGCGCCTACTGCGTGATCCGCAACGCCGACATCGGCGCCGGCGCGGTGCTGCGACCATTCAGCCACGTCGACGGCGAAGCGCTCGGCGCCAGCGTCGGAGAGCGCGCCAGCGTCGGGCCGTACGCCCGCCTGCGCGGCGGCGCCCGCCTCGGCGCCGACGTCCACATCGGCAACTTCGTCGAGGTGAAGAACGCCAGCCTCGGGCGCGGCGCCAAGGCCAACCACCTCGCCTACGTCGGCGACGCCAGCCTCGGCGAGCGCGTCAACTTCGGCGCCGGCAGCATCACCGCCAACTACGACGGGGCCCACAAGCACCAGACGACGATCGGCGCCGACGCTCACATCGGCAGCAACTGCGTTCTCGTCGCCCCGGTGACGATCGGCGCCGGCGCCACCATAGGTGGCGGCTCGACGATCGCCCAGGACGCGCCCGCTGGGCAGCTGACGGTGGCCCGGGCCCGGCAGTCGAGCTACGCCGGCTGGAAGCGGCCGACCAAGCCCTGACGGGCCGACTCGTCCGGGCTCAGCCGCCGGCAGCGCCTTCGAGCGCGCGCACGGCGAGGCACAGATCGGCCCAGGCCTTCGCCTTGTCGTGCGGATGACGCAGCAGGTAGGCAAGCGCGAAGCTCGCGATCACCGGCACGCCGCGGCAATCGTGGACCCGGCCGCGCAGCTTGCCGACCGACTCGTCGACGCCGAGCAGCGCCTGCGCCGCGGCGCGGCCGAGGGCGACGATGACACGCGGTCGCACCGCATCGACGACGCCGGCCAGCGCCCCGACGCCGGTCGCCGCGGCCGGTTCGTCGAGCACCGCCGTCGCGAAGCAGGCGCGGCCGCCGCGGCCGGACGCGGAGCGCGAGACGCGCACGGCTCGCAGCATGCCGGCGAGCAGCTGGTCCTGCAGCGGCTGCGCCGCGCCGCCGGCGTCGCCCTCGGCGGCATCGACCGGGTCGCCGACCACCAGCCAGTCGGCGGGGCCGGCGTCGGTGCCGGCGGCCAGCGCCGGCGGACACGGGACGGCGAACGACCGGGTCTCTTCACGAGCTGCCAACGCGACCGCTGGCGCTCGCACTGGCAGGGCCGGCTCGGGTCGCGGTACGTCGCGCCCGAGGCGGCTCGGCGGCACGGCAGCCGGTAGCGCCGACGCGCCGGGTCGAACCGGCAGCGGCACGCCCATCTCGCGCAGCATCGCCTGCTGTCGCTCAGTCCACCGCATGGAGTCCCCCGTCGCCGGCGGCGGCGGTCGCGCGGCGCATGACGACCGCGTCCTCGCGCCCGCCGACCGCCGGGTAGTAGCCCTTGCGCTTGCCGACGTGGGCAAAGCCGAGACGCTGGTACGCCGAGCGCGCCTCGGCATTGCTTTCGCGAACCTCGAGCCACAGCATCGACGTTCCCGCGCGGCGGGCGGCCGCGTCGAGTTCGTTCAGCACGCGACGGGCGTGACCTTGCCGGCGCAAGCCCGACGCCACCGTGATGTTGAGCAGGTGCATCTCGTCGACGCCGGGCATCGCGACGCTGTAGCCGATCAGCCCGGCCGCCCCGTCGCGCAGGACCCACGCGATGTAACCGGCCGCCAGCGAATCGACGAAATTGCCCCGGGTCCATGGAAACGCATACACCGCGCGCTCGAGCACCATGACCTCGTCGAGGTCGGCGACCGTCATCGGCTGCACGCTCGCCGGGCCGTCGACGGCACCGGCCAGGCAGGCGCTCATCGGGCCGCGCCGGCGACGCGTGCGACGTCGCGCTCCGCCGTCGTCTGAGCGACCTTGTCGCGCACGTACAGCGGCAGCGCGTCGGCCGGACGGACGCCGGCGCCGGCCCGCCAGGACTCGCCGGCCAGCCGCAGCAAGGGCGCGGCGCGCGGCGCCGCGGCGTCGATGCGCCGCGCCGTCCCCGTCGGCAAGCGGTCGGCGAAGGCCGCCAGCGCGTTGCCGGCAACGGCAAGCGGCGGCTCCTCGCGCCAGCGCCGGCCGAGCGCCTCGCAGTCGGTGAGCGCCGGCGCGTCGAGCAGCCGCCAACTGTCGCCCCGATGCAGGTAGCGGGCGGCATAGATCTGGTCCATGCGCGCATCGAGCAGCGCCCAGACCTCGAAGTCGGTGCCGGCGTCCACGCCGGCCAGCGAGCGGGCGTCTTCGGCCACGATCAGCAGGGTGTCGATCGGCAGCACCGGCTTGCCGGCGCCGAAGGCCAGGCCCTGCGCCACGGCACAGGCGGTGCGCAGGCCGGTGAAGGCGCCGGGCCCACGCCCGAAGGCGATGGCGTCGAGGTCGGCGAGGCCGACCCCGGCGGTCGCAAGCAGGGCCCGCAAGGCCGGGATGAGGACGGCAGAGGCCTGGGCCCCGCCTTCGCCCTCGTGCGTCCATTGCCGCTCGTCGCGGGCGACGCCGATCGCCAGCCGTTCCGTCGCCGTGTCGAACGCGAGGAGCGCCGTCATTCGCGCTCGCAGCGCGGGCGGCGAGGAGGGGCGCCGCGCCGCGCCGCGCGGCGGAGTCTGCCGTGATGCATGACTTCAGTTTAGCGGCCGGTCCGGCCGTCGCTGCATGCCATCATGGCGCCATGACGCCCGGATCGACCGTTGCCGCGCGCCTCGCGGGCCTCGCGCTCGCCGGGCTCGCGGCCGTCGTCGCCCCGGCCGCCGCGGCGCCCCGGGTGCTGCCGGCCGAGGCCGAGGTGGCGCTGGCCCGCGGCCCGATCGCGCGCGAATCGCTCGCGGCCTGGGTCCAGGAGGTCGGTGCGACGGAGCCCCGCCTCGCCTGGCAGGCCGACCGCCCCGTCAATCCGGCGTCGCTCATGAAGCTGGTGACGACGTTCGCCGCGCTCGAGCTCCTCGGCCCGGCCTGGTCGTGGACGACGCCGGTCTGGCTGCGCGGGCCGATCGCCGGCGGCGTCCTCGACGGCGACCTCGTGATCAAGGGCAGCGGCGACCCGAAGCTGGTGCTCGAGCGGATGTGGCTGCTGCTGCGCCGCGTGCAGCAGGCGGGCGTGCGCGAGATCCGCGGCGACATCGTCCTCGACCGCAGCGCGTTCGCACCCGGCGAGAGCAACCCCGCCGAGTTCGACGGCGAGCCGTTACGTCCGTACAACGTTGCCGCCGACGCGCTGATGCTCAACTTCAAGTCGGTACTGCTGACGATCACGCCCGACGCGACTCGCGGCATCGCCACCGTGAGCGCCGACCCACCGCTCGACGGCGTGCGCGTCGACACCGCCATTCCGCTCGTCGCGGGGCCCTGCCAGGCGCGGGGCCGCGACTGGCGCGATGCCCTGAAGGGTGACTTCACCGACCCGGCGCGGCTGCGTCTCGACGGTGTCTTCCCGGGCGCCTGCGGCGAGAAGGTCTGGGCCGTGGCCTACGCCGACCCGAAGCGCTACAACGAGCGCGCCCTGGTCGGGATGTGGAAGGAGCTCGGCGGACGCCTCGGCGGCGTGGTGCGCGACGGCGCCGCGCCGACGGGCCCACCGACCTTCGAAGTCCACTCGCCGCCGCTAGCCGACGTTGTTCGCGACATCAACAAGCTGAGCAACAACGTCATGGCGCAGCAGCTCTTCCTGACGCTGGGCGCGACGCTGCGAGGCGCCGGCACGCCCGAGGCGGCGCGCGCCGTGCTGCAGCAGTTCCTGAAAGAGCGCACCGGCAGCGCCGTCGGTGCCACCATTGCCAACGGCTCGGGGCTGTCGCGCGACACGCGACTGACGGCGCGGATGCTCGGCCGCCTGCTGCAAGCCGCCTGGGCCAGCCCGGTGATGGCCGAGCTGATCAGCTCGCTGCCGGTCGCCGGCGTCGACGGCACACTGCGCCGCGCCCGAGCCTCGTACGGACGCGCGCACCTGAAGACCGGTTCACTGCGCGACGTCGGCGGCGTCGCCGGCTACGTGCTGGGCGATTCCGGCCGCCGCTACGTGCTCGTCGCGATCGTCAACGACCCGAACGCCGATGTCGCGAGGCCGGCCGTGCGGGCAGCCCTCGAGGCACTCATCGACTGGACCGCGGACGACACCGCCCCCGCGGCGTCGGCGTTGCGCCGGCCCTGACGGCCGGCGTTGACTCAGAACGGGTTTCGCTGGGCCCGGTCGACGGCGAGCGTGCCGAGCGACAGCTGGGCGCCGGCGCTGACGTGGCGGTCGTCGGCCCAGAGGTTGGAAAGGCCGCTGGCGCCGTCGACGAGGGTCAGCGACGTGCAGTCGAGAATGGACGGCGGCACGAGCATCGACTGGCTGAGATCGCAGGCGCCGGTGGTGGTGTTGACGAAGCCGTTCAGCCCGGGGTAGCGGGCGACCACGGAGATCAGCTCGTCGAAGACGACCAGCCCGACCCGCCGACCATCGTTGATCAGCGTCGCCCGCAGCGAGGCGTTGAAGCGCGCGCTCATCCGGGTCAGCAGCGCGGCGCGATCGATGTCGGCATGCGCCGCGCGCTCGGCGAGCGCATACGGCGTGACGCCGACGTCGGGAATCGTCGAGACGACGATGCGGGCGTCGAAATCGGCCAACCGGTTGACCTGGCGCGCGACCTCGGCGCCGGCGGCCTCGACGTTGGCGATCAGCTGCGGCTCGCCGGTCGACGGGTACGTGGCGTACTGCGCGAGGACGTCGTTCTCGCCGACCAGTACGCTCACCAGGTCGCCGGTGCCGATCGGGCTCTCGGCGATCTGCGCATCGATCTGCGCGGCGAGGTCGGCAGCGCGGGCCCCGTTCATCGCCCGGATCCGGCTGCGCGGTGACGGCACCGGATTGGCGCCCTTGTTGCATTGGGGAAAGACGAGCCCGTAGTGCGTCGCCAGCGACTGGACCCAGAGCGGGTTGAAGGCGCAGTCGAGTGTCGGATCCGTCTCGGAGACCGTGGCGTTGACGCTGTACTTGCGCCCGTTGCCGTTGCCCTGGTAGTCGTCGATGACGCTCGTCTCGTCGCCGAGCGCGATCACGCGCGACGCCGAGAACGAGTTCACCTGGTCGCCGCCGCCGCAGGAGGCGACGAGCAGCGCGCCGAGCAGCACGACGCCCACCAGCGCCCGCCGGCGCGCATTGCTTGCGTTCAATCTCATTCAGGACTCCAGGACAGGGACAGGGTTCACTTCGCCGCGGCGCGATGAAGGCGGTCGCGCACGCCGGCCCACTCGGGGCCCGGGGGCGGTTCCTCGACCCAGATCAGATGCGCGCCCCCGGCATCGAGTTCGCGCAGGACGGAAAACAATTCGTGGGCAGCCTGCTCGGGACGGGCCGGCATGCGTCGGTGCCGGGCCCCGGGGGCCACGCCCGAGGGCACCGAGCGGGAATATACCGCCAGCTCGATGGCCTCCGAGCCGAGCAGGTCGAGGGCGGCGCGCAGCATCGGGCCCGACATCAGCCGCACCGTCGCCTCGGGCGCGTAATGCGACGCCAGCGTGCCGGGCGCGCGCGGCGATGCGGCGTCGGCGGCCGCCAGCGGCAGGCCGGCCGCTGCCTCGATGGCGGCGTCAGTCAGGACGCCAGGCCTGAGCAGCACCGGTCGATCGCCCGTGCAGTCGACGATGGCCGACTCGATGCCGACCCGGCAGGCGCCGCCGTCGAGGACGAGGAGGTCGGCGCCGAACTCCGCGGCGACGTGCGCCGCCGTCGTCGGGCTGACGCGGCCGAAGCGGTTGGCGCTCGGCGCGGCGACGCCGGCGACGCCACGTTGCGCGGCGGCGGCCAGAAGGGCGTGGGCCACCGGGTGGGCCGGGCAGCGCAGGCCGATCGTCGCCTGGCCGCCGGCCGCGGCCGCCGCCATGCCGGGCCGGCGGGCGACGATGACGGTGAGCGGCCCGGGCCAGAAGGCGTCGAGCAGCCGCTCGGCCAGCGGCGAGAGCGGCGCCACCGCGAACGCTTCGGCGCCGGCCCGGTCGGCGACGTGGACGATGAGCGGGTGCGCGGCCGGTCGGCCCTTGAGGGCGAACACCTTCGCGACGGCGGCGTCGTCGTCAGCGCGGGCGCCCAGCCCGTAGACGGTCTCGGTGGCGAAGGCCACCGGCTCGCCGGCGGCGAGCCGGTCCGCCGCCTGCCCGATCGCCGCCGGATCCAGCCCGTCGACGATCACGACCGGTTCCAGGCGGCGATGTCGAGCAGCGCAGCGCAGCGCGCGGCGACTGCCTCGGCGGCGACCGCGGTCGGCGCGGTGAAAGTCGCATGGCCCATCTTGCGGCCCGGTCGCGCCTCGGCCTTGCCGTAGAGGTGCAGATGCGCGCCGGGCAGGGCGAGCAGGCCGGCCCAGTCGGGCGTGCGCTCGCGGCCGGCGGCGTCGACCCAGAGGTCGCCGAGCAGATTCAGCATCACGCAAGGCGAATGCTGGCGCGGCTCGACCAGGGGCAGCGACGCCATCGCCCGTACCTGCAGCTCGAACTGCGAGACGTCGCAGGCGTCGACGCTGTAGTGGCCCGAGTTGTGCGGCCGCGGCGCCATCTCGTTGGCGACGAGCGAGCCGTCGGCGAGGACGAAAAACTCGACGCACAGGACGCCGACGTAGTCGAGCGCCGCGGCGATGCAATGCGCCCACGCCGCCGCCTCGGCGAGCTGCGTCGGGCCGATCGCGGCCGACGAAGGCGGCACCCGCGTCAGGGCAAGGATGCCGTCGCGGTGCAGGTTCTCCTGCACCGGCAGGTGCACCGAGCTGCCGTCGGCGCCGCGGGCGACGATGACGCTGACCTCGGCCGCCAGCGGCAGGCGCTTCTCGAGAACGCAGTCGGCGTCGAGCACCGCGAACGCGGCCGCCAGCGCGGCGCGGTCGGCGACCGGTCGCTGGCCCTTGCCGTCGTAGCCGAGCCGGGTCGTCTTCAGGATGCCGGGCAGGAGCGACGCATCGACCTCGGCCAGCGCCGCGCCGCGTCGGAGCACGGCGTGCGGCGCGCAGGCGACACCGGAGCGCCCGAAGAGCGCCTTTTCCTCGGCCCGGTCCTGGCAGATCGACACCGCCGCGGCGCCCGGCGCCACCGGCAAGTGTTCGGCGAGGGTGGCGAGCGCCGCTGCCGGAACGTTCTCGAATTCGGTCGTCACCGCGGCGCAGCGCTCGGCCATCCGGGCCAAGCCGCCGACATCGAGGTAGGCGGTGCGGACGTGCTCGTGGGCGACGCGGCCGGCGGGGCTGGCGGGATCGGGGTCGAGCACCACGGTCTCGAAGCCGAGCCGCTGCGCCGCGTGCACGAACATCCGGCCGAGCTGGCCGCCACCGAGAACGCCGAGCACGGCGCCGGGCAGGAGGGGAGCGCCGGACTTCGTCTGCTCGGCGGCCGGCGCGCTCACTTCAGCTCGGCCGTCATCGCCCGTGCCGCCGCCGTCTGCCGGGCGCGGTAGTCGTCGAGCCGGGCCCGCAGCGCCGGGTCGGCGCCGGCCAGCATCGCCACCGCGAAGAGTGCCGCGTTGGCAGCGCCGGCACTGCCGATGGCGAAGGTCGCCACCGGAATGCCGCGCGGCATCTGCACGATCGAGTAGAGCGAGTCGAGCCCCTGCAGCTGGCGGCTCGCGACCGGCACGCCGAGCACCGGCACGGTCGTCTTGGCGGCCAGCATGCCGGGCAGGTGGGCGGCGCCGCCGGCGCCGGCGATGATGGCCCTGAGGCCGCGCCCGGCAGCGGCTTCGGCGTAGGCGAAGAGGTCGTCGGGCATGCGATGCGCGGAGACGACGCGGGCCTCGTGGGCGATGCCGAACTCGGCGAGGATCTCGGTGGCGGCGACCAGCGTCTCCCAGTCGCTGCTGGAGCCCATGACCACGCCGACGACCGCGGGGACGCTGCTGCTCACTGCGGCTCGCTCCGGTTGCGTGACGAAGCCTTGAATTGTAGGCGGCGCGGCGTCAGCTACCGGGTGCGACGCCTTGCTTCGGGCGAGACCTGGCGCAGCCGCGCCCACCGGCACGCTGCCGGCCCGACAATGGCGCATCGACTTCCCCCTGCACTTGCCACAATTTGCCACCATGCTCGACATCACCCATCAGAACTTCGAGGCCGAGCTCATCACGGCGTCGATGGCACAACCCGTTCTGCTCGACATCTGGGCGCCGTGGTGCGGCCCGTGCAAGACACTCGGCCCCCTCCTCGAAAAGCTCGAGACCGAGTACGACGGGGGGTTCAGGCTGACCAAGCTGAACGCCGACGAGGAGCAGGAGATCGCCTCGCAGCTGTCGCAGATGTTCGGCGTTCGCAGCATTCCGTTCTGCGTCCTCTTCAAGGGTGGCCAGCCGGTCGACGGTTTCGTCGGCGCGCTGCCCGAGGCCGAGGTGCGCACGTTCCTCGACAAGCATGTGCCCAGCCCCGAGGCGCGGGCGGCCGAGGAAGACGCCCTGATCGCCGAGGAACTCCTCGCCGAGGGCGACACCGAGAGCGCGATCGACCGCCTGCAGGCCGCCGTGGCCACCAACCCGGCCAACGACAACGCGCGCTACGACTACCTGCGCGCCCTGCTCGGTGCCGACCGCGTCGCCGACGCGCGCAAGGCCTTCGAGCCGGTCGCCACCAACCCGGTGCTCGACCTGCGGCTGGTCGCCGCCGGGCAATGGATCGAGGCCAAGGAAGCAGCCGCCACGGCACGCCCGCGCGCCGATCTCGAGGCGGCGCTGGCCGCCGACAAGCGCGACTTCGCGGCCCGCTTCGAGCTGGCGCAAGGCCACTTCGCCGGCGGCGAGTTCACCGAGGCGATGGATCAGCTGCTCGAGATCCTGATGCGCGACAAGGCGTGGCACGACGGCGCCGCCCGCAAGGCCTACGTCGCCATCCTCGAGGTGATGAAGAAGCCCGCTCCGGCGGTCAAGGCCGATGCAGCACCGAAGGCCGGTGCGCTCGAGATCGCCGGCAAGCTCGCGACGGCGTCGAGCGACCCCGTCATCGACGCCTATCGGCGCAAGCTGAGCATGGTGATGTTCTGACCGGAACGAGGCGCGGCGCGCTCTGCCGATGCCGATGCCGCGCGGTGCTTCGCTTCAGCCCGTGATCCGCTCCAGCACCTGGCGGTAGGTGCGCGAGGTCGCCTCGACGACCTCGGGCGGAAGCCGCGGCGCCGGCGGCGTCTTCGGCCACGGCTGGCCGTCGACGCGCACGGCTTCGAGCCAGTCGCGGACGAACTGCTTGTCGTAGCTCGGCGGGTTGCTGCCCGGCGCGTAGCCCTTGGCCGGCCAGAAGCGCGACGAGTCGGGCGTGAGCACCTCGTCCATCAGGGTCAGCGTGCCGGCGTCGTCGAGGCCGAACTCGAACTTGGTGTCGGCGATGATGATGCCCTTCGTCGCCGCGAAGGCCGCGGCCTCGACATAGAGGCGGATCGCGATGTCGCGCATCCGCCCGGCGAGTTCGGCGCCGACGACGTCGGCGGCGTGGTCGAAGTCGATGTTCTCGTCGTGCTCGCCCCTCTCGGCCTTGGTCGCCGGCGTGAAGATCGGCGCCGGCAGCTTCGACGCGTTCTGCAGGCCCGGCGGCAGCATGACGCCGCAGACCGCGCCGTTCGCCTGGTATTCCTTCCAGCCGCTGCCGGCCAGGTAGCCGCGCACCACGGCCTCGATCGGCAGTGGCTTCAGGCGCCGCACGAGCATCGAGCGGCCGCGCACCTGGTCGCGCTCGTCGGCCGCGACAACGCTCTCGGGGTCGTCGCCGGTCAGGTGGTTGGGCACGATGTGGCCGAGCCTGGCGAACCAGAAGAGCGCCATCTGGGTGAGGATGCGGCCCTTGCCGGGAATCGGCTCGCCCATGACGACGTCGAAGGCGCTCAGCCGGTCGCTGGCGACCATGAGCATGCGGTCGTCGCCGACGGCGTAGTTGTCGCGCACCTTGCCGCGAGCGATCAGCGGCAGCGAGTGCAGCGAGCTCTCGAGGAGAGCCGGCGAGCCGCTCGCCTCGGCGTTCCCGGGGCCGGTGCGGGCCATCGGCGCGAGCGTCACGGCGCCTTCAACGCACGGTCTGCGCGAGTTCGCCCTGGGCGTAGCGGCGGGCGACACCGGCCAGCGGCATGGCGGTGATCTTCGCCGCCTGGCCCTCGCAGCCGAACTGCAGGTAGCGTTCGCGGCAGACCTTCTTCGCCGCCTCGCGCGCCGGCTTCAGGTAGTCGCGTGGGTCGAACTTCTCCGGATGCTCGGCGAGATAGCGGCGGATCGCGCCCGTCATCGCGAGGCGGATGTCGGTGTCGATGTTGATCTTCCTCACGCCGTGCTTGATCGCTTCCTGGATCTCCTCGACCGGCACGCCGTAGGTCTCCTTCATGTCGCCGCCGAAGAGGCGGATCTCGGCAAGGTAGTCCTGCGGCACGCTCGACGAACCGTGCATCACGAGATGCGTGGTCGGGATCCGGCGATGGATCTCCTTGATGCGGTCGATGGCGAGGATGTCGCCCGTGGGCTTGCGGGTGAACTTGTAGGCGCCGTGGCTGGTGCCGATGGCGATGGCCAGCGCGTCGAGCTGCGTGCGCTTGACGAAGTCGGCGGCCTGCTCGGGGTCGGTGAGGAGCTGCTCGCGTGTCATCGTCGACTCGGTGCCGTGGCCGTCTTCCTTGTCGCCACGCATCGTCTCGAGCGAGCCCAGGCAGCCGAGCTCGCCCTCGACGGTGACGCCGCGCGCGTGCGCCATGTCGACGACGTTTTTCGTCACGTCGACGTTGTAGTCGTAGCTGGCGATGGTCTTGCCGTCGGCCTCGAGCGAGCCGTCCATCATCACCGACGAGAAGCCGAGGTCGATCGCGCTCTTGCACACGGTCGGGCTCTGCCCGTGGTCCTGGTGCATGACGAGCGGGATCTTCGGCCAGCTCTCGAGTGCGGCCTCGATCAAGTGCTTGATGAAGGGCTCACCGGCGTACTTGCGGGCGCCGGCGCTCGCCTGCCGGATGACCGGCGCGCCGACTTCGTCGGCGGCCATCATCACCGCCTGCACCTGCTCGAGGTTGTTGACGTTGAAGGCGGGAATGCCGTAGCCGTTCTCGGCGGCGTGATCGAGGAGTTGGCGCATGGAGACGAGTGGCATGGGAGGGTTCCTGCAACAAGGATCGCGAAAGCGTTGATTCTAGAAGGCTGGACCGGGCCGGACCCACGTCGTACCCTTCGCCACCCGGGCCTTTCCGGGGCGTCAACCAGGAGGCCGCACGATGTCCGAGCCCGCCGACTTCACCTCGATCCTGGCCCACTGGGAACGGCAGCAGCCCGACGCCATCGCCATCACCTTCGGCGACACCCACCGGACGTGGGCCGAGCTGGCCCGGCGGGTGCGCCGCAACGCCGCGGCGCAGCGAGCCAGCGGCCTGAAGCCCGGCGACCGGATCGCCGTGCTCGACCTCAACCACCCGTCGTGCCTCGAGCTCACGCTCGCCTGCGCGCAGGTCGGCACCGCCAACGCTGTGGTCAACTTCCGGCTCGCTCCGCCGGAGATCGCCTACGTGATCAACGATGCGAAGGCGCGGCTGCTCTTCGTCGGGCCCGAGTTCGCCGGCGCCGTCGAGAAGCTCCGCGCCCACCTGCCGGCCGTCGAGCGTGTCATCCGGATCGGCGGGCCCGACGACGAGTACGAAGGCTGGCTATCCGCGCACGAGCCCGATGCGCGGGCCCACCCTGCCGCGCCGGGCGACTGCTTCGTGCAGCTGTACACCTCGGGCACGACCGGCTTTCCAAAGGGCACGATGCTCACCCACCGCGGCATGGTGGCGCACTCGCGCCATGTGTCGCAGAGCCAGGACTTCGGCCCCGGGTCGCGGGCCCAGGTCGCGATGCCGCTGTTCCATGTCGGCGGCACGAGCTACTCGCTGATGGCGGTGAACTCGGGGGCGCGGATCTTCATGATGCGCATGCCCGACCCGGCGGCGGCGCTGACCATGATCGAGGCCGAGAAGATCACGCACACCTTCTACGTGCCGGCGCTGATGGCCGTGATGAACCAGGTGCCCGGCGCCGCCGAGCGCGACTACTCGAGCCTGAAGGCGTTGTCGTACGGCGCCTCGCCGATGCCGCTGCCGGTAATGCGGGCGTCGCTCAAGCTCTTTCCGGGCGTGATGCAGCAGGTCTACGGCATGACCGAGCAGTCGGGTGTCGTCAGCGTGCTCGGCCCGGCCGATCACGCCGACCTCGCCGTCGCGCACCGCCTGGTGTCGGCGGGCCAGGCGATCGCCGGCGTCGAGATCGAGATTCGCGACCCCGTCACCGGCGAGCCGGTGACGGTCGGCGCGCCCGGCGAGATCTGGGTCCGCAGCGAGCAGGTCATGGGCGGCTACTGGGGCCAGCCGGAAGCGACCGCGGCGACGATCACGGCCGACGGCTGGCTGCGTTCCGGCGACGGCGGCCACATGGACGCTGACGACTACATCTACGTCACCGACCGCATCAAGGACATGATCATCAGCGGCGGCGAGAACATCTACCCGGCCGAGATCGAGCGCGTGCTGGCCGAGCACCCGTCGCTCCAGGACGTGGCCGTGATCGGCGTGCCCGACGAGCGCTGGGGCGAGGTGCCCAAGGCGGTGGTCGTCGCCGCTCCCGGCGCGACGATCGACACCGACGAGCTGCTCGCCTGGTGCCGCGAACGGCTGGCGTCGTTCAAGTGCCCGAAGACAAACGACGTCGTCGCCGAGTTGCCGCGCAACCCCACCGGCAAGATTCTGAAGAAGGACCTGCGCAAGCCCTACTGGGCGGGACGCGAACGCCAGGTCGTCTAGTCAGAGGCGGTTGCCTCCCGGCTCACGACAGCCGGCGCAGTCGCATCAGCATCAGCCGGCCGGTCGGGCGGGACGGGTCACCGCGGACGAAGAGCACATCGTCCCGGTCCGGCGCCCAGGCGGGAAAGCACGACGGCACGCTGTCGAAGGTCAACTGCTGGCGGCCCGTCCCGTCGCTCCGCATCACGTGGATCTGGCTGACCCCCGACGCCGCGCTGGCGAAGACGATGTGCTCGCCGTCGGTCGAGGGGAACGGCGTCACGTACGGTGTCGCTTCGTCGGCCGGCGCCAGCCTCCTGGCCTTGGCCGCCTGATCGACCTCGCGCACGAACACGCCGTGATCGCCGTCGCGGGTGGAGTGGAAGACCAGACGCGCGGCCGTCGGCATGAACCAGGGCTGGTCGCCGTCGTGCCGACCGGTCGCGAGCGGCTGGATCGTTTCGCCGAGCCGGCCGACGAAGAGATGCGGCTTGCCCGAGCCGATGATCCGGAAGTAGGCGAAGTGTCCGTCGGAGTCCGCTCGTGCCGTCGGCCCGTAGTCGGCTTCGTCCGCGGCAGGCAGCGTGAGCTGTTCGAGCAGGCCCGTGCCGAGGTGAGCCCGCCAGATGGCCGGAGAACCGGATCGATTGCTGACGAAGGCGAAGTCGTCCTGCGCAAAGAACGCCGCCCGCCCCTGCGTCCGCGTTGCGCCCCGGTTGCACAGGTCGAGGGGCTCGATCTTCGCCAGCCCGGCGCCACGCCACTCGGCGCGCAGCAGCATCGACCCGGTCGCCGTCGCGCGCTCGAACACGATCGACCGGCCGTCGACGTTCCACTGCGGGCGCAGGTCGGCCTGAACGCCGTCGGTGAGCGGCAACGTCTCTGCGACTTCGAAATCCGCCATGATCTCTCCTGGTCGACCGGGGCGATCGTCCTCCCTCCAGAGTAACCCTGTCGCGCAGGCATGTACGGTCCGATACTTCCGTCGGACCTCAATTGCGAGCGGCCTGGCCGCGGGAGACCTGAATGACGAAGATTCCCCCCGGCGTCGGACCGCGCTTCGCGCAGGTCGTGGTGCTCTTCGGCGCCACCGGCGACCTGGCGCGGCGCAAGCTCCTGCCGGGCCTCTACCACCTATGCACCTCGGGCTTCATTCCGGCCTGCCGGATCATTGGCGTGTCGCTCGAGGACATCGACGCCGAGGCCTTCCGCGTCATCGCCCGCGGCGCCCTCGACGAGTCGCCCAGCCGCAAGGTGACCGACGCCAACTGGGAGGCCTTCGCGCGCACGCTCGACTACGTGCCGCTGGCCGCCGGCGCGGCCGTCTTGCGCGCCGCCGTGGAACGTGCCGAAGCCGGCATCGGCGGGGAAAGCCGCCGCCTGCACTACCTGAGCGTGCCGCCGAGCGCCGCGCTGCCGGCGGTGCGCCTGCTCGGCGAGGCCGGACTGGTGGCGCAGTCGCGCATCGTCATGGAAAAGCCCTTCGGCACCGACCTCGCCAGCGCGGTGGCGCTGAACAGCCGGCTGCACGAGGTCTTCGCCGAGGAGCAGATCTTCCGCATCGACCACTTCCTCGGCAAGGAACCGGCCCAGAACATCCTCGCCTTTCGTTTCGCCAACGGCCTGTTCGAGCCGATCTGGAACCGCAACTTCATCGACCATGTGCAGATTGATGTGCCCGAAACCCTGGGCCTGGCGCAGCGCGCTTCTTTCTACGAGCAGACCGGCGCCTACCGCGACATGGTGGTGACGCACCTGTTCCAGATCCTGGCCTTCATGGCGATGGAGCCGCCCACGGCGCTGGAACCGCAGCCCATCAGCGAGGAAAAGAACAAGGTCTTCCGCAGCATGCTGCCCATCCTGCCAGCCGACGTGGTGCGTGGCCAGTACAGCGGCTACCGCGACGAGCCCGGGGTGGACCCGCAGTCGGAAACCGAAACCTTCATCGCCTTGAAGTGTTTCATCGACAACTGGCGCTGGGCCGGCGTGCCTTTCTTCTTGCGCACCGGCAAACGCCTGGCTGAGGGCCAGCGCATCATCAGCATCGCCTTTCGCGAGCCGCCCAAAAGCATGTTTCCGCCCGGTTCTGGGGTGGGTGCGCAGGGCCCCGACCATCTCACCTTCGACCTGGCCGACGCGTCGAAGATGAGCCTGTCGTTCTACGGCAAGCGCCCGGGGCCGGGCATGCGGCTGGACAAGCTGAGCCTGCAGTTTGCGATGCACGACACCGGTCTGGCCGGCGAAGTGCTGGAAGCCTATGAACGGTTGATCCTGGACGCCATGCGCGGCGACCACACGCTCTTCAACAGCGCTGAGGGCATCGAACGGTTGTGGCAGGTGTCGATACCGCTGCTGGACGCGCCACCACCGGTGCGGCTGTACGCGCCGGGATCATGGGGGCCCAAGTCGGTGCACCAGTTGATTGCACCGCACGCCTGGCGGCTGCCGTTCGAGCGCAGCTGGCGCAGCCCCAACAGCACCGGGAACTGAGCTCCCGGCTGCGGCTCAGGGCGCCGTGGCTTCGACGCGGATCGACGAGAACCAGGCTGCCAGGTTCTGGATGTCGTCGTCGCCCAATGGTTTGGCAATGA
>JBBRFB010000024.1:0-31713 GCA_038225015.1 Burkholderiales bacterium
GCTCAAGGTCTCGCTGATGGGCGGCAGCGGCTCGGGCGATTCGTCATTCGTCGTTCGCGGCGGCGGCGCCGACCTGACCCGATCGACCGGGCAGGTCAAGGACGGCGACGTTCCCGCCAGGCGTCGACTCCTCAACCTCAAGGCCCTGCAGGCGGAGCAGAAGCGGACGGAGCTGGCCAAGCTCGAGGCCCTGAAGGGCAAGGTCGAGGAGGCGCTGGCGGCCAGCCCGAAGCTGGCGGCGATGAAGTCGCAGATCCGGCTCGACATGACCCGCGACGGCCTGCGAATCCAGATCACCGACGAGCAGAACCGGCCGATGTTCGACAGCGGCAGCGCGATCGTCAAGCCCTACATGCGCGAGCTGCTGCACGAGATCGGGCATGTCCTGTCCGACGTGCCGAACCACATCACGCTCGAGGGTCACACCGACGCCCAGCCGTTCTCCGGAGGCGAGCGCGGCTACAGCAACTGGGAGCTCTCGAGCGACCGTGCCAACGCGTCGCGTCGCGAACTCGTCGCGGGCGGCCTGCCAGACGACCGCATGCTCCTCGTCCAGGGCATGGCGTCGAGCAAGCTGTTCCTGGTCGAGGAGCCGCAAAGCCCGCTGAACCGGCGCATCAGCGTCATCGTGATGAACCGCGAGGCCGAGGACCGCCTGCTCAAGATCGGGCCGGGGCAGGACGAGGGCGACTTCGCCGCCGCTGCCGAATCGATCCTGGCGACGCCGTCGTCGCTGCTGCCGCCGGTGGCGCCGCGCTGACGTGCCACCACCGGTGCCGCCCGTGCATTTCCTGATCGTCGACGACTTCTCGACCATGCGACGCGTCCTGCGCGGCGTGCTGCGAGAGATGGGATTCGAGGATGTCGACGAGGCCACCGACGGCGCCGCGGCGCTCGAGCGGCTGCGCGCGGGAAGGTACGACTTCGTCATCACCGACATCGGCATGCCGACGATGAACGGCTTCGAGCTGCTGTTCGCGATCAAGAAGGACGACCGCCTGCGCCACCTGCCGGTGCTGATGGTCACTGCCGAGGCGAAGAAGGACGACATCGTGCGCTGCGCGCAGGAAGGCGCAGCGGGCTACCTCGTCAAGCCGTTCACCCGGGCGACGCTCGAGGAGAAGATCCGCCGCGTCGCACCGAAGGCCTTCGCGACCGACCCGGCCTGACTCCCGACGGACGAACGGCACGCCGTGGCGTGCCGTCGGAGCGGGAAAGCGAGGGGCCTATTTCGGCAGGAGCACCTTGTCGACGACGTGGATCACGCCGTTCGACTGGTAGACGTCGGCGATGGTCACGTGGGCGGTGCCGCCCGACTCGTCGGTGACCATGATCATGCCGCCGCTGGTGGTCGCGGTCAGCTTGCCGCCGGCCACGGTCGTCAGCGTCGCCTTGCCACCGCCGGCGGCGATGGCCCGCTTCAGCGCCGCTGCGTCCATCCGGCCGGCCACCACGTGATAGGTGAGGACCTTGGTCAGCGCCGGCTTGTTCTGCGGCTTCAGAAGGGTGTCGACCGTCCCGGCCGGCAACGCGTCGAAGGCCGCGTTGGTGGGCGCGAAGACCGTGAACGGACCGGGGCTCTTCAGTGTCTCGACCAGGCCGGCCGCCTTGACGGCGGCGACCAGCGTCGTGTGGTCCTTGGAATTCACGGCGTTGTCGACGATGTCCTTGCTCGGGTACATCGGCGCGCCGCCGACCGTGACGGGGGCGGTCATCGGCTCCATCGCGCAGCCCGCGAGCGTGAGCATCGATACGGCGGCGAGGGCGAGCGTGGATCCGGCGGCGAGCGATCTGAGTGTGGTCATGCGTGAACTCCTGGTTGGTTGCCGATCGATACGCAGGCCGGCCGCGGCCGGATGCAGCCCGCCGGCCGCGGCGCGCTGGCAGGCGGCGCCCGATCGCGAAATGGCCGACCTTCCGGGCCCTTATCCCGCTCAAGTTTTGCGAGGTGCCCGGAACAATCGAGGCGGACCCCTCCCTTGCCATGGCCGACTCTTCCTCACAGGACAAGAACCTTCCCGCGTCGCAGCGCAAGCTCGACAAGGCGCGGGAAGAGGGACAGGTCGCGCGCTCGCGTGACCTCGGCCACTTCTCGGCGATGGCCGCCGGCGGCGCGGCCGTGGTCCTGCTCGCGCCGCGCGCCGTCGACTGGCTGAAGGATGCGCTGTCGCGAACGCTGAGCTTCGACCGCGCCGACGTCGTCTCGCCCACGGCGATGGCCGACCACCTCGCCGACCTCACCCGCCTGCTGCTCGCGATCGTCGTTCCATTCGGCGTCGTCACGATGGCGGTCGCCCTGGTGGCGGCCATCGCGATGGGCGGCTGGACCTGGACGGCGAAGACCATGGCGCCGAAGCTGTCGGCGATCGATCCGCTCGCCGGCCTCGGCCGCGTCTTCTCGAAAAAGCAGCTGATCGACGCCATCAAGGCCAGCCTGCTCGCGCTCGTCCTCGGCGCGACCGGCGCGACATGGCTCGGCCTGCGCATCGATGGCTTCGTCGGCGCGCTCGCCCTGCCGCTGCCCGGCGCCATCTCGGCGGTGTTGACGGCAATGACCGGCGGCCTCGGCCTGCTGTTGCTGGCGCTCGCCGCCTTCGCCCTCGTTGACGTGCCGCTGCAGAAGCGCCTGCACGCCGACAAGCTGAAGATGAGCCACCAGGAAGTCAAGCAGGAGAACAAGGAGCTCGAGGGCAACGCCGAGGTCAAGTCAAAGGTGCGCGCGCGCATGCGCGAAATGACGAAGCGGCGGATGTTCGCGGCGGTTCCGAAGGCCGACCTCGTCGTCATGAACCCGACCCACTATGCGGTCGCGCTCAAGTACGACGACAAGACCATGGGCGCCCCGCGAGTCGTCGCCAAGGGCGCCGACCTGCTGGCCATGCGCATCCGCGATGTCGCCGAAGGCGCGAAGGTGCCGGTGCTGCAGGCGCCGGTGCTGGCGCGCGCGCTCTACGCCCACGCCGAGCTCGACCGGGAGATTCCGTCGGCGCTGTTCGCCGCCGTCGCCCAGGTGCTCGCCTATGTCTATCAGCTGCGTGCCGCGCTGGCCGGCCAGGCGGCGATGCCGCCGGAGCTGCCCGTGCTCGACGTGCCGCCCGAGCTCGACCCGAACCAACTCGTCACCGCCCACCCATGAACCCGATCACGCAACAGATGCAGGCCTGGCTCGGCCCCAACGCCAAGGCGATGCGGGCCCTCATGGCGCCGCTCGTCGTCGTGATGATCCTGGCGATGATGGTGCTGCCGCTGCCGCCGTTCGCGCTCGACCTGCTCTTCACCTTCAACATCGCGATGGCGCTGATGGTGATGATGGTCGCCGCCTACATGGTGCGGCCGCTCGACTTCGCCGCCTTCCCGGCGGTCATCCTGCTGACGACGCTGCTGCGCCTGTCGCTCAACGTCGCGTCGACGCGGGTCGTCCTCCTTGAGGGCCACACCGGCGCGGCGGCCGCCGGCAAGGTCATCGAGTCGTTCGGCCACTTCCTCATCGGCGGCAACTTCGCCGTCGGCCTGATCGTCTTCGCGATCCTGGTCGTCATCAATTTCGTCGTCGTCACGAAGGGCGCCGAGCGGATCGCCGAGGTCGGCGCCCGCTTCACGCTCGACGCGATGCCCGGCAAGCAGATGGCGATCGACGCCGACATGAACGCCGGCCTGATCGACGAGAAGGAGGCTAAGCGGCGGCGCGCCGAGGTCGGCGACGAGGCCGAGTTCTTCGGCTCGATGGACGGTGCCAGCAAGTACGTGCGCGGCGACGCGATGGCGGGCCTGCTCATCCTCTTCATCAACATCATCGGCGGCTTCATCAACGGTGTCGCCCAGCACAACCTGTCGGCGGCGCAGGCGGCAGACAGCTACATCCTGCTCGCTGTCGGCGACGCCCTGGTGGCGCAGATTCCGGCGCTTCTCATTTCCGTCGCCGCGGCGATGGTCGTGTCGCGGGTCGGCAAGGACGCCGACGTCGGCACCCAGATCACGAGCCAGGTGTTTTCCTCGCCGCGCTCGCTGGCCGTCGTCGCCGGCGTCCTCGGCGTGCTCGGCTCGATCCCGGGCATGCCGCACGTCGTCTTCCTGCTCATCGCCTCCGGCCTCGGCTACGGCGCCTGGATGCTGAACCAGCGCCAACTGCGGGCGAAGAACGCGCCGAAGCCGGTGCCACCGCCGCCCGAAGCCAATGCCGAGGCGACCTGGGACGACCTGCAGCCGGTCGACACGCTCGGCCTCGAGGTCGGCTACCGCCTCATCGCCCTGGTCGACAAGGCGCGCCAGGGCGACCTGCTGGCACGCATCAAGGGCGTGCGGCGCAAGTTCGCCCAGGACGTCGGCTTCCTGCCGCCGCCGGTGCACATTCGCGACAACCTCGAGCTGAAGCCGAGCTTCTACCGTCTCACCCTGCGCGGCGCGATCGTCGGCGAAGGCGAGGCCTACCCGGGCATGTGGCTGGCGATCAACCCGGGCGCGGCGACGACACCGCTGCTCGGCACGGCGACCACCGATCCGGCGTTCGGCCTGCCGGCGACGTGGATCGAGGAGCGCCAGCGAGAGACCGCCCAGATGGCCGGCTTTACCGTCGTTGATTGCTCGACCGTCATCGCCACCCACCACTCACACTTGATGCAGCTCCAAGCGGCCAAGCAGCTCGGCCGCGTCGAGACGCAGCAACTGGTGGAACACGTGACGAAGCTGGCGCCCAAACTCATGGAAGACGTGATCCCGAAGATGGTCGGCATCGCCGCACTGCAAAAGGTGCTGCAGCTGCTCCTCGAAGAGGGCGTGCACATCCGCGACATGCGCTCGATCGTCGAGTGCCTGGCCGAATCAGCCGCCACCGTCACCGACCCGGCCGAGCTGGCGCGCCGTATCCGGGTTCACCTGGCGCCGTCGATCGTCCAGCAGATCTACGGCCCGGTGAAAGAGCTCGACGTGATCGCCATCGAACCCGACCTCGAGCGCATGGTCACCCAGGCGCTGAGCTCGCCGCACGGCGCCGCGCTCGATCCGGGCGTCGCCGACACGCTGGCCCGAAGCGCCGCCGAGTCGGCCAAGCGCCAGGAAGACCTCGGCCACCCGGCGTGCCTGCTCGTGCCCGACATGATTCGCGCGCCGATGGCGCGCCTCCTCAAGCGGGCTGCGCCGCGCCTGAAGGTGCTCTCGCACAGCGAGATCCCCGAGACCCATTCCATCCGCATCGGCTCGATCATCGGAGCCACCGCATGACCCCCACCCGCACTGACGAGCGCTGCCCCGCCGGGACGCGTGCCTGCATCGAGACGGCTTTGCCGGAGACGACATGAACATCCAACGATTTACCGCGCGCACGTCGCGCGAAGCCCTGCGCCTCGTGCGCGAGGCGCTCGGCGACGACGCCGTCGTGCTCTCGACCAAGCCGTCGGCCGGTGGCGTCGAGGTGCTGGCGATGGCACCCGACGGCGTCGGCCGGCTCGCCGAGCTCGCCGACAAGGTGCCGGTGGTGAGCGCCGCGACGTCTGCCGTGTCGGAGCGCGACTCCCGCCCATGGACCCGCAAGTCTCTCGACGAGCGCGTCGAGCCCGGCAGCGTCGAGGACGACGTCGATCGGCTGCAGATGAGCACGCTCTCGTTCCAGGACTACGTGCGCACGCGCATGCTGAAGCGCCGCCGTGCGGCGCTCGACGGCGATGCCGGAACCCACCCGTCCACCCCGGCCCGTGGCAGCCACCTCGACGTTCGCGCCGACGACGGCGACGGCGAAGCCGCTCCGATCAAGGCCACCGGCCGCGCCCGCGACGCCTATGCCGCCGCGGCGGAAGTGCCCGCCGAGCCGGCGGGCGTGCTCGAGCAGCGCATGACCGAACGCCCGGCGCGCACCGCGCCGGTGCTGCGCGAGCCGCCGATCGCCATCGACCCCATCCGGGTTCCCGGGCTTGTCGGCGACGACGGCTTCGAGACCGCGGCGTCGCGCCAGCAGGACCTGATCGCCGAACTGCGCTCGATGAAGGGTCTGATCGAGGAACGCTTCGGTGCGCTTGCCTTCACGGAGCGCCTGCAGCGCCGACCGGGCGAGGCGCGGCTGACGCAAAAGCTGCTCGACTGCGGCTTCTCGCCGCTGCTCGCTCGCAAGATGACGGCCGGCCTCGGTGCCGATGTCGTCGACGAGGCGGCCTGGGCCGCGCACGTGCTCGAGCGCAACCTGCCGACCGACGAAGGCACGAACGCCATCGAGGACCGGGGCGGCGTCTACGCCCTGGTCGGCGCCACCGGGGTCGGCAAGACGACGACGACCGCCAAGATCGCCGCCGCCTTCGCCACCAAGCACGGCGCCGCCAACCTCGGCCTGATCACGCTCGACGCCTACCGCGTCGGCGCCCATGAGCAGTTGCGCGCCTACGGCCGCATCCTCGGCGTGCCGGTGCACACCGCGCACGACCGGGCTTCGCTCGAAGACCTGCTCGAGCTGCTCGCGGCCAAGAAGATGGTCCTGATCGACACCGCCGGCATGGCGCAGCGAGACGCCCGCACCCGCGAGCTGCTCGACATGCTGTCGCATTCACGCATCCAGCGTCTGCTCGTCGTCAACGCCGCGTCACAGGGCGAGACGATCGAGGACGTCGTCGTGGCCTACCGAGCGAGCACCTGCGCCGGCATCGTGCTCAGCAAGATCGACGAGGCCGTCAAGCTCGGCCCGGCGCTCGACGCCGCCATCCGGCACAGGCTCAAGGTGATCGGCGTCGCCAACGGCCAGCGGGTTCCGGAGGACTGGCACCGCCTGTCGGCCAGCGCCCTCGTGCAACGCGCTCTGCGCGGCGGTGGCAGCGCCGCCTACCGGCTCGACGCCAGCGAGATGAACCTCGTCTTCACGGCGCCCGCAGCGACCGAGCAGCGCGCAGCGCAGCCCGCCTGACGCCGATGCCCTCTTCGAAACGATCCACCCTTCCGATGCCCGCCACCGAATCGCCCAACGACCAGGCCGAAGGCCTGCGCCAGCTCTTCGCCGAATCGCGCGTGCGCTTCGTGCCCGTCGTGTCGAACCCGCACATCGCCTTCGGCGGCGTGATGCTCGAGCGCCTGTGCACCGCGTTCGGCGAACTCGGTGCGACGACGCTCGTCGTCGATGCCGCCGAGCGTGCCGCCGAACCGGGCGAGATGGCGTTGGTCGATCTCGGCCAGTGCGTCGAGGAGCTGTCGAGCCAGGTGTCCTATCTCGCCGCGCGCGGCCTGCCGATCCGATTCGTCGACGCCACCGGCTCGACGCGTGGCTTCCTGCAGCGCCTGGTCGAGAGTGCGCCAGCCTGCCACGTCGTTCTTGTCCACGCCGCCGCCACCGACCTGGCACGCATGTTCGCGCCGCCGCGCGGAGCCATCGCTGCGGGCGACGCCCATTGCCCGATCGTCCTCGCCGACGACGGCCCGGCCAGCGTCACCCATGCCTACGCGTCGATGAAGCTGCTCGCGCAGCGCGCCGGCATGGCGGTGTTCGACCTTTTGCTCGGTGCGGCCGCCACGTCCCCGCGGGCCGGGCGCATCGCCGGCCGCCTCGCCGAATGCGCAGACGATTTCCTCGGCATCGTTCTGCGCGACTGGGCGCAGGTCGACCCCGCGGGCGATCCGGGCGAGCCGCCCGATGCCGCGTTGCGCCGCCTCGTCGGCGAACGTTTCGCAGACGCCACCCCCGGGCGGCCAGCTCGTGCCGGGGCCCTCGCGGCCCGGCCTTGCTCCCACGCGCTTTCATGATCTCCGGAGCGACCATGTACACCGCCAAAGGTCAGCTGGACCTGAACTCGACGCTGAAGCAATACAGCGGCCTGGTTCGGCGCCTGGCCCATCAGATGATCGCCAAGCTTCCGGCCAACGTCGAGATCGACGACCTGATCCAGGTCGGCATGATCGGCCTGACGGATGCGCTCTCGCGCTTCGACGCGGCGCAGGGCGTCCAGTTCGAGACGTTCGCGACGCAGCGCATCCGCGGCGCGATGCTCGACGAGCTGCGCGGCAACGACTACCTCTCGCGCGGCACGCGCAAGCAGCAGCGTTCAATCGAGTCGGCCGTGGCCAAGCTCGAGCAGCAGCTCGGCCGGGCACCCGCCGAGAGCGAGATCGCCAAGGAGATGGGCGTCGGCCTGGGTGAATACCAGGAACTACTCGGCAAGGTGCGCGGCACCCAGCTCGTCTACCTCGAGGACATGGCCGGCGCCGAAGGCGACAGCGATTTCCTCGATCGCCACGTGGTCGACGATGAATCGAACCCGCTGGCGCAGCTGCAGGACCACCGCATGCGCGCCGCGCTCGTCGAGGCGATCAAGGTGCTACCGGAGCGCGAGCAGTACGTCATGAGCATGTACTACGAGCACGACATGAACCTGAAGGAGATCGCCGCCGTTCTCAAGGTGACCGAGTCGCGCGTCTGCCAGCTGCACAGCCAGTCGATTGCCCGGCTGCGGGTGAAGCTGCGCGAGTACTGACGCGTTGAAGCGGCCCGTGCGCTCAGGCCGGCTGCCGCCTGCCGGCACGGTGCGCTTTCGCGCCGACGCCTGGCCCCTGCCGGCGCTCGCCGCCTGGGCGGTGTGCTGGATCGTCTTCGCCTGCCTGCGTTCGGCCGGCGCCTCGGCCGGCTTCGCTGTCGGCGTCTCGGCGCTCGCGGGCGCGGCGCTGGCGACGGGCGCGTCGACGCCTTGGCGCCGCGTCTTCGTCGCCTCCGGCTTCCCGTTGTCGCTGCTGGCCTCGGGTGCCGCCGGCGATCTTGCTGCCTGGGCCTGGCTGCTGCCGCTGGCGGCGCTGGCGCTGCTCTACCCCGTCACCTCATGGCGCGACGCGCCGATGTTTCCGACCCGGCGCGGCGCCCTGGCCGGCCTCGGCAAGCGTGTCGCCCTGCCTGAAGGCGCGGCCATCCTCGATGCCGGCTGCGGTCTCGGCGACGCCTTGCGCGAGCTCCACCGCGAGTACCCGCATGCGCGCTGCGTCGGCGTCGAGCGAAGCCGCCCGCTCGCCTTCGCCGCGGCACTGCGCTGCCGTTTCGCGAGCGTCGATCCTGGCGACATGTGGGCCGCCGACTGGTCGCGCTATGACCTCGTCTACGTCTTCCAGCGCCCCGAGAGCATGGCGCGCGCGGCCGAGAAGGCGGCGCGCGAGCTACGCGCCGGCGCCTGGCTCGCCAGCCTCGAGTTCGAGGTGACGACGCTTCGCCCCACCGAGGTCATCGATTGCGGCACCGGAGGTCGAAAGCTCTGGCTCTACCAGGCACCCCGGCGCCCGCGCTGAGGCCCGGCTGGCCATGCCCGCGCCGGGGTGGTGGACTCGTGGAGGGGCGTAGAGTGTGTCGTCCGTGAAGCGCATGGAACGACCTCGCTATGGACAAACAGCTACGCCGCCTCGAAACCTTCGTCGCCCGCGGCAGCGACGGCAAGACCTATTCGGTGCACGGCTTCGAGCATCTCGGCCGTGTCGATGCCCTGCAGGACGTGCCCGAGCAGTGGGAGCCGCTCGGCGTGGCCGAATACAAGCTCGCCGACGGCCGGCCGCTGCGCGAGCAAGGCGATGGCTCCTTCGTCGTCGTCGGCAACGGCCTCGAGCTCAAGCGCGACGGCTCAGTTGCCCGCGGCGACACCGTAGGAAAACACAAGCGACAGGTCGACCACGGTGCTGGAAAGCGGCCCGCGTAAGGCCGAGATCCGACCGACGCCGAGGCGCAGCGCCGTCGACGGCGTGACCTGGTACGCGAGGTAGGCCGTGGGCTGGACGATGCTGCCGCGGCTCTCGACGCCGCCGCCGCCGGCCGCACCGGCGATCAGCTCGGCGCCGGCGAGAAGGCCCGCACCGAGTGGCTGCAGCCAGCCCGCGCCGAGGTACGCGGCGGTGTAGCCGCCGGCACCGCCGCTCACGGCGCTGTGCACCTGACCTGTCAGGTACAGATGCGAGCCCACGTAGCGGTTGATGCGCAGGATGTCGGCCTGAAGCACGCGCTGGCTGCCGTCGCGCCGTGCCGCGGTGTAGCGCTCGACGCCGGCGCCGAAATCGGTGCGGGTCGGGCGAACGGTGATGCCGGAATCGGCCGGCCCGTCGAGCGCCCAGACCAGCCCGGCCGAGGCGTGCAGGGCGCGGAAATCGCCGCGCGGCGCATCGGTGATCCCGACCTCGAGGGCGATGCCGAAATCGTTGCTCAGGCGATAGATCCCGTACGCCGCGGCCTTGGCGAGCAGGCCTCCCGACGTGTTGATCGCGCCGCCGCCGGCCATGCCGGCCGCGACGCGGCCGCCGATCGTCAGGCTGCGTGGCACGAGCTCGATCTCGACGCCGAGCGTGCCGAGGTATTCGGCGTAGCCGGCGACGGTGCTCTGCGCGGCGCCGTTCGCCTCGACGCCCCAATAGGCGTTGCTCGCGAAGGCCTGCTCGGCGCGCGCGCCCAGAAAGCCGATCGTCCCCGGCGCTGCGCGGCCGTCGACGAGCCTGGTTCCCGTGCGCGGCCGGTAGGCGCCGGCGACAAGCTGGATGCGGTCGAAGCCGAAGCCGGAGCGGCCGCTGGCTCGCGCCGGCTGGTCGAGCTGCGACGCCGGCACGTGGCGGAAGTCGTTGACGAAATTGACGACGAGCCCGAGCTGCGTGCCGTCGATCTGGCCATTCGGAAACTGCACGCGCGAAAGCGAGAGGCCGAGGGCGTACGAGCCCCGGTCCCAGACGAGGTCGGCGTGCGGACGCAGCATCAGGCCGCCGCCCTGCGGAGCGCTGGCGCCGCCGCCGCCGCCGGCGTAGAAGCCGAGCTCGACGCCGAACGGGCCGTAGAGCGCGCGCCGCCAGGCGACCTCGCCACCGACAGTGAAGAACCCGCCACGACCCCCGGTGATCGCGCCGTAGACCGCGGGCCCGATCGAGAGCCCTTCGACCTTGGGCACGTCGACCAGGTAGCTGGTGCCGACGAGCCCGACACGCGGCCCGTCGCCCGGGAAGCGCACCCGCTCGAAGCTGATCCGTGCGTGCGCCGACGGCATCGCCGCCGTCGCGTCGTCGGCGCGCGCCGCGATCGGCGCCACGAGTGCGCACACGGCGCTGAGGAGAAGGGTTCGCGACGCCTTGCGGAGCATTGGAGCGAGGCAGGGGATGAGGAGAGCGGGCTATTGTGTCGCCGGCCGACGTCGCCCGTCTCTGTGCCCAGGCGCCGCAGCTGAACGTCTACGAGGCGAGCGAGGTCAGCCTGCGCTGATCCAGGCGGCGAGATCGTCCCGCACCGGCGCCAGGCCGCGCAGCGGCCGCGCCAGGGCGCCGGCGATGAGGGCGTGGCTGACGCCGCCGTACAGATGCAGCTCGACCGGGACGCCGGCGGCACGCAAACGCGCCGCCATCGCCAGCGTGCTGCGCTCCGGGCTCACGACCTTGTCCTTCACCGGCGCGGCGAGGAAGGCAGCCGGCGATGCCGCTGTCGCGTGCTCGATCGGCTCGCCGCCTCGGGGGTAGTCGGGATGATGGAACACCGGCCGCGCCGGCTGGCCCGGCTCGAGCGGAAAGAAGTCGTAGGCGCCGGCCAGGCCGATCCAGCCACGCAGCTCGCCGGGCGAATGGCCGGTCGGCGCCAGCCAGCGCGGGTCGAGCGCGAGCATGGCGGCGTTGTAGCCGCCGGCGCTGTGGCCCATGACGAAGATGCGTTTCGGGTCGCCGCCCAGCGCCTTCGCGTGATCGAGGCCGTAGGCCATCGCGAGGGCGCAGTCCTCGAGAAAGGCCGGGTACGTCGCTTCGGGATAGAGGCGGTAGTCGGCCACCAGCGTCAGCACGCCGCGCTCGGCCAGCGCCTCGCCGACGAATCGGTAGTCGGCGCGCTCGCCGTCGGTCCAGTTGCCGCCGAAGAAGAAGACGACGACGGGCCAGCCCTCGGCCGGCGCCGCCGAGGCGGGGGTGTAGATGTCGAGCTGCTGACGGGGCAGGGAGCCGTAGGCGACGTCGGCGCTGAGCCCGTAGGTGTCGGTGCGGGCGAGGGCATTGAGGGCGCCGACCGGCGAACAGGCCGCCAGGGCGAGGGCACAGAGCGCCACCGCCACCAGGCCGGCGAGGCGGCCCGGGCGGGGAGCAGCAAGCGTCATGACGTGTGTACGTTAGGCCTAGTGCTGCGGATGCATGACAGCACCCGCCGCAGCGATCAGGCCAGGCGGGCGCGGTGTCGGGCGATTTCGGCGCGCACCTGGGTCGGCGCGGTACCGCCGGCGACGGTGCGCGCGGCGAGCGAGCCCTGCAGCGTGAGCACGTCGCCGACGTCGCTCTCGATCGCCGGATGGAAGCGCTGCAGCGTCGCCAGCGGCAGTTGCGCCAGGTCGACCCCGTCGTCGATCGCCTGGCGCACGGCGTGGGCCACCGCCTCGTGGGCGTCGCGAAAGGGCACGCCCTTCTTCGCGAGATAGTCGGCCAGGTCGGTCGCGGTGGCATGGCCGAGGCGGGCTGCCCGCTCCATCGACTCGGGCCTGACGTGGATGCCCGGCACCAGCTCGACGAAGATGCGCAGCGTGTCGCGCAACGTGTCGGCGGTGTCGAAGAGCGGCTCCTTGTCTTCCTGGTTGTCCTTGTTGTAGGCGAGCGGCTGGCCCTTCATCAGCACGAGCAGGCTCATGAGGTGGCCGACGACGCGGCCGGTCTTGCCGCGCGCCAGCTCGGGCACGTCGGGGTTCTTCTTCTGCGGCATGATCGACGAGCCGGTGGTGAAGCGGTCGGCGAGGGCGATGAAGCCGAAGCTCTGGCTCATCCACAGCACGAGCTCCTCGCTGAACCGCGAGACGTGGACCATGCAGATCGCGGCGGCGGCGCCGAACTCGATGGCGAAGTCGCGATCGCTGACGGCGTCGATGCTGTTGCGGCAGATCCCGTCCATGCCGAGCGCTCGCGCCACTGCGTCGCGGTCGAGCGGGTAGCTCGTGCCGGCGAGCGCCGCGGCGCCCAGCGGCAGGCGGTTGGTTCGCGCCCGGGCCTCGGCGATGCGCTCGGCGTCGCGCGAGAACATCTCGACGTAGGCCAGCAGATGATGCGCGAACGACACCGGTTGCGCGACCTGCAGGTGGGTGAAGCCGGGCAGGATCGTCTCGGTGTGCTGCGATGCCAGCTCGACGAGCGCGCGCTGCAGCTCGACGAGCAGGATGCCGATGGCCGACATCTCGTCGCGCAGCCAGAGCCGCACGTCGGTGGCGACCTGGTCGTTGCGCGAGCGCCCGGTGTGCAGCCGCTTGCCGGAATCTCCGGCAAGCTCGACCAGCCGCGCCTCGATGTTGAGGTGCACGTCTTCGAGCTCGACCTTCCAGGCGAAGCGGCCCGACTCGATCTCGGCCGTCACCTGCGCCAGCCCGGCGCGGATTGCCTCGAGGTCGGCGGCGCCGATGACGCCTTGCGCGCAGAGCATCGACGCATGCGCCAGGCTGCCGGCGATGTCGGCGCGCCAGAGGCGCCGATCGAAGCCGACGCTGGCGGTGTAGCGCTGCACGAGCTCGCTGGTCGGCTCGGAAAACAGCGCCGACCAGGCCTCGGATTTCTTCTCGAACTGGTTGGCGGACATGGTGGTGATTCGGGCAACCCCGCAGCAGGCGGCGGCAAGCGTGCGCTTCGCACACATGGCTCGGGCATCGGCACCACAGAGGCCCCACGAGAGGCGACCGGTTGGAGACAATGCGCTGCATGCGCAACGCCAGGATGGTCGCGATTCTATCGGCGACGACCGCTCGGTCGTGAGCCCGGCCGCGCGCGTCGCAGGCACTGTCGCCATGGCAGGACAACGGCTCGACACCGCGCCGGCGCCGGGCGAGGCGCGCTCCACGGGGTTCGGCGCGACAGTGTTCGACGTCGCTGCCGAAGTCGGGCCGCGCCGCGGGCCGCAATCCGCGTTCGATGTCTGCCATGTCGGCGTCGTCTTGCGGGCGTTGCTGTTCGTGCACGGCGTGATGGCCATCGGCCTCGCGTTCGGCGCCACGACCTTCGCCGACTGGCTGGCGCTCACCGGCATGGGCTCGAGCGTTGCCTTGCCGGCGGTGCTGGCCTGGCTGCTCTGCCTGTGTGCGCTCAAGCAGCCGCTTGCGCGCGCACCGCTCGCGGCGCAATGGGCGGCTGCGGTCGGCCTCGGCTCGCTGCTCGCATTCGCCACGGCACGCATGATCGCCGCGGCCATTTCCGACCTCGGCGCGGCCGGCCTCAGTGCCTTGGCGGGGCCCGGCCCGGCGCTCGCCGGCGCGGCGATCACGGCAACCCTCTTCCAGTGGCTTCAACTTCGCGCCCAGGCGACGCTGCCGGCGGAAACGACGGCGCGCCTGGCCGAGCTGCAGTCGCGCATCCGACCGCACTTCCTGTTCAACACCCTCAACACCGCGCTGACGCTCGTGCGTCTCGATCCGGGCAAGGCCGAAGGCGTCCTCGAGGACCTGGCCGAGCTCTTTCGCGTCGCCATCAGCGAGAGCGCCGAATCCGTCACCCTGACCGAGGAGGTCGAGCTGGCGCAGCGCTACCTCGACATCGAGCAGATCCGCTTCGGCAGCCGCCTGCACGTGCACTGGGAGCTCGACGCCGAGGCCGGCACCGCGCGGTTGCCGCCGCTGCTGCTGCAGCCGCTGGTCGAGAACGCCGTTCGCCACGGCGTCGAGCCGTCGCCCGAAGGCGGCGTCATCCGAATCCGCACCAAGGTCAAGCTCGGCCGGGCCGTCCTGTCGATCGCCAACAGCGTGCCCGAGGGGCCCTCGCGGCCCGGCAACGGCATGGCGTTGAAGAACGTTCGCGAGCGCCTGCGACTGATGCACGACGTCGCCGCCCAGTTCGAAGCCCGGCAGGAAGGTGCCGTGTTTCGCGTCCAGATCGTGTTGCCGCTGTGAGCAAGGAGCGACCATGAGCGCCGTTTCCACCGACCCGGCTTTTTCCGTCGCGACGCGTACCCTGCGCATCCTCATCGTCGACGACGAGGAACTCGCCCGGCTGCGTCTGCGCAGCCTCGTCGCCGATTTCACCGAGCCGCGCTGCGCCGTCGTCGGCGAAGCCGGGAACGCCTCGCAGGCGCTGGTCTGGATGACCACCCACGAATGCGATCTCGTCCTGCTCGACGTCCAGATGCCCGGCCGCGACGGCACCCAGCTCGCATCCGAGCTGCGCCTGAAGTCGCCGACGCCCGCGGTCGTCTTCGTGACCGCACACGCCGAGCACGCGCTGAAGGCGTTCGACCTCGAGGCGATCGACTACCTGACCAAGCCGGTCAAGCGCGAGCGACTGCAGACGGCGCTGCACCGGGTCGCCCAGCGCCTGATGGTGGCCGGCCCGCCGGCCGAGCCGGTGCCCGACGATGCCGGGCCGGTGATCGTCGTCAGCGACCGCGGCCGCATCGTGCGCGTGGCGGCCGCCGACGTGCTCTACCTGAAGGCCGAGCTGAAATACGTGACCCTGCGCACCGCCCAGCACACCCATGTGCTCGACGACTCGCTCGCGGATCTCGAGGAGCGCCTCGGCGACCGCTTCCTTCGCGTGCACCGCAACGCGCTCGTCGCCAAGCGTGCGGTGCGTGCGCTCGAGCGCCGGCTGATGGCGGGCGAGAACGACGACGAAGGCGCCGAAGGCTGGGCGGTCTGCATCGCCCCGGTCGACGAGTGGCTGTCGGTGTCGCGCCGCCAGGTGGCCGCGGTTCGCGAGGCGCTGGTCGTCGCTGGGCGGCAATAGGCGAGCGACTGCCGCAGGGCGAAGGGCTCGATCGGGAGAATGCGACGGTGGTCCGCATCTGGAATCGAACCGGCGCCCGTCGCGTGGCGATCTGCATCGCGAGCGGCCTGACTCTCGGGCTGCTGATCCTGCTCCTCGTTGCGGCCGACCTCGACGACGAGCCGGCGATCGCCGTCGCTGCGCCGCAGCCTCCCGCCATCGGCAGGCGAGTCGTTCTGCCGCCGGCTCCAGCCGTCCGTCGGGGTGAGGCGACTGGCGGCCCCGGCCGTAGCGGGGATGGCGATGGCGACGGCGAGGAGATCGAGGTCTGCGGCCTCGGCTTCATGCCTCGCGAAGACGCGCTGGCTCCTGCGGTGGCCCGACGAATGACAGAAATGGATACGCGTCTGCGCGAGCAGGTGGCGACCTCCTTGCAGCAGGCAGCAGGAGTGGCATCGGCGGTCGGCATCTGGCTGGAATCGGCGAATGCCATCGAGCGTGCCATGGCGCCATTTGCCGAACGTGAGCAGGCATGCCGTCAATCCGCGGACTGTCTCGACAGGCTCGACCGTGAAACGGAGCCGGCCCGAGAGCAGGCGTCGCGGCCTCTGCTCGACGCCCTGGCGCGCAGCGCAGTGGCCTCGACCGATCCGGCGACCTACGCCGTCGCCCTTCGAGCGTGTCGGCACGATTCGCTCGGGCCCGGCCTTCCCGGTCAGTGCCGGCTTCTGACTGTCGAACGCTGGGCACAGATCGATCCGGACAATGCAGTTCCCTGGTTCCACCTCCTTGCCGAAGCGATGGCGCGGCACGACGATGCCGCAGCGGAAGAGGCGCTCTATCGCGCGAGCACGGCGCGCAGCAGCCGCCTCTATGGCGACGCGTTGCTGGCCACCGCAGAGCCGACGCTGACGGTCGGCTTTCCGGGAATGGACGGCGTCCGGGCAGCCACGGAAATCGCCGGCATCGAGCAGGCATGGGCCTTTCCGGACTACGACGCTGTCATCGAGCAGCTTTGCTCGAAAGCGGCGGTGCGCGACAGCAACCGGCGACAAACGTGCGATGCGCTGGCGACGATGCTGCTGGACCGCGGGTCGACGTTTGTCGAGCGTGGCGTTGCGCTGCGTCTTGGTCGCCAGCTCGGCTGGGACGCTGCACGGCTCGAGACGTTGGCACGTGAAACCGATGCGATTCTCGCTGCCACGACGGACGCGATGAGCGGACAGGACGCCGAGAACGTCGACTGTCCCAGCTGGCAGCACAGGGCCGAGATGGCAACACGGCGTTCGCGGATCGGCGAGTTGGCCATGGCGCGAGAGCAGCTTGCCCGGAGCGGCCACAGCATCGACGAGCTCGCCGACCGGCAGGCCCGGCGCCGCCTGGCCGCCGATCGCGCCGCCACAGCCTCGGCGCCTGCTTCCGCTTCGTCCTGACCCTGGCACGTTCCGCCTTGCGCTGAAGTGGGCGCGCCCGCGGCCCCGCCGGCGGCACACGGCTAACCCGTATTGCGCAGTCCCGCCGCCAGCCCGTTGATCGAGATGTGGATGCCACGCTCGACGCGCTCGAAGCCGGGGTCGTCCTTGCGCCGCTGGCGCAGCCGCCGCATCAGCTCGACCTGCAGGTGGTTGAGCGGGTCGAGGTACGGGAAGCGGTGCTCGATCGACCGCGCCAGCGCCGGGTTCGAGGCGAGCCGGCTCTTCTCGCCGGTGATGAGCTCGAGCGCTGCCGCCGTGCGCTGCCATTCGGCCTCGATGCGGCCGAAGATGCGGCGGCCGAGCCGCCTGTCCTCGACCAGCGCCGCGTAGCGCGAGGCGATGGCCAGGTCGCTCTTGGCGATCACCATGTCGAGGTTGGAGATCAGGGTCGCGAAGAACGGCCATTCGGCCGCCATCCGACGCAGCTGCGCGAGGCGCGCGCTGCGCTGGCCGCGCTCGCCGAGGAAGGCGTCGACCGCCGAGCCGAAGCCGTACCAGCCCGGCAAGGCGACGCGGCACTGGCCCCAGCTGAAGGTCCACGGGATCGCGCGCAGATCCTCGATGGCCCGGCTCGCCTTGCGCGAGGCCGGCCGCGAGCCGATGTTGAGCTCGGCGATCTCGCGGATCGGCGTGGCGCTGAAGAAGTAGTCGGTGAAGCCCGGCGTCTCGTAGACGAGGCCACGGTAGGCCGCCATGCTCGCCGCACTGAGCGCCTCGGCGGCCTCGTGGAAGCTCTTCGGCGCGCTCTTCGTCGGCCGGAGCAGGGTGGCTTCTAGCGTCGCCGCCACCAGCGTCTCCAGGTTGCGACGGCCGATGTCGGGCTGGGCGTACTTCGAGGCGATGACCTCGCCCTGCTCCGTCAGTCGGATCTGCCCGTTCACCGTGCCGGGCGGCTGCGCCAGGATGGCCTGGTAGCTCGGGCCGCCGCCGCGGCCGACGGTGCCGCCGCGGCCGTGGAACAGGCGCAGCGTCATGCCGTGCGAGCGGCCGAGTTCGGTGAACAGCTCCGCCAGCGCGATCTCGGCACGGTAGAGCTCCCAGCTGCTCGTCACGGCGCCGCCGTCCTTGTTCGAGTCGCTGTAGCCGATCATCACGTCCTGCTCGCCGCCCGAGCGCTGCATCATCGCGGCGACGCCGGGCAGCGCGTAGTACTCGCGCATGATCCGCGCCGCGCTGCGCAGGTCGGCGATGGTCTCGAAGAGCGGCGAGACGATGAGGGCAGCGCTTGCGTGGTCGTCCAGCGTGCCGCGCAGGAGGCCGGCTTCCTTCAGGAGCACCAGGGCCTCGAGCAGGTCGCTGACGTCTTCGGTGTGCGAGATGATGCAGTGGCGCAGCGCCTCGCGGCCGTAACGGCCGATCATCGTCGCCGCCCTCTCGAAGATCGCCAGCTCGTCGAGCGTCGCCTGGCTGTAGGTGTCGGCGCGCGCGCTCTCCACGACGCGCAGCGGCCGCGCGTCGTGAAGCAGGCCGACGAGGAGCGACCGCCGGGCCGGCTCGTCGAGTGCGCCGTAGTCGGGCTCGAGGCGGGCGACCTTGAGCAGCTCGGCGACGACCGCCTCGTGACGATCCGAGCTCTGCCGCAAGTCGACCGTCGCCAGGTGAAAGCCGAACACCTGCACGGCCCGGATCAGCGGTGCCAGCCGAGGCCCGACCAGCGCCTGGCCGTGGTGGCGGCAGAGCGACGTCTCGATCGTGCGCAGGTCAGCGAGCAGCTCGTCGGCGTCGTGGTAGGGCGTGCTCGGGGCGACGGCGTGACGCAGCGCTTCGGTGCCGGTGAGCGCATGCAGCGTCGCCGCCAGTCGAGCGTAGATGCCCACCAGGGCGCGCCGGTACGGCTCGTCCTGGCGATGCGGGCTGGCATCGCCCGAGCGCTCGGCCAGGCGCTCGAGCTCCGGTGTCACCGGCTCGAGCGTGCGCGAGTTCGAGAGCTCTCCGCCGAGCTCGTGCGCCTGCGTCAGGTAAAAGCGCAGCGCGGTTTCGCTCTGCCGCGCGAGTGCGGTGCTCAGCGTCTCGGCGGTGACGAATGGATTGCCGTCACGGTCGCCGCCGATCCAGTTGCCCATGCGAAAGAAGCTGGCGATCTCGAGCCCGGGAAGCGCGTCTTCGATCTCGCGGTAAAGCGCGGGAATCTGCGTCAGGAAGGTCGCGCGGTAGTAGCTGAGCGCGTTCTCGATCTCGTCGTCGACGCTCAGCTTGGTCGTGCGCAACATCCGCGTCTGCCAGAGCTGGGTGACGCGGGCGCGCAGCAGCGCCTCGTTGGCCGACAGCACGCGCGCCGTCGCCGCGGGCCCGCGGGCCGCGAGCAGCTCGGCGATCGCGCGCTCGGCGTCGAGGATGCTCTTTCTCTGCACCTCGGTCGGGTGCGCCGTGAGCACGGGCGATATCCAGGCATGGCGCAGCGTCTCGGCGATCTGATCGGCATGGATTCCGCGCCGGGCCAGCTTGTCGAAGGTGAAGGCGAGCGAGCCTTCCTGAAGGTGGCCCTGCCGCTCGTGGATCGCTCGCCGGCGCAGGTGATGGCGGTCCTCGGCGATGTTCGCGAGATGCGAGAAATAGCTGAAGGCGCGGATCACGCTCACCGTGCGGTCGCCGCTCAGGCCGCTCAGCAGCCGGTCGAGCGCGCGGCCGGCCGGCGCGTCGCGCTTCAGGCGGTAGGCCACCGCGAGCTGGCGCACGCGCTCGACGAGCTCGAACGCATCGGCGCCTTCCTGCTCGCGGATCACGTCGCCGAGGATGCGGCCGAGCAGTCGGATGTCTTCGACGAGGGGGCGGTTCTTCTCTGCCGCCTCGCGGCGGGTGGAACGCGGTGGAGCCATCCACGCGATGATGCAGCAATCGTGCCTGCTAGCATCCTTCGATGCCCGCGCCGGTTGTCATCGCTACCCGAGAAAGCCGGCTCGCGCTCTGGCAGGCCGAGCACGTGCGCGACCTCCTGCGCAGCCGGTTCGGCGCCGAGGTGTCGCTGTTGCCGATTACCACGCGCGGCGACGAGATCCTCGACCGGACGCTGTCGAAGGTCGGCGGCAAGGGTCTGTTCGTGAAGGAGCTCGAGAACGCGCTCGCCGATCGTCGCGCCGACATCGCCGTGCATTCGCTGAAGGATGTGCCGATGGACCTGCCGCCCGGCTTCGTCCTCGCGGCCGTGCTCGAGCGCGAGGACGCCCGCGACGCCTTCGTCTCCGGCCGCTACGCCACGCTCGAGTCGCTGCCGCCCGGCGCCTCTGTCGGCACCTCGAGCCTGCGCCGGGTCGTGCAGCTGCTGGCACTCAGGCCCGACCTGCGCGTCGAGCCGCTGCGCGGCAACCTCGACACACGCCTGCGCAAGCTCGACGACGGCGGCTACGACGCCATCGTTCTCGCTGCGGCAGGGCTGATGCGTCTCGGCCTGGCGGCGCGCATCCGATCCTGCTTCGACGAGGCCGAGATGCTGCCCTGCGCCGGGCAGGGCGCGCTCGGCATCGAGACCCGCGCCGACTCGGACGCGCTCAACGCCGATCTGGCGACGCTCGGCCATGGCCGCACGCGTCTCGCGGTCGAGGCCGAGCGGGCCGTCTCGCGCACCCTTGGCGGCAGCTGCAGCATGCCGCTCGCCGCGCACGCCCGCTGGCACGGGTCGTCGCTCGTCCTGCGCGCGGCCGTCGGCCATCCGCTGCGCGCCGACCAGCCGCTGCTGCGGGCCAGCGGCGAGGCCGCCGTCGACGACGATGCCGGGGCGAGAAGCCTCGGGTCGACGGTCGCGGCGACGCTGCTCGACCTGGGCGCTGCCGCGTATCTGGCCGCCGCCAGCGCCGCCTGAGCGGAGCGCGGGTGCCGCGCCTCATCGTCACCCGACCGCAGGCACAGGCCGCGCACTGGGTCGGGCAGCTGCAATCGCGCGGTGTCGACGCCGTCGTCCTGCCGCTGATCGCGATCGCCGCACCGGACGACCCGGCCGCGCTCGCCGTCGCCTGGGCCGGCCTGGCCGGGCGCCGCCTCGTCGTCTTCGTGAGTCCGAATGCGGCCGAGCGCTTCTTCGCCGCGCGCCCCTCCGCCATCGGCTGGCCGGCCGGCGTCGCCGCGGCGGCGCCCGGCCCCGGCACCGCGGAGGCGCTGCGTCGGCTCGGCGTGCCCGGCGACGCGGTGGTCGAGCCGGTGGCCGACGCGGCGCAGTTCGATGCGCGGGCACTCTGGTCGCAGCTGCGCGGGCAACACTGGCAAGACGCCCGGGTCCTGATCGTGCGCGGCGAAGACGGCCGGCCGTGGCTCGGCGAGAGGCTGGCCGAGGCTGGCGCACAGGTCGAGCACGTGGCCGCCTACCGCCGAGTCGCGCCGGTATTCACTGCGGCCCAGCGCGCCATCCTTGACGCCGCGCTGGCGCGGCCAGGTGCGCATGCCTGGCTCTTCAGCAGCTCGCTGGCCATCGAGCACCTCGTGGCAGCCGCCGGCCGTGGCCACTGGTCGGCATCGCGTGCGGTGGCGACCCACGAGCGCATCGCGGCACGGGCGCGCGAGGCCGGCTTCGCCCACGTGAGCGAGGCGCTGCCCACCCTCGATGCAGTGGTCGCCTGCATACAATCGATCGCAACGTGAACGACGACTTTCCGCCCGCCGCACCGCCTCGAGTCGACGCCCCCCGGCCCGCTTCGCCGTCCTTGTCGTTGCCGTCGTCGGGCTTCGCGGAGGCCGGGCGAACGGGCACCGGATCGACGTCGTCGACGCGATGGGTGGCCATCGGCTTCGTGCTCCTGGCGATTCTCTCGATCCTGGCCCTGGCGCTGGCCTGGCGCGCCGATCAGCGGGTGCACGGCAGCGAGCGCGAGCTGGTCAGGCGCCAGCAGGAGATGGCCGACCGCGTCGCCGAATCGAACCTGCTCGCGCGCCAGTCGCAGGACGGCATGCGCGACGCCGTCGCCAAGGTCGCGTTGCTCGAGGCCCACCTCAACGAGGTGACCGTGCAACGCAGCCAGCTCGAGGAGCTGATCCAGTCGGTGGCCCGTTCTCGCGACGAGAACCTGGTCGCCGAGATCGAGGCGGCGCTGCGCGCTGCCGTGCAGCAGGCGGCGCTCACCGGCAGCGCCGAGCCGATCGTGGCCACGCTCAAGCAGGCCGACGATCGCCTCGCCCACGCCAGCCAGCCGCGCCTGGATCCGGTGCGACGGGCGATCGCCCGCGACATCGACCGCGTGAAGGCGGCCAGCGTTACCGACGTCGCCTCGCTCTCCATCAAGCTCGACGAGGCGGTGCGCATCGTCGACGAGCTGCCGCTGCTTTCGGCTGCCGAGCCGCGACGTGACCTCGCGCGCACGCGCGCCGCGGCGGCGATCGCATCGGCGCCGGTCGCCGAGCCTGCAGTGTCGGCGCCGCCGCCGGCTGCCGACGAAGGGCTCGGGGCCTGGATCGCCCGGGAGTTCGGCGCCGCCGGACGCTTCGTGGCTGACCGGGTCTGGGGCGAGGTGCGCTCGCTCGTTCGAATCACCCGGATCGACCAGCCCGAGGCGATGCTGGTCGCGCCCGACCAGGCCTTCTTCCTGCGCGAGAACCTGAAGCTGCGCCTGCTGAATGCGCGCCTCGCGCTGATGGCGAGGCAGTACGACGCGGCGCAGGCCGATGTGCGCTGGGCGCAGGGCGCGATCGCGCGCTACTTCGATCGCTCGTCGCGGCGCACGCAGGCGGTGTCGGAGCTGCTGCGCCAGGTCAGCCAGCAGTCCCGCTACGTCGGCATTCCCCGTCCGGACGAGACTCTCGCGGCGCTCGCCGCTGCTTCCGGCCCCCGCTAGCGCACCGAGCCTGCCGCCGATGCGCCTGACGATCTGGTTCGTGCTGCTGTTCGCGGTCGCGGTCGTGGCCGCGAGCACGCTCGGCGCGAACGACGGCCTGGTGACGTTCTACTGGAACGCCTGGCGGCTCGACCTCTCGCTCAACCTCTTTCTCCTGCTCCTGCTCGGCACCTGCTTCCTGCTCGTCGCCGTGTTCCAGGCCGTGAACGCGCTCGTCGGCCTGCCGCGGCGCGCTCGCGAGTGGCGGGTCGCGCGGCGTGACCGCAGCGGCCAGGCGGCGCTCCGAGAGGCTCTGGCGCAGTACTTCGGCGGCCGTTTCACGCGCGCGCAGAAGTCGGCGCAACGTGCCCTCGCCATCCAGGCCGAGACGCCCGAACTCCCGCAGGACGACGAGTTCACCGTGCTCGGCCGCCTGCTCGCCGCCGGCAGTGCCCATCGTCTGCAGAACCGGGCCCTGCGCGACGAGGAACTGCATCGCGCGCTCGACCTCTCGCGGCACAGCCTGGCGGCGCGCTCGGCCGAGGAGGGCGCCCGCCTTCTCGCCGCCGAGTGGGCGCTCGACGATCGCGACGCATCGCGCGCGACCGAGCTGCTCAACGAGCTGCCGCTCGGCGTGGCTCGCCGCACCCACGCGCTGCGCCTGCGCCTGCAGGCACAGCGCCTCGGCCGGCAACCGCAGGACGCCCTGAAGACGGCGCGGCTGCTGGTCAAGCACGGCGGCTTCTCCCGCATCGCTGCCGAAGGGCTGCTGCGCTCGCTCGCCTTCGAGTCGCTCGACACCGTGCATGATGGCGACCAGCTCGAACGCATCTGGAATTCGCTCGACCCGGCCGACCGGCGCGACGCCTTCGTCGCTGCTCGCGCCGCGTCGCGTGCCGTCGCCTTCGGCGCCCCCGACACGGCACGTGCCTGGCTGCGGCCGCTGTGGGAGCAGATCGCGACGCTCGGCAGCGAGGAGCGCGTCGTTGTCGCCGAAGCCCTTGCCGCGGCGTCGGGCGGCATCGGCCCCGAGTGGCTGCCACGCCTCGAGCAGGCGTCGCAGACGCTACCGAACGACGGCGCGGTGGCGCTGGCGACCGGTCACGCCCTGGCCGACCGCGGCCTCTGGGGCAAGGCGCGCGCTCTTCTCGAGCAGGCCGCCACCGATGCTTCGTTGCGCGCGCCAGCACGACGCAAGGCCTGGATCGCCCTCGCCGAAATGGCCCGGCGCGAAGACGACTCTGCTCGGACCGCGCAGTGCTTCGAGGCCGCTGCGCGGGTCGTCTGACGAGGGCCGCTGATATACTCGCCCGCTCGCGCGGCTGTAGCTCAGTTGGATAGAGTACTTGGCTACGAACCAAGGGGTCGTGGGTTCGATTCCTGCCAGCCGCACCAGTAAAGGCCAGGGGCTACCGAGAGGTAGCCCCTTCGTCTTTCGAGGCCCGGCGCTCAGCGGCGCCGCACGTATCTGCCGTCGAACTGCACGGTCCACGTCTGCCCGGCGTCGCTCGAGGATTCCCACAGCTGGCGGACGCTGCCGTCGTCGTTCGGCGTCCAGGTGATGCGCTGCATCAGTGCAGGCGATGCCTCGTTGCCCGCGGGCGCCGATGCCAGCACCATGCTTCGGCCGACCAGTCCGCCGGAGATCATCAGGAGCGTGCCGCTGTTGTCGACCCACGTCTGGTGCCACTGCTTGTCGCTGCGGTCGTAGCTGTTCAGGCTGTTGCCGGTCGTGCCGCCACGCCCGCGCCAGCTTTCGAGCAGGGCGCAGCCGTCGTGGATCGCCTCGACGCGGTTCTCGCCGGCCATCTGTCCGCCCGGCAGGAAGACGTTCCAGGTGCCGATCCAGAAATCGAACTGCCGGTACTCGGCCGATCGACACGCCGCTGGCGGCGCGGCGGGCGTCTGCGCCTGCACTGACGGGATGGCCATCAGGGCGAGGAGGCAGCGTTGCCACAGGGCACGTTGTCGGCGCGGAGATTCTGTCGTCATCGGGGACTTCTCGCAAAGCGCCGAGGCTAGCCGCGGATGACGCTCGACGCGTCGCAGAACTTGCGAATTTGCGCGGGCCCGCCCTCAGGCGCGGCGCCGCAATGCGCGGCGCAGGCTGGCGACGCCGCCGAAGCCGCTCTGCAGGGCAAGCCGCTCGAGGTCGGTCTCGACGGCGCGCATCGAGCGCCGCGCCGCAGCGGCGCGGCAACTCAGAACAGCCGCGTCGGCAGCCAGAGGGTGATCTGCGGGATGTAGGTGATGATGAACAGGAACACCAGCAGCACCAGCGTCCACGGCAGCGCCGCGCGCACGACCTGGGTGATCGACATGCCGGTGATGCCGGCGGTCACGAACAGGTTGAGGCCGATCGGCGGCGTGACCATTCCGATCTCGAGGTTCACCACCATGATGATGCCGAGGTGGACCGGGTCGATGCCGAGCTTCTCGGCGATCGGGAAGAGGATCGGCGCCATGATCAGGATGATGCCGGTCGGCTCCATGAACATGCCGGCAACGAGGAGCAGCACGTTGACGACGACCAGGAACTGCCACGGCGCCATGCCCCAGCTGACGATGACCTCGGCGATCGCCTGCGGGATCCGCTCGGTCGTCAGCACGTGCGCGAAAAGCAGCGCGTTGGCAATGATGAACATCAGCATCACCGTCACCTTGCCGGCGTCGAGCAGCACCTGTGGCACCTGCTTCAGGCCGATGTCGCGGTAGACGAAGACGGCGATGAAAAAGGCGTAGACGGCGGCGACCGCGGCCGCCTCGGTCGGCGTGAAGACGCCGCCGTAGATGCCGCCGAGGATGATGACGATGAGCATCAAGCCCCACAGCGAGTCGCGCCCGGCGGTGAGGACGTCGCCGAGGGGTGCCCGCGCCCGCGGCGGAAGCTTCAGCGATCGGGCCCTGAACCAGATGGCGCTCATCAGCATGAGGCCGAGCAGGATGCCCGGGAAGACGCCGGCCATGAACAACTTGCCGACCGAGGTCTCGGTGGCGGCGCCGTACACGACCATGACGATCGATGGCGGGATCAGGATGCCGAGCGTGCCGGCGTTGCAGATCACGCCGGCAGCAAAGGGTTGCGGGTAGCCGGCCTTGACCATGCCGGCGATGACGATCGAGCCTACGGCGACTACCGTGGCCGGCGAGGAGCCCGAGACCGCGGCGAACAGCATGCAGGCGAGCACCGAAGCCATGGCCAGCCCGCCGCGCAGGTGGCCGATGCAGGCATTGGCGAAGCGGATCATCCGCTTGGCGACGCCGCCAGTCGTCATGAAGGTGCCGCCGAGGATGAAGAACGGGATCGCCAGCAGGGTGAACTGCTCGGACGTCTCGAACAGCTTGAGCGAGAGCGAGGCAAGCGAATCCTGGGCGAAGAACAGGATGGTGAGCAGCGACGACAGTCCGAGCGCCACGGCCACCGGCATGCCGATCACCATGAACACGACGAGCATGGCGAAGAGGGCGGCCGTCGTCATTCGCGCACCTCGCCGAGGGCCGGCTCCTCGCGCAGCTTCAGGGCGTCCTTGGCCTCGTCGCCGAGCAGCGTCACCGATTCACCGCGCGCCAGCCTGAGGAAGGCCTGGGCGAAGCGAGCCGCCAGCAGTGCGAAGCCGATCGGCAGCACCAGGCGCGGGATCCACTGCTGGACCGGGAGGTCCTGCATGAGGATGCCGACGTCGTGCATCTTGCTCACGTACAGCCAGCCGCCATAGGTGACGATGAGGGCATAGGCGATGCAGAGCGTCGCCGCCACCATGCCGACGATGCGGGCGGCGCCGGCGCCCAGGGTCTTGACGACGGCGTCGATGCCGATGTGCGCGCCGACGCGCACGCCGTACGACATGCCGATGAAGATGAGCCAGGCGAACATCACGCCGTTCAGCTCGAGCGCCCAGACGAAGCTGTAGTTGAAGACGTAGCGGGCGATGACCTGCGTGAACGTCAGCAGGGTCATTGCCGCCATCAAGAAGGCGATCAGGCCTTCTTCGAGATGTTCGAGCCAGCGCATAAAAAAAGGCCCGCGTGGCGGGCCGGTGTTCGTGTGGGCTACTTGTTCGACTTGAGCGCCGCGTCGATCAGGTCGCGCCCGATGCCGCCTTCGAACTGCTTCCAGACCGGCTCCATGGCCTTGCGCCAGGTCGCGAGGTCTTCCTTGGATAGCTTCTGGATCTTCGCCTTGCCAGCGTCGGCAATCTTCTTCTTGTCGCTCTCGTTGATGTCGTTGGCCAGCTTGTTGCCGTAGACGGTGGCTTCGGCCATGGCTTCGGAGAGGCTCTTCTTGACGTCGGCCGGAAGCCCATCCCACCACTTGGCGTTGGTGACGACCATGTAGTCGATGATGCCGTGGTTGGTTTCGGCGATCGTCTTCTGGACCTCGAAGAACTTCTGCGAGTAGATGTTCGACCAGGTGTTCTCCTGGCCGTCGACGACGCCGGTCTGCAAGGCCTGGTAGACCTCGCTGAAGGCCATTTTCTGGGGGTTGGCGCCGAGGGCCCGGAACTGCGCCTCGAGCACGTCGGACGCCTGGATGCGGAACTTGAGGCCCTTGACGTCATCTGGCCGCTTGAGCTGGTCCTTGTTGGTGGAGAGCTGCTTCATGCCGTTATGCCAGTAGGCCAGGCCGAGGAGGCCCCGGCTCTTCATCGACTCGAGCAGCGCATGGCCCTGCGGCCCCGCCTGGAAGTGGTCGACGGCCTCGATGTCGTCGAACAGGAACGGCAGGTCGAAGACCTGGATCTTCTTCGTGTAGCGATCGAACTTCGACAGCGACGGGGCAATGAACTGGACGTCGCCGAGCAGGAGCGCCTCGAGTTCCTTGGCATCACCGAAGAGCTGCGAACTCGGGAACACCTCGACCTTGACCTTGCCCGGCAGCTTGGCTTCGGCGAGCTCCTTGAACTTGAGCGCCGCCTGACCCTTCGGGGTCTTGTCGGCGACGACGTGGCTGAACTTGATGACCATCTGCGCCTGGGCGGCGCCGGCTGATAGCGCGAGGGCGATGACGCCCGCGGCAGCGGTTGCGAACAACTTCATCCTGATAGCTCCTGTGTGCTGGTTTTCCCGGGGCCGATGACGCCGTTGCGCCGGCCCGTGACGCGCTGACCATAGCGGATGAGGATGGTGCCGCGCAATTCAGATCTACCCGGACTAACCCGGCTACAGGGGACCGACCTTGTCGGTCCGTCGTGGTCGACAAGGTCGGTCCGGGGCGTCAGCCGGCCGCAGACGGTCGATCGGCGCCGGCGCGCAGCAGCGCCTCGGCCTGCAGGAGCACTGGGCGGTCGACCATGCGGCCGTCGACGGCGACTGCGCCGCCCGCCGCCTGTGCGGCCGCCTCGACGACGCGGCGGGCCCACGCCAGCTCGGCCTCGGTGGGGGCGAACGCGGCGTTGACCTCCGCGACCTGGCGAGGATGGATGCAGAGCTTGCCGCCGAAGCCGAAGCGGCGGGCGCGGGCGGCGTCGGCGCGAAGCGCCTCGCTGTCGTCGAAGGCGGTGCAGACGCCGTCGATCGGCGCCGCGAGCCCGGCCAGCCTCGAGGCGAGCACGATCTGCGAGCGGAACATGAGGAGCTCGTCGCCGTCTCCGGTGATGCCGAGGTCGAGCTGCAGGTCGATCGACCCGAAGGCGAGCCGCTGCACGCCCGGCGCCGCCGCCACCTCGCGGACGTGCTCGATGCCCGCGGCCGTCTCGATGAGCGGAAGCAGCGCGGCGTGCGGCGCGGCGCCGCGCACGCGCGCGACGTCGCGCGCCCGCTCGGCCTTCGGCAGCATGATGGCCGAGACCCCCGGCCGCGCTGCGACGCCGACGTCGGCGCCGAACCAGGCGCTGCCGATGGCATTGACGCGCAGGACCACGGGCCCGTGGCCGGCGTCGAGCCAGGCGGCCAGCTCGACGCGGGCGCGCTCCTTGGCATCGGGCGCGACGGCGTCCTCGAGATCGACGATGACGGCGTCGGCGCCGCTCGCCAGCGCCTTGGCGAAGCGCTCCGGGCGATCGGCCGGAACGAAGAGGTAGGAGCGCGGCGGCGCGGTCATCGGACGGTCGCTCACGGGGCGAGCAGCCAGCCGACCCGCGGCGTGCCGCTCAGCGAGCGGATGCGCTCGATCGCGTGCGCCATCTCGGCGCGGCTCGCGCCGTCGCGGTAGGCTGCCAGGCGGAAAGCCTTGTCCTCGAGCTCGGCGCGGCTCAGTGTGTTGCCCGGATCGCCCTTAGGCTCGTCGACCCGCGCCTCGAAGGTGCGGCCGTCGCGCGTCGTCACCTCGACCTTGCCGATCCAGCGCGCCGGGTAGGCGGCGTCGACCTCGGGATCGAGCCGCATCGCCACCCGGTCGCGGAAAGCGGTCACTGCCGGCGCCTGCCAGTGCGCGTCGAAGTCGGTGAGGCCCGCGTGGCCGTGCACGGCGACGAGGCCGAGCACCGTGCCCATCGAGAACTTCGACTGGTGCACCGTTTGCGGGTCGACCACCGGCCCGAGCACGTCGATCGCGCCCTGGTGGACGAGCGCCGTCGCGCCGGCGATGTCGGCGGCCTTCAGATCGTGTGCCTGCATCAGCCGCAGCAGCGCGTCGGCCGCCGGGTGCGTGTGCCGGCACGAGGCGTGGAACTTGAACGAGGTTTCCGCCAGGGCCCAGCGCTCGCCCAGGCGGTCGATCAGGCGCGTCGGGTCGGCGTCGCTCGACATGCCGGCGGCCATGCCCTGGGCGCCGTCGAAGATGCGCTCGGCGCCGGTGAAGCCGTCGGCCGCGAGGTAGGCCGCGGTGAGTCCGGCACCGGCGGCGTGCGCGGTGTGCAGCTGCTTGGAATCCGCGGCCCCGCGCAGGAACTCCCAGAGTCCGGCCGCCTGCGTGCCGGCCGAGCCGAACGCGTGCGCCATCGCAAGCGGCGCGAGCCCGAGCAGACGGCCCGTCGCCGCCGCCGCCGCCAGCGTGCCGGCCGTGCCGGTGGTGTGGAATGTCTTGTAGTGCGAGCGGCCGAGAAATTCGCCGACGCGGATGCCGACTTCGTAGCCGGCGACCGCGGCGACCAGCAGCTCGGCACCGCTCGAGCCGAGCGCCTGCGCCACCGCCAGGGCGGGCGGAAAGACCACCGTGGCTGGGTGCAGAACGGAACTGTTGTGCAGGTCGTCCTGCTCGGCGACGTGCGAAGCAGCGGCGTTCGCCGTCGCCGCGCCCAGCGGGCTCGAGCCGCGTCGGTGGATCAGGATTTCGCTCGCTCCGCCGTCCGGACCCATGCGCTCGGCGAAGCGGGCGAGGGTCTCGACCGGACGCGCACCCTTGCCGGCGAGGGCCGAGCCGAGCCAGTCGATCATCAGGTCTTCGGCGCGGGCCAGCACCGCCGGCGGAATCGCCTCGAGCTGCAGCGTCGCCGCGAAGCGGGCGAGGGTGCGGCCGGGGTGGTCTTCGCTCATGGCCGGATGCTAGGGCTTGCCGATGTCATCACTGACCCTCTACACCGCGCCTTCGGCGCGCAGGCGCTCGATGTCGGCCGCGGCGAGGCCGAGCTCGCCGAGCAGCGCCGTGGTGTGCTCGCCGAGCGCGGGCACGGCGTCCATGCGGACCTCGGCGGCGTCGCGGCTGCCCGGCGGCAGCAGCGCCGGTACCGGACCCGACGGTGTCGCCACCTCGACCCAGCGCGCCCGCGCCTGCAGCTGCGCGTGCGCCCAGACGTCGGCCATGGTGTTGACCTGCGCGTTGGCGATCTGCGCCGCATCGAGCCGGGCGACCACCTGCTCGGCACCCAGGGTCGAGAACGCCTCGACGATCAGGGCATGCAGCGCCTCGCGCGCCGCGGTGCGCGCGGCGTTCGAGGCGAAGCGCGGATCGGCGGCGAGCGCCGGCTGCTCGAGCACGCGCTCGCAGAAGACGCGCCACTCGCGCTCGTTCTGCAGGCCGAGCATCACGACCTTGCCATCGCCCGCCGGAAACGGGCCGTACGGGTAGATCGTCGCGTGCGCGGCGCCGGTGCGCGGGGGCGGGGCGGCGCCGTCGAACGCGTAGTACATCGGGTAGCTCATCCACTCGACCATGCTCTCGAGCATCGAGACGTCGATGCGCCTGCCGAGGCCGGTGCGGCCGCGCTCGATCAGCGCCGCGAGGATGCCGCTGTACGCGTACATGCCGGCGGCGATGTCGGCGATGGAGCAGCCGGCCTTCGAGGGCTCGTCGGCTGTGCCGGTGATCGAGAGGAAGCCCGACTCGCTCTGGATCAGCAGGTCGTAGGCCTTCTTGTCGCGGTAGGGGCCGGGCCGCTCGGGGTCGTCGCCATAGCCGGAGATGTCGCAGACGATGAGCCGCGGGTGCATTGCATGCAGGTCGCCGAAGCCGAGGCCCATGCGCGACGCGGCTCCAGGGGCGAGGTTTTGCACCAGGACGTCGGCCTGCGTCAAGAGCCGGTCGACGATGCCCTTGGCCTCGGCGTGCTTGAGATCGAGGGTGAGGCTTTCCTTGCTGCGGTTGGTCCAGACGAAATGCGACGCCATGCCCTTGACGCGGATGTCGTAGCCTCGAGCGAAGTCTCCGGTGCCCGGCCGCTCGATCTTGATCACGCGGGCGCCGAGATCGGCGAGCTGGCGCGTGCAGAACGGTGCCGCGACGGCATGCTCGAGCGTAACCACGGTGATGCCTTCGAGCGGCAGCATCTAGGGCTCCCTGTTGCTCACTCGGGCTGAGGACGTCGGGGCGCCGGCTGCGCTCATGTCCTCCGACGCGGACCTGAAGGTCCGCGGCTCCCCCTTTACTTCGCTCCGCCGGCGCCCCGACATCCTCGGCCCAGCTTGGTGATGCCGGCGTTTAAGACCAGCGCAGTCCCGCGTCAGGCCGGCGCCCCGACGTCCTCGGCCCGAGTGAGCAAGAAGGAGCCCTAGATGCTGCCGCTCGAAGGCATCACCGTGGT
>JBBRFB010000025.1:0-30605 GCA_038225015.1 Burkholderiales bacterium
CGCGAATCAAGCGCAGGCCTTCGGCCGCTTCCTCGAGCGGCAGCACCTTGTCGATCGTCGGCTTGATGCGGCCCTCGGCGATGAGCTTCATCAGCGCCGCGAGGTCGTCGTCGTAGAAGCTGTTCGAGCCGATGATCTTGAGCTCGAAGCTCCAGACGTAGCGGAGATCTTCCTTCGGATCGTGGCCGGCCGTGGCGCCGCACACGAGCAAGGTGCCGCCGCGCTTCAGGCAGCGCAGCGAGGGCACCCAGGTGTCGCCGCCGGTGAAGTTGACGACGACGTCGACGCCGCCCTCGTAGCTGCGTCGCTGCGGCTTGCCGAACTTCTCGACCGCCCACTTCGAGAAGTCGGTCGTCTTGTAGTCGATGACATGGTCGGCGCCGAGCGCCTTCAGCCGGTCGAGCTTCTCGGCGCTGCCGGCGCAGGCGATGACCTCGGCGCCGAGCATCTTCGCCAGCAGCACGCAGCCGGTGCCGACGCCGCCGCTCGCGCCGAGCACGAGTACGCGGTCACCCTTCTTGACGGTGTTGTGGGTGATGAGCATGCGATGTGCCGTGCCGTAGGCGACCGGCAGGGCCGCGGCGTCCTCGAAGCTCACGCCGTCGGGCATGCGGATCAGCTGGTCAATGGCGACGAGACAGTATTCGGCCATGCCGCCGTCCATCATCTCGCCCATCAGTCCCTTCTTCTTGTTGAGCGGATTGACGAGGACGCGGTCGCCCGGCTTCCAGCCGTCGACGCCGGCGCCGACCGAATCGATCTCGCCGGCCATGTCGAGGCCGATGACCACCGGCAGCGGCACCTTGATGCCCGGCATGCCGCGCACCGTGAAGACGTCGTGGTAGTTGAACGACGAGGCGCGCACCCGGATGACGACATGGCCTTCGATCGCGACGGGCCGGGGATGGTCGTGCACGACCTTCAGCTGATCCAGGTCGCCGTGCTGGGCGAGTACGAGTGCTTTCAAGGTGGGTTCTCCGGTTCGAGGAAGTGAGTGAGCGATGGGCCGGGGATGGCAGTCGGCGAGCCGCCCTGGCCGGTGGTCAGTTCAGCGCGCCGGCCCAGCGCACCATGGCCTCGCAGGCGAAGCGCTTGAGGGATCTTTCCGACTTGCATAAGTGGGAATGGGGGCGCTCTAGGAAAGCGGCGCGTCGAGGCGCCCGAGTGAAGTAAAAGAAACGATGAGAATGTGATTGAAGAGAATGCGTTCAAAAAGTATATGGTCCAAACATGTCGCGTACCCCCGCCCGTCGCCGCATCGCGCTTCCAATTCCGACCGGGTTCGCGGCCGGGCCGCCGCCTTCGACGAGGGGCTGTCGCGCGCCTTGCATCCTGCACCCGAAGGTGCCTCATGTCGTGGCTTGCATGGCGCCGCTGCTGATGCAGAGGCTTCCGCTGCCGCGCGATCGCGCCGCGCGAGCGACCCCATGACTCTCGCCACAACATTTGCCCGAAGGCGGAGGGATCGATGAGCAAGAAGCGTCTGATCGTCGCGATCACCGGAGCCACCGGCGCGATCTACGGGCTGAAGCTGCTGCAGCAACTCGCCGCCTGTCCCGACTGGGAGAGCCACCTCGTCGTCTCCGAGGCCGGCGTGCTCAATGCGTGGCACGAGCACAAGCTGGCCCGGGGCGACTTCGAGTCGCTCGCGCAGGTCGTCCACAACCCGCGCGACATCGGCGCGTCGATCGCGAGCGGCTCGTTCCTCACCGAGGGAATGATCGTCGCGCCTTGTTCCATGAAGACGCTGTCGGCGATCGCCAACGGCTTCTCCGACAACCTCGTCAGCCGCGCCGCCGATGTCGTGCTGAAGGAACGGCGCCGGCTGGTCCTCCTGACCCGGGAGGCGCCGCTCAATCTCGCCCACCTGCGCAACATGACGTCGGTCACCGAGATGGGCGCCATCGTCTTTCCCCCGGTGCCCGCGTTCTATGCAGCCGCGACGACGATCGACGACCTCGTCGACCACACCGTCGGCCGCGTTCTCGATCTGTTCGGGATCCACTCCGGGCGGCTGGCCCGCTGGCAGGGGCTGAAGGCGGGCGGACGCAACGAATCGAGCCAGGACCCGCTGCCATGAACGAACACCGAGGACGCCGTTCGAAGAGGGAGCGACGCCGACATCGCCGCCCTGTCGGGCTCAGTGGACTTCGGTCACCAGCCCGCCGGCCGGCTGGCCGATGATTCGCGTCGCGACCACCCGCCCGAGCACGAGGATGGCCGCGGCCACGACGAGCAGCGCGACCTGCGATCCGAAAGCATGCAGTACGGCGCCGAACGCCAGTGGGCCCACGCCTTGGCCGAGGAAGAAGCCGCAGGCGAAGAGGGCCACCGCCGAGCCGCGCGCCGTGGGCGCGAGCTCGGTGGCTTCCATCTGCATCGAGTTGTGCAGCATGTAGAAGGACAGTCCGGCAAGCATCATGGCGATGCCGTCGAGCCACCAGAACGGCAGGAAGGCCAGCGCGCCGTAGCAGATCGCGGTGAGCGCCGAGCCGATGAGGCACATGCGGCGCGTGCCGAAAACCCGCAGCAGCGTGCGCACCGCGGTGGCGTACAGCAGCCCGCCGATGCCGAAGGCGCCGAGGACGAGCCCGGTGCGGGCGGAGATCGTGCCGGTCATGCCGGGCATCTTGGCCAGAAGGAGCTCGCCCATGAACGGGAAGAAGCCGTAGATGAGCGCCCCCTCGACGCAGATCGCTCCTATGACCCACGGCGTCTTCGGATTCGCCAGGACGCGGCGGTAGAGCACGGCGAACGAGCTGTGGGTGCCGGCAGCCGACGTGGCCTCGGCTTTGGGCGGCATCGCCAGCCACGCCACCGCCGTCGCGACGATCGCGATTGCCATGCCGATCACCAGGGCGCTGCGCCAGCCGAACGCGTCGTTGGCGATGCCGGAGACGAACGAGCCGAGCATCTGCCCGGAGATGATCGCGAACAGCATCCGGCCGATCATCACCTGGCGTTCGTCGAGGTCGTAGCCGTCGCCGATGCCGGCGATGACGAGCGGTATCAGGCCGCCGGCGAAGACGCCGGCGCAGATGCGGCTCGCCAGCAGGAAGCCGAAGCTCGGCGCGAAGGAGCCAAGCGCGAGCATGACGGCGAGTCCGGCGACGCAGACCTGGATGCAGCGCGCCTTGCCGAAGCGGTCGCCGAGCGGACCGAGGAAAGGCTGCGCCAGCGCGTAGGGCAGCGCGTAGGCGGTGTTGAGCATCGCCGCCGCCGTCGCCGCGACGCCGAAGTGCGAAGCGACCGGCAGCACGATCGGGTCGACCAGGCGAAGGGCGAAGCCGCTGGCGAACGCGCACGCGGCGAAGACGAGAAAGACCGGCATGGAGAAAACGAGCTGGAGCGGTCAGCCGGCCTCGCCCATCAGCGCCTCGATCTCCGCCGCGGCTACCGGCACGCCGCGGCTGATGAGTTCGCAGCCCTCGGCGGTGACGACAGCGTCGTCCTCGATCCGGATGCCGATGTTCCAGTAGCGCTCCGGCACGCCCTCGGCAGGCCGCACGTAGAGGCCCGGCTCGATCGTCACCACCATGCCAGGCTCGAGGCGCCGCGACGGGCGCGTGACGACGCGGCCGCCCTGCCAGTCGGGCTGCTCGGCCGCGGGCTCCGAGAGCGAGTGGTAGTTGCCGACATCGTGGACGTCGCGACCGAGCCAGTGGCCGGTGCCGTGCATGTAGAAGGCGCGGTAGGCCGCCGATTCGATCACCGCGTCGACGTCGCCCACGTGGTTGCGGTCGAGCAGACCGGTGTCGAGCATCCCTTGCGACAGCACGCGCACGGCGGCGGCGTGGGCGTCGCGCTGGCGAAGGCCGGGCCGCGTGGCCTCGATGGCGGCGCGCTGAGCCGCCTCGACGATGTCGTAGAGCTCGCGCTGCGCCGGACTGAAGCGGCCGTCGGCCGGGAAGGTGCGGGTGACGTCGCTGGCGTAGCCGTCGAGCTCGCAGCCGGCGTCGATCAGGCAGAGCTCGCCGCGGCCGAGCCGTGCCCGGCCGGGCACGTAGTGGAGGACGCAGGCGTTGGCGCCGGCGGCGACGATGGAACCGTAGGCCGGGCCATCGGCGCCGCGGCGGCGGAACTCGTGCAGCAGCTCGGCCTCGATCTCGTATTCGGCGACGCCCTCGCCGTCGCCGGCACGAAAGCGGGCGGCGCAAAAGCGCATCGCCCGGACGTGCGCGTCGGCCGAGATCGCGGCGGCGCGGCGCATCGTCGCGATCTCGCCGGCATCCTTCACCAGTCGCATCTCGGAGAGCACGGGGTCGACGTCGTGGCGGCTTCGCGGCGCTTCCAGACCTTGCCGCTCGCGGCTGCGCAGCGTCGCCAGCCAGCCTTCGAGGCGCGCCTGCACCTCGGGCGTCGCGGCGCTCGACCAGACGGCGGGCTGGTGGTCGAGCCGATCGATGGCCAAGGCGTCGAGCTGCCCGAGCGGCACCGCGGCATCGACGCCGAGCGTGGCGGGCGCGGCGTCGGGGCCGAGGCGAAAGCCGTCCCAGATCTCTCGCTCGACATCCTTCGGCCGGCAGGCCAGCGTCGTACGCCCGCTCGACTCGACGACGATCCACGCGCCCGGCTCGTCGAAGCCGGTGAGGTAGTGGAAGTCGCTGCCGTGCCGGTAGGGATGGTCGCTGTCGGCGTTGCGCTGGCGCTCCGGCGCCGTCGCTACCACGGCGACGCCGCCGCCCTGCGCGCGCATCGTCGCGGCCAGGCGTTCGCGCCGCGTGCGGAAGGAGGCGAGCTCGGCGGCCGTCGGCATGCGCCACTGTAGCCGCGACGGCAGCGCTTCGCATTTGTGGTTAGTCTTTCGGGCTCTTCCCGAATCGAAAGGTCGACCATGGACTATCGCCGCCTCGGCTCGAGCGGCCTGCAGGTGAGCGAGCTCTCGCTCGGCTCCTGGGTCACTTACCACAACCAGGTCGGCACCGCCGCGGCGCGCGAGATGCTCGCCGCGGCGATGGACGCAGGCGTCAACTTCTTCGACAACGCCGAGGTCTATGCCAAGGGCCAGAGCGAGGTCGTGATGGGCGAGGCGTTCAAGGCGCTCGGCTGGCCGCGTCTCAACTACATCGTCTCGACGAAGTTCTTCTGGGGGCTTGATCGTGACGGGCCGAACCGCAAGGACACGCTCAACCGCAAGTACCTGATGCAGGCGATCGACGGCTCGCTGAAGCGGCTCGGCCTCGACTTCGTCGACCTCGTCTTCTGCCACCGCCCCGATCCGGCGACCCCGATCGAGGAGACGGTCTGGGCGATGAGCGACATCATCGCCAGCGGCAAGGCGCTCTACTGGGGCACCAGCGAGTGGTCGGCGGCGGAGATCCGCGCCGCCTGGGACGTGGCCGAGCACCACCATCTGCGAAAGCCGGTGATGGAGCAGTCGCAGTACCACCTGTTCCATCGCCGGCGCGTCGAGGAGGAGTACGCGCCGCTCTACGACGACATCGGCCTCGGCCTCACCACCTGGAGCCCGCTCGCCAGCGGCCTCCTGACCGGCAAGTACAGGAACGGCGTGCCCGCCGGCAGCCGCGGCGCCCTCGAGAACATGGCCTTCCTCACCAAGGGGCTCACCGACGTCGCGAAGAACGCGGCCGTCGGCCGGCTCGAGGCGATCGCCGCCGAGATCGGTTGCACGGTGGCGCAGCTGGCGATCGCCTGGGTGGCGAAGAACCCGCACGTCTCGACCGTCCTCACCGGCGCGTCGACGCTGGCCCAGCTCGAGTCCAACCTTGGCGCCGTCGACGTGCTGCCCAGGCTCACGCCCGTGGTGATGGCGCGGATCGACGCCGCCACCGAGGGCCTGGCCGAGTAGGCTGCGTCAGCCCGAGGCCGCGTTCAGGGCGTCGAGCTGCGCCGGCGTGCCGACGTTCTCCCAGCGGCCGCGGTACACCTCGGCGGCGATCTGCCGCTGCCGCATGCCCTCGTAGAGCAGCGGCGCCAGCGGCGCTCGGGTGCCGGGGGCGATGCCGGCGAACAGCCCGGCACGCAGCAGGGCGATGTTGGCGTAGGTCCAGCGCTGGCCGTCGGGGCCGGTCGAGTCGGCCAGGCCGAGGCCGTCGGCGCCGAGGCCGAAGTCGCCGCGCGGATGAAATTGCGGGTTCGGCACCAGCCAGAGCCGGCCGAGCCGACCGCTGGCGACGAACTGGTCGGCGGCGCTGGCTCTGAAGTGGAAGTCGGGCGCGAAGACGTCAGCCGAGACGACCCAGAAGGCGTCGCCGAGAAGCGGCAGTGCCTTGGCGATCCCGCCCGCCGTCTCGAGGGCGCCGCCGTGGTCGCGCCCTTCGAGCGAGTAGGTGAGGCGCACGCCGAAGCGCGAGCCGTCGCCGAGCGCGGCGACGATCGTGTCTTCGAGCCAGGCGGTGTTGACGACGATGTCGCGCACGCCGCCACGCGCCAGCGCCTCGATGTGCCACTCGATCAGCGGCTTGCCGTGCACGGTGAGGAGCGGCTTCGGGCAATCGTCGCTGAGAGGACGCATGCGCTCGCCGCGGCCGGCGGCAAGGACGATCGCCTTCATCCGCGGACGAGGGCGTGCCGCTCGACGCCGGCCGGCGCGAAGGCCTCGAGCAACGATGCGAACAGCGACTCCGCCCGGGCCGCGTGGTCGCGGCCGCCGAGGTTGCAGACGTAGACGTCGAGCGTCGCCGCCTCGAGCTCGGGCCAGGTGTGCACGGCGAGGTGCGATTCGGCGAGCAGGACGACGCCGGTGATGCCGCTCTGCGCCGGCGCGGCGCCCGGCGCCGCCGGGCCCGCGTCGAAGCGGTGGAACAGCTCGCCGACGGCGGTGAGGCCCGCCGCAGCGACCGCCGACAGGCAGGTCTCGCGCAGCGCCGCCGGCTCGGTCATCACCGCCCGCGCGGTGGAACAGCCGCGCAGATCGGCGGTGAGATGCAGGCCTCGCATGGGCAAATTATCGGCCGCCTAAAATGACCGGTTCCCCCTCGCGTACGGAAAACTCTCCATGGTCGCCTCCGATCTGCCTTCCAGCCCGACCCCGGCCGGGGCCACGCCGCAGGCGGACACCACGCTGATGGCCAACGCGATCCGCGCCCTGGCGATGGATGCCGTGCAGCAGGCCAACTCGGGCCACCCCGGGGCGCCGATGGGCATGGCCGACATGGCCGTGGCCCTGTGGTCGCGCCACCTCAAGCACAACCCGGCGAACCCGCACTGGACCGAGCGCGACCGCTTCGTGCTCTCGAACGGCCACGCGTCGATGATGCAGTACGCCGTGCTCCACCTCACCGGCTACGACCTGCCGATGGACGAGCTTCGCCACTTCCGCCAGCTGCACAGCAAGACGCCCGGCCACCCGGAGCGCGGCATCACGCCGGGCATCGAAACGACGACCGGCCCGCTCGGCCAGGGCCTGGCCAACGCCGTCGGCATGGCGCTCACCGAAAAGCTCCTCGCCGCCGAATTCAACCGCGACGGCCATAGCATCGTCGACCATCGCACCTACGTCTTCTTCGGCGACGGCTGCCTGATGGAAGGCATCAGCCACGAGGCCTGCGCGCTGGCGGGCGCCTGGAAGCTCGGCAAGCTGATCGGCTTCTACGACGACAACGGCATCTCGATCGACGGCCCCGTCGCGCCCTGGTTCATCGACGACACGCCGAAGCGCTTCGAGGCTTACGGCTGGAACGTCATCGCCCATGTCGACGGCAACGACGTCGAGGCGGTCGACGCGGCGATCGTCGAGGCCATGAAGGTGACCGACCGGCCCAGCATCATCTGCTGCAAGACGACCATCGGCAAGGGCTCGCCGAACCGTGCCGGCACCGCCAAGGCGCACGGCGAGGCGCTCGGCGTCGAGGAAGTTCGCCTCACCCGAAAGGCGCTCGGCTGGCCGAGCGAGCCCTTCGTTGTCCCCGCAGCGGTCTACGCGCTCTGGGACGCCAAGGCCGCGGGGGCCGCGGCCGAATCGCTCTGGGACGACGCCTTCGATGCCTACGCCGCCGCGCACCCGGGGCTCGCCGCCGAGTACCAGCGGCGCATGGCCGGCGAGCTGCCGACCGACTGGCGCGCCACGGTGCGGGCTGCGGCCCTGGCCGCGCACGCCAAGGCCGAGACGGTGGCCAGCCGCAAGGCGAGCCAGCAGGCGCTCGAGGTGCTGACGAAGCTCCTGCCCGAGCTGCTCGGCGGCAGCGCCGACCTCACCGGCTCGAACCTGACCAACACCAGCCACACGCCGGCGCTGCGCTTCGCCCGCGACGGCAGCGAGATGCGCGAAATCGAAGGTCGGCTCGGCCGCCACATCAACTACGGCGTGCGCGAGTTCGGCATGGCCGCGGTGATGAACGGCATGGCCGCGCATGGCGGCGTCATCCCCTACGGTGGCACCTTCCTCACCTTCAGCGACTACAGCCGCAACGCGATCCGCATGGCGGCGCTGATGAAGCTGCGCGTCATCCACGTCTTCACGCACGACTCGATCGGCCTCGGCGAAGACGGTCCGACGCACCAGTCGATCGAGCACGCCGCGTCGCTGCGGCTGATCCCGAACCTGCATGTCTGGCGGCCCTGCGACACGGTCGAGACGCTGGTCGCCTGGGAGGCGGCGATCGGACGCGACGACGGGCCGACGGCACTGCTTCTCTCGCGCCAGAACCTGCCGTACGCGCCCCGCCCGGGGCTCGATGGCAAGCAGGCCGATCGCGCGCTCGCGGCGATCGGCCGCGGCGGCTACGTGCTCGCCGAGCCCGCCGAGGTGGGGCTGGCCGGCCCGGCGCGCGCGGTCATCATCGCCACCGGCTCCGAGGTGCAGCACGCGCTGAACGCGCAGCAGCAGCTGGCGCGGCCGGAAAACGGGGCCATCCCGATCCGCGTCGTCTCGATGCCGTCGACCAACGTGTTCGACCGCCAGAGCCGCGGCTGGAAGGAAAGCGTCCTGCCTGCCGGCGTGCCGCGGGTCGCCGTCGAGATGGGCGTCAGCGACGGCTGGTGGAAATACGGCTGCTCGGCCGTCGTCGGCATCGACACCTACGGCGAGTCGGCGCCCGCGCCCGCGCTCTTCAAGCTCTTCGGCTTCACGCCGGAGAACGTGGTCGCGACCGTGCGACAGGTTTTGTCATCACCCAGGAAACCATCATGACCATCAAGATCGGCATCAACGGCTTCGGCCGCATCGGGCGCATGGTGTTTCGCGCCGCTGTCCAGAACTTCGACGAGATCGAGGTCGTCGCCGTCAACGACCTGCTCGAGCCCGAATACCTCGCCTACATGCTGCAGTACGACTCGGTGCATGGCCGTTTCAAGGGCGAGATCGCGGTCGACAACAACACCTTGATCGTCAACGGCAAGAAGATCAGGCTGACCCAGGAGCGCGATCCAGCGAACCTGAAGTGGGGCGAGGTCGGCGCCACGGTGGTGATCGAGGCGACGGGTCTCTTCCTCACGAAGGACACGGCGCAAAAGCACCTCGATGCCGGCGCGAAGAAGGTCATCCTCTCGGCCCCTTCGAAGGACGACACGCCGATGTTCGTCTACGGCGTCAACGACAAGACCTACAAGGGAGAGGCGATCATCTCGAACGCGTCGTGCACCACGAACTGCCTCGCACCGGTGGCGAAGGTGTTGAACGACAAGTGGGGCATCAAGCGGGGATTGATGACCACGGTGCACGCCGCCACCGCCACCCAGAAGACCGTCGACGGTCCGAGCAACAAGGACTGGCGCGGCGGCCGCGGCATCCTCGAGAACATCATCCCTTCGTCGACCGGCGCGGCCAAGGCCGTGGGCGTCGTCATCCCCGAGCTCAACAAGAAGCTCACCGGCATGTCGTTTCGTGTGCCGACCTCCGACGTCTCGGTGATCGACCTCACCGTCGAGCTCGTCAAGGAGGCGACCTACAAGGAGATCTGCGCCGAGATGAAGGCGCAGTCGCAAGGGGCGATGAAGGGCGTTCTCGGCTACACCGAAGACAAGGTCGTCTCGACCGACTTCCGCGGCGAACCGATGACGTCGGTGTTCGATGCCGATGCGGGCATCGCGCTCGACAGCACGTTCGTCAAGGTCGTCGCCTGGTACGACAACGAATGGGGCTATTCGAACAAGGTGCTCGAGATGGCGCGCGTCGTGGCGAAGGCCTGACAGCGGGTCAGCCAAAAAAAGGGCCCCGTCGGGGCCCTTTCGCATGGACGACGGCGTTCGTCCGATCAGCGCCAGTGCCGGTGGTGACCACCGCGGTATCCGCCCCAGCCCGTGGAAAAGCCGATGCCGATCGACGGGCCGTAGTAGATCGGGCCGGGCGCGTAGTAGACGGGGGCCGGCTCATAGTACGCCGGCGCCGGCCCGTAGTACGAATAGGACGGCGGCGCCTCGACGTACGCCGGTGCCTCGACGTAGGCCGGCGCTTCGGTGTAGGCCGGCGGCACGGCCCGGGATGTGGCCGGCGGGCCGACGCGGTCGAGCGGCCGATCGGCCGCAGGCCGCACGTCGATGGCAATGCGATCGCCGGGGTCGCGCTCTGTGCGTGTCGTGTAGCGCTGGCCGTTGTACTCGTAGACGACGTCGTAGCCGACGAGGCGGTCTTCGTACGCGCTTACGGTCCGGCAGTCGCGCACCGGGATGGTGGTCGCCGGCGAGTTGCTCGCCTCGGCGTGGTTGCCGATGGCCGACCCGGCGACGACGCCGAGGCCGGTGGCGGCCGCGCGGCCGAAGCCGTGGCCGAACTGGTTGCCGACGACACCGCCGACGATCGCGCCGACCAGCGCGCCGGCGCCCGACGGGCGTTGCTGGACGACACGCTCGACGTCGGCGCACGACTGCCGTGGCACGGCGACGGTGCGGGTGACGGGTGATGCCGAGATCACGTTGGCGTACTCCGCCGCGAACGCGGTGGCGCTCACGCCGGCAAGCAGGCCGGCAGCGACGCCGGCTCGGGCAAAGAGGGAAGGGTTCTTCATCGGTGGCTCCTGGTCGCCTCTGATGGCAGGCGACAGTGGATCGAGTGGCGACTGTGCCAAAAGTTCGGGCCGCTGTGCGACCGTACAAGCGGTGCGAGCGGCTGTCCTACGACACTTGACAATTCTTTGCATTGCGCCCGAGTCCGGCAACACCGCGGCGCGGTCGATGCGGTGCATTCGTCCCACCATGGACATCGCATCGCACATGGCGACGGTTGACCTGCCTCGCGCCTCGGAGAACGGCGAGCCGCCGACGCCGGCGTGCGCTTGTTCTCGAAGTCGTTGCGGCCGCGGTAAGCCTTGGTAAATGACGCCGATGGGCGTTTTGGCGCCACCTACACTGCGCCCATGATTCACGGCCGGCGGCGCATTCTCCCGTCGGTCGCTGCCGCGACCGTGGCGGCGACCGTGGGGCTCGTCGCGTGTGCCCAGCCGGTGCCGATGGCCGCGGCGGCGCCCGACGGCGCGGTACACGTCAGGCTGCTTGTCAAGATCGCGCGCGCGTCCGAAGACGGCGGCGCGATCGCCGCCGAGGCCTCCCGCCTGGCCGGCGTGCCCGTCCGCTACGCGGCAGCAACCAGTGCCGTCTGGCATGCGCTCGTGCTCGACTGCACGAGCATCGGCGAGTGCAACGACGCGGTCGCGCGGCTGCGGGCGGCGCGCAACAGCTACCCGGTGGTGGAGCGCGACGAGCGCAAGCAGGGTGCGAGCTCGTGAGCCGCTCGCGCACCTCGGCCACCCCCCGGCAAGACACGATGGCGGTCCGCACCGGCCCGCCCGATGAAGGGAAGTCTCGATGCGCCAGAACCTGATGCGGGCGGCCACGCTGGCCGTCGCGATGTCGTCGCCACTGGCGCTGCACACGCCGCTGGCGCAGAGCGCGGCGTCGGCAGCGGTCGTGGCAGCACCGGATGCGCGCGTCATCGTCAAGTACCGGTCCGATTCGCCGCTCTTGAAGCAGCAGGCGCTGACCGCCGGTGGCCAGCGCGTGCTGCAGGCACGCGCGCTCGGCCAGCGGATCGGCGTCGAGCTCACGCCGGGCGTCGAGCTCACGGAGCGCATGCACGTGCTGAAGGCGAGCGGCCTGACTTCGGCCGAGCTCGCCGTGCGGCTCGCCGCCGAGAGCGACGTCGAGTACGCCGTTCCCGACGAGCGCAAGCACATCGTCGCCGCGCCCAGCGACCCGCTCTACGTCACCCGGCCCTACAACATCCCGGCCACGCCGACCAGCGGCGGCCCGCTCGTCGGCCAGTGGTACCTGAAGCCGCCGGGCGCGGCCACGGCCGTGCCGACGGCGCTCACCTCGAACACCGCGCCCTCGGCGATCAACGCCGAGCAGGCCTGGGGCGTGACGACCGGTATCCCCGGCGTCATCGTCGCCGTGCTCGACACCGGCGTCCGCTTCGACCATCCCGACCTGAAGACGATCACGGCCGGCGGCAACCTGCTCGCCGGCTACGACATGGTGAGCGCCGACAGCAACGGCAGCTTCAGCACCGCCAACGACGGCAACGGGCGCGACGCCGACGCGTCCGACCCGGGCGACTGGGTTTCCAGCACCGACACGACGGGCAATGCGGTCTTCAGCGCCTGCACCGTCGAGGACAGCTCCTGGCACGGCACGCAGACGCTCGGCCTCATCGGCGCGCAGACCGACAACGGCGTCGGCATCGCCGGCGTCGCCCGCAACGTCCGCGTCATGCCGGTGCGCGTGCTCGGCAAGTGCGGCGGCTACGACTCGGACATCGTCGCCGGCATGCTCTGGGCCGGCGGTATCCACGTGCCGGGCGTGCCCGACAACGTCAACAAGGCAACCGTCCTCAACCTGAGCCTCGGCGGCACCGGCTCGTGCAGCGCCGCCTACCAGGACGCGGTGACTCAGCTCACCGCCGCCGGCGTCGTCGTCGTCGCGTCGGCCGGCAACAGCGCCGGCCACGCGGTCGGCACCCCGGCCAACTGCCCGGGCGTGATCTCGGTCGCGGGCCTGCGCCACGTCGGCACGAAGGTGGGATTTTCCGATCTCGGCGCCGGCATCACGATCGCGGCGCCGGGCGGCAACTGCATCAACATCACCGCCGGCTCGGCCTGCCTGTACCCGATCATGACGACGAGCAACGCCGGCACGACGACGCCGGTCGCCGGCGGCATCTACACCGACAGCTTCAACGCCTCGCTCGGCACCAGCTTCTCCTCGCCGCTGGTGGCGGCCACGGTGGCGCTCATGCGTTCGGCGCAGCCCAGCCTGACGCCAGCCCAGGTGAAGAGCATCCTGCAGGCCACGGCGCGCCCGTTTCCTACCGCTGGCGGCACCGTGAACGTGACGGTGACGACGCCTTCGCCGACCGCGAACATGGTCGTCAACCTCGGCGCCAGCGGGCCGCCGCAGTGCACCGCACCGACGGGCACAGACCAGCTCGAGTGCTACTGCACGACGGGCACGTGCGGCGCCGGGATGGTCGATACCTACGCGGCGGTGAGCGCCGCGGCGGGCGGCAGCGCGATGTCAAGCTTCATTGGCCCGCGAACGATTTTTTCGTATCAATGGACCCTGGTGGATGGCGGCGGAATCGTCAGCGCGCTGACCAACGCTGCTTCAGCGACCCCATCCGCCACGCCGACCGGAGCCGGCACCTTCGTGGTGAGCGTGACCACAATCGATGATGCGGGCGGGACACAGACAGCGACGCAGTCCGTCACTGTCGCTGCTGCGGGCGTCACGCCGCCTCCAGTGGCCTCCCAACCCGCTGCTGGGGGTGGTAGTGGTGGTAGTGGTGGTAGTGGTGGTGGAGCAGTTGATGCTCGGTGGCTTGTTCTTCTGCTCTGTGCCGTCCTGGCACTCGGCGCGATCGATCGCCGTGACGCTCGTCGAGCGGTCTGAGATGCCGGTGGGTCTCAGGGCTTCGCGCAGGGGCTGAAGCTGCGCCCCGAAGGGTCGAGCTTCAGCGCTGCGGCGCGGGCCGCCAGTTCGGGATCGGTCGTGGTCAGGCGAAAGGTGTGGGTGGCCGCGCCGGGTGCCACGGTGCCGACGGTCACTTCGCTCCAGCTGCCGGCCGGCAACGCGGCGCGCAGCGCCGCCTCGGCGATCGGGGCGTCGTCATTGCCAAACGGGCCGGCCTCGAGGCAGGTCGCCGCCGCAGCGGCGGCGCTCGCCAGCGTGCCGGCCGGGAGCAGGACGATCGCCTCCGGGTGCACCTGGTTGGCCACCCGTTCGGGCTCGCGGTCGCCGTTCGAACGCAGGCCGAAGAGGCCATCGAACCAGCCCAGCGTGAAGCCGAAGAAGAGCAGGTTGGCGGCGAGCACCGCCACCACCAGCGCCCTCAGCATGGCGCCTCGGCGATCGTCTGCACGCGAACCTCGCCGCTGACGACGCTCACCAGCCCGTGCGCGGTCCGAAGGAGCAGCTCGCCGGTGGCTGCCACGCCGTCGACGACCCCTTCATCGCTGCCGGCGCGAACGACCCGGCCACGCAGGACGTCGCGCTCGGCGAATCGCCCGGCGAACGCCGCCCAGCCGTGACGATCGAAGCGCACCAGCGCCGCCACCAGAGCCGGCGCCAGCCCGACGAGGAGCGACAGCGGCGTCGCAGCGGCGTCGATCTCGCGCAGGCAGGCAAAGCCGCTCGCCGCGTCGGCCACCGCCTGCGGCAGCACGTTCAGGCCGACGCCGATGACGATGGCGCGGTCGCGGTGGGGGCCGGAAACGCTTTCTATGAGGATGCCGCCGACCTTGCGGCCGCCCTGGCCGGGCACCCCGGGTTCGTCGAGCAGCCAGAGGTCGTTCGGCCACTTGAGGCCGAGCCGCACCGGACGGCCCGGCGAGGGCGGATCGAGCGCATCGGCGAGCGCTGCGCCGATCGCCAGCGACAGGCCGACCGGCTCGGCCATGAGCGGCCGGCAGAGCGAGAACGTCAGCGCCGTGCCCGGCGCGGCGTGCCAGCGTCGGCCGTGGCGGCCGCGGCCCGCCGTCTGCGAGGCGGCGATTCGCAGGGTCGTCTCGGGCAGCGGCTGCGACTTGCGGATCCGCTCGACGAGATCGGTGTTGGTCGAGGGCGTCTCGTCGACCCATTCGACCGCCACCGCCACCCCCACCGCGGCGAGCGATCGCCGGATCGCGTCGATCTCGCTGCCGGGTTCGCGCGCCACGGTCAGCCGATGCGCAGCGGGCAGGAGCGGCGCGTCCGGCGCAAGGTCATCGCTTGGGCGCCAGCATCGTGCCGCGGCACTCCGGCGTGCCGCATCGGCAGGCGAATTCGGCCTTCACCTTCTTGGTGTGCCTGCCTTCGAGGATGAGGCCGTAGTCGTAGCTCAGCTCCTCGCCCGGCGCGATGTCGCGCAGCGCCCGGATGAAGACGCGGCCCGCCTCGTCGTCCTCGTCGGCTTCGCAGTTCGGGCCGCAGGCGTGGTTGATCCACTTCGCCGAACCGCCGCCGTCGTTGCCGTCGATGACGCGCTTGTCGTCGATGTGGAAGAAGAAGGTGTGGTTCGGTTCGTCGGCGTCGTGCGGGGCGCGGCGCTTCGCTTCCTTCCACGTGATGATCCGGCCGGTGTACTCGACGACCATGTCGCCAGTGGCGATCGGACGGAGCGCGAACACGCCCTTGCCGTGGATGCCCGAGCGGCGAACCTGGATGCGCGGGCCTTTCCCTGGCGCGGTCGCGCTCTTTGTTCGAGGGTTGCTTTTGGGCACGGGTTGCGCAGTCGCTTTCTTTGGGTACATTGAATTCATGGGTGCGCGCGCGTGTGTGCGTGCGCGCGAGAGCCCGCCATTGTATGGATGACATGATTGCCGGCCCCCCGGGCTGGCGAAACCATCGAGACGAATGACCAAGTCCCTCATCATTGCCGAGAAGCCTTCGGTCGCGCAGGACATCGTGCGCGCCCTCACGCCGGTCGCCGGCAAGTTCGACAAGCACGACGAGTACTTCGAGAACGAGCGCTATCTCGTCACCTCGGCCATCGGCCACCTGCTCGAGATCAAGGCGCCGGAGGAGTACGACGTCAAGCGAGGCAAGTGGAGCTTCGCCAACCTGCCGGTGATTCCGCCGCATTTCGATCTCGCCCCGCTCGACAAGACGAAGGGGCGGCTGGCGGCCATCGTCAGGCTGGTCAAGCGCAAGGACGTGAGCGATCTCATCAACGCCTGCGACGCCGGGCGCGAGGGCGAGCTGATCTTTCGCCTGATCCAGCAGCACGCCAAGTCGAAGCAGCCGGTGCGTCGGCTCTGGCTGCAGAGCATGACGCCGGCAGCCATCCGCGAGGGCTTCGAGCGCCTGCGCAGCGACCAGGACCTGCGCGGCCTGGCCGAGGCGGCGCGCAGCCGCTCCGAGGCCGACTGGCTGGTCGGCATCAACGGCACACGGGCGATGACCGCCTTCAACTCGCGCGACGGCGGCTTTTTCCTCACCACCGTCGGCCGGGTGCAGACGCCGACGTTGTCGATCATGGTTGTGCGCGAGGAGCAGATCAGGAAGCACGTCTCGCGCGACTACTGGGAGGTGCGAGCCGCCTTCGCGGTCACGGCGGGCGAGTACGAGGGCAAGTGGCTCGACCCGGCCTGGAAGAAGAACCCCGACGACGTCGAGCAGCGCGCCGACCGGCTCTGGAACGAGGCCGATGCGCTGGCCATCGCCGCCGCCGTGCAGGGCGAGCCGGCCAGCGTCAGCGAGGAGGCCAAGCCGAGCACCCAGGCGCCGCCGCTGCTCTACGACCTGACGAGCCTGCAGCGCGAGGCCAACTCACGCTTCGGCTTCTCCGCCCGCACCACGCTCTCGATCGCGCAGGCGCTCTACGAGAAGCACAAGGTGCTGACCTATCCGCGCACCGACAGCCGCGCCCTGCCGGAGGACTACCTGACGGTGGCCCGCGACACCGCCGCGATGATCGCGAAGGAAACGCTGCCGGGGCCGTTGCGCGGGCTCGCCGTTCACGCGCGGACGGCGATCGCCGAGGGCTACATCAAGCCGTCGAAGCGAATCTTCGACAACGCCAAGGTCTCCGACCACTTCGCGATCATTCCGACGCTGCAGGCGCCGACCAGCCTGTCGGAGATCGAGGCCAAGCTCTACGACATGGTCGCCAAGCGCTTCCTCGCGGTTTTCTTCCCGTCGGCCGAGTTCATGGTGACGACGCGGATCTCGACCGTCGCCAAGGCCGGCCGCGACTACCGCTTCCAGACCAACGGCAAGGTCATGGTGCGGCCGGGCTGGCTCGCCGTCTACGGGCGCGAGGCGCAGGAAGACGACGCCAACCTGGTCGCGGTCGCGGCCGACGAGCTGGCGCGGGTCGAGAGCGTCGACGTCAAGGCACTGAAGACGCGGCCGCCGGCGCGCTACACCGAGGCGACACTGCTCTCGGCGATGGAAGGGGCGGGCAAGCTGATCGAGGACGACGATCTGCGCGAGGCGATGCAGGAAAAGGGCCTCGGCACGCCGGCCACCCGCGCCGCCATCATCGAGGGCCTGATCTACGAGAAGTACATCCATCGCGAGGGCCGCGAGCTGGTGCCGGGCGCGAAGGCGTTCCAGCTGATGACGCTGCTGCGCGGACTGGGTGTCGAGGACCTGACCAAGCCCGAGCTCACCGGCAACTGGGAGTACCAGCTGGCCGAGATGGAAAAGGGCCACCTCGAGCGCGAGACCTTCATGCGCCAGATCGCCGAGATGGCCGAGCGGATAGTGAGGAAGGCCAAGGAGTACGACCGCGACACCATCCCCGGCGACTACGCCACCCTCGCCGCACCCTGCCCGAACTGCGGCGGCGTCGTCAAGGAGAACTACCGGCGCTACGCCTGCATCGGCATGCCGGCCGGCTCGGCCGCGCCGGCCCGCGACGGCTGCGGCTTCTCGATCAGCAAGATCCCGGGCAGCCGCGCCTTCGAGCCCGACGAGGTGGAGCGCTTCCTGCGCGAGCATCGCATCGGGCCGCTGGAAGGCTTTCGCTCCAAGGCCGGCTGGCCGTTCACGGCCGAGCTCAAGCTCGTGCGCGACGAGGAGCTCGGCAACTGGAAGCTGGAGTTCGATTTCGGCGAGGACGCGAAGCGCGAGGCCGAGTCGGGCGAGCCGGTCGACTTCTCGGCGCAGGAAAGCCTCGGCCTCTGCCCGAAGACGAAGGGCAGCGTCTACGAACACGGCACGAGCTACATCTGCGAGCACAGCGTCGGCGCCAACGTCACCTGCGACTTCAGGAGCGGCAAGGTCATCCTGCAGCAACCGGTCGCGCGTGAGCAGATGACCAGGCTGCTCGCCACCGGCGCGACCGACCTGCTCGAAGGCTTCGTGTCCAACAAGACGCGACGCAAGTTCAAGGCGCGGCTGGCCTGGGACGCGAAGGAAGGCAAGGTCGTCTTCGCCTTCGAGCCGCGCGCGCCGCGGGTGGCGAAGAAGGCGCCGGCGAAATCGGCAGCGACGAAAGCGGCGGCCGCGGCGCCGGCGCAAGCGCCAGGCGGCGGGGTCGCGAAGGCCGCCGCCACGCCGGCAGTGAAGAAGGCGGCGGTAAAGAAGGCTGCGGCCAGGAAGGTCGCGACGAAGAAGGCGGCGGCGAAGAAGGCGCCCTAACGCGCGTCTCAGCGCGGCGGGTCGAGAGCGGGCCATTCGCTTCGGCGACCGGCTTGCCGGCCATGCGCGCCGCCGCCGCGCGGGCGAAGCCCGTGTGTGGATGCGCCCTGCGGCGGAGGGGCAAACGCTGTGCCCGCGACGCGGTGCCGTCCGACGTGGCGGCGGCGACTGCCGGCGCAGACTGGCCGAAATCATGGGGAGAAAGTCGTGAACCGTTCGTCCACCGTCGTCGTGCGCGCCTTGCTGGCGGCCTCGCTGTGCGTCATGGGCCAGGTCGCCGTGCAGGCGCAACCCCGCCTGAAGTCGCCCCCGCGCCTGGCGCCGAACCCGGCCCAGTCGTCGCACATTCCGGCCGGCGTCGACACCGGCACGCCGGCAACGACCGACGCCGTGCCTCTCGGCACGCCGGTGCCGCCGGCCGCTGGCGTCGCTCGCGGCGACCTGCGTCTGCGTTCGGCGGCCGCCCGTGCTGCGGCCCGGCCGAAGCCGGCCGCGTCGGCGGCATCGGCCGCGGTCGTCGCCGACAGCGTTGTCGTCGGCGACTGCGTGGCCGACGCGCCGGCGTTCAACCGCTCGATGGCCGAATGCACGGCGATGACGGATCGCGCCAAGCGGTCGGAGTGCGCGTCGCGACTGATGGAGGCGCGCCGCGCAGCGGGTGGCGGCAAACCCGTGGCGTTGCCGGGCACGGGCTTTGTCGGCAGCTCGGCCGGGCCCTCGACCGCAGCGACCCTCGGCGGCCGCCGCGCCGGCTGCGGCGGCTGAACGAGGAGCGGATGCCGGCCGCTTTCGCCCGCTGACATCCGCGTGGCCGAGTCCCGCATCGCCGTCTACGGAGCGATCGCCGCCAACGTCACGATCGCCTGCCTGAAGTTCACCGCGGCGGCCTTCACCGGCAGCTCGGCGATGCTCTCGGAAGGCATCCATTCGACGGTCGACACCGGCAACGGCCTGCTCCTGCTCGTCGGCCTGCGCCTGGCCGAGAAGCCGCCCGACGAGAGGCACCCATTCGGCCACGGCCAGGAGCTTTACTTCTGGAGCCTGATCGTCGCCGTGCTCATCTTCGGCGTCGGTGGCGGCGTCTCCGTCTACGAAGGCATCCTGCGCCTGCTCTCGCCAGAGCCGCTGGGCGAGCCGACGTGGAGCTACGCCGTCCTCGCCGCCGCCTTCGTCTTCGAAGGCGCCAGTCTCTTCGTCGCGGTGCGCCAGTTTCGGCGCTCGTCCGAAGGCCAGCCGTTCTGGGCCGCCCTGAAGAAGAGCAAGGATCCGGCGCTCTACACGGTGATTGCCGAAGACAGCGCGGCGCTCGCGGGCCTCGCCGCCGCGGCGCTGGGCATCGTCGGCAGCCAGGTCCTCGGCATGCCGTCGCTCGACGCCATCGCCTCCATCGTCATCGGCGGCCTGCTCTGCGCCGTCTCGAGCCTCCTCGTCTTCCAGGCAAGGACGCTCCTGGTCGGCCAGGCGGTCGACGCGCCGACGGCGGCCGAGATCCGGCGCATCGCCGCCGCGGAAAGCGGCGTGCGCCGCAGCGCCTGGCCGCTGACGATGTACTTCGGCCCGAACGAGGTGCTGCTTGCCCTCGACATCGAATTCGAGCCCGGCGTGCTCGCCGCCGACGCGACGAGCGCCGTCGCCCGCATCGAGACGGCGGTTCGGCAACGCTTCCCGGAAATCAGCCGGATCTACATCGAGTCGCACCGCCTGAGCGCCGCCGAGTCCCAGCCGATGCCGCCGGCCCCGGCCTGAGGCCGGCGTCGGCGCGGCTCAGGCCGGGGCGCCGATCGACGCCGTGGCGACGAGCTCGGTGAAGAGCGCCAGCGACGCCTTGCCCGACACCGAGAAGGGGTCGAGGACGGCCTTCTCGGAGTACTTGAGGAGGAGGGCGGGATTGAGCCGGCTCATGTTCACCTGGCCCATCGACCAGCTCGAGAAGTGGCGCTCGCCGATCTCCTCGTAGCTGAGCAGCACGACGTCGCGATGGCGGCGGTCCTGGGCGATCTTGTTGTAGATGGCGCTGACGGCGTTGCGGCCGCCCTCGAGCAGCTGCACGAAGATGCCGGCGTCGAGACAGAAGCAGAGCACGCCGGTGACGCCGAGCGCCGGGTTGTTCTCCTTCGAACTTTTCAAAATCGCGCTCAGCTCCTCGGCGCCGACCGCCTCGGCAGCGCGGCTCGCATACATCAGGCGGACCAGCATGGTGTCGTCACTCCTTGCGGGTGAGCAGCGAAAGGAATTCACGGCGCAGGCTCGAATCCTTCAGGAAGGCGCCGCGCATCACGCTGTTCGTCATCATGGCCTCGGCATCCTTGACGCCGCGCCAGTGCATGCAGAAGTGGTCGGCCTCCATGACGATGGCCAGACCGTCGGGCTTGACGCGCTCCTGCAGCTCGTCGGCGAGCATCGTCACCGCCTCTTCCTGGATCTGCGGCCGGCTCATGATCCAGTCGCACAGGCGCACGTACTTCGACAGCCCGATCAGGTTGGAGTGCTCGTTCGGCAGCAGGCCGATCCAGACCTTGCCGAGGATCGGGCAGAGGTGGTGCGAGCAGGCGCTGCGCACCGTGATCGGGCCGACGATCATCAGCTCGTTGAGGCGCGAGATGTTGGGGAACTCGGTGACCGCCGGCGCTTCGGCATAGCGGCCACGGAACACCTCGGTGATGAACATCTTCGCCACCCGCCGCGCCGTGTCGCTGGTGTTGTGGTCGCTCTCGGTATCGATGACCAGCGCACGCAGGACGCCCTGCATCTTCTCCTCGACCTCGGCGCGCAGCTCGTCGAGCTCGCCCTCCTCGACGAAGTCGGCGATGTTGTCGTTGGCGTGGAAGCGGCAGCCGGCGCCGACCAGCCGGTAGCGGATGCGATCGGACGCCGGCAGCCGGGCCAGGTCGGCGTCGCTGCGGAAGAGGGGGGTGGGTTTCTCGCCGGCCATGGGGGCTTCGCGTGCCTCGGGCCTGCGAGGGTACCGCGCTTTGGCCCGCGGCGAGAGGGTTCGAAGGTGCGGGCGCGTCGGCGCTCTTAGACTGCCCCGATGCCCGCCGCCGCCGCCGAACCTTCGCTTCCGCTCGCGGCGCTGCTCGGCCACATGGCCGATGCGATCGGCGCGGTTCGCGGCGGCGAATCGCTGACCGTCGCCCTGGCCCGTTGCCCGGCGCCGGCGCGGCCGGGCACGCAGGCGCTCGCCTTCCACGCGCTGCGCTGGCTCGGCTCCGCAGAGGCGATGCGCCGGCGGCTGGTGACGAAAGCGCCGCCGCCCCGGGTCGAGTCGCTGCTGCTGGGCGCGCTGGCGTTGCTCTGGCCTGCCGGCGCGCCCCCTTACGCGGATCACACCCTCGTCGATCAGGCCGTCGAGGCGGCGCGCCGCCGGGCGCCGCGCAGCGCCGCCTTCATCAACGCCGTGCTGCGGCGCTTCATCCGCGAGCGCGAGGCGCTGGTCGGCGCCGTCGCCGACGACCCGCTCGCCCGCTTCAACCACCCGACCTGGTGGCTCGAGAAGCTGCGCCACGACTGGCCCGATCACTGGCAGCAGATCGCCCTGGCCGACAACCTGCATCCGCCGATGACCCTGCGCGTGAACGCCCGGCGCAGCACCGCGGCCGCCTATCTCGACCGGCTGGCCGGCGCCGGCATCGAGGCGACGCTCGCCGGCGGGCAGGCGATGACGCTTTCCCGGCCCCTGCCCGTGGCCGGGCTGCCCGGGTTCGCCGCCGGCGACGTCTCGGTCCAGGATGCGGCGGCGCAACGGGCGGCACCGCTCCTGGCCGCCCGGCTCGGCGCCGGGGCACGCGTGCTCGACGCCTGCGCGGCACCGGGCGGAAAGACGGCGCACCTGCTCGAGCTGGCCGACGTCGACCTGCTGGCGATCGACCGCGATCGGCAACGCCTGGCGCGGGTCGACGAGACGCTGGCGCGACTCGGCCTGGTGGCCGCGACACTCGCTGCCGACGCCGGCGACCCGGCCGCGTGGTGGGATGGCCGCCCCTTCGACGCCGTCCTCCTCGATGCGCCCTGCAGCGCCTCGGGCATCGTCCGCCGCCACCCCGACATCCGCTGGCTGCGCCGGGCCACCGACATCGCCGACCTGGCTGCCACCCAGGCCCGGCTGCTCGACGCCCTCTGGCCCCTGCTGGTGCCGGGCGGCGCCCTTCTCTACGTCACCTGCTCGGTGTTCAGGGCCGAGGGCGAGGGGCAGATCGACGCTTTTTTGCAACGGCACGCCGACGCGGCCGTCGCTCGCTCGCCGCCTTCGCCCGGCCACCTGCTGCCGCTGCCCGACAATGACGAGGCGCGCCCGGCGGCCGGCTCCAGCGGTGCGGCCGACGGCTTCTTTCTGTCGCTGATCGAGAAATCACGCCCCACGCCTCCATGATCCGGCCGCCGCACCGTCTGTCGCGACGCAGCGTGCTCCGCGTGCTGGGGGTCGCCGCATGGCGTGGAGCGGCGCTGGCTACTGGCCTCGCCACGTTCGGTTTGCCGGCCTTGGCGCTGGAGCCGGTGCTCACTACCTTCGAGATCAGCCGCGACGAGGACGGCGTCTACCTCAGCTATTCGGTCGACTTCGACCTGGCCCGTTCGGTTGAAGACGCGCTGGTCAAGTCGGTGCCGCTCTTCTTCGTCGCCGAGGCCGAGATCTATCGCGACCGCTGGTACTGGCGCGACCGCCGGGTCGCCCATGCGACCCGAGTCTGGAAGATCGTCTACCAGCCGCTCACCTCGACCTACCGCGTCTCGGCGATCGGCGGCCTGAGCCAGAACTACGCGACCCGCGACGAAGCCATCGCCGCCATCAGCCGCAACTCGCGCTGGAAGATCGCCGAGCCGGGGCAGATCGAGGAGGGGTCGCGGCACTATGTCGACTTCAACTTCCGCCTCGACACCACGCTCCTGCCGCGGCCGATGCAGATCGGCGTGAGCGGCCAGCCCGACTGGACGCTGTCGGTGAAGCGGACGCAGCGCATCAATTGAACGCCGCCGAAATCCTTTGCCGGCGCGGCGCCGCACCGGCGCCCCGGCCATGACCCGCGTCTCGCGCCTGGCCTGGGTCGCCTCGACCGTCGGTGCGCTCGGCGCCGGACTGGTGCTCGCCTTCCTGCTCTCGATCGCCACCAACAACCCGGCACTCTACGAGCGCCACTACGTCTGGCTGTTCTGGGTCAACGCCGGGCTCGCCGGCACGCTCCTGCTCGTCATCGCGATCACCGCGGTGCGGCTGCTCATGCGCGTCTCGCGCGGCCGCTTCGGCAGCCGGCTGCTGCTCAAGCTGGCGGCCATCTTCGCGCTCGTCGGCGTCGTCCCCGGGGTGCTGATATACACCGTCAGCTACCAGTTCGTCTCGCGCTCCATCGAGAGTTGGTTCGACGTCAAGGTCGAGGGCGCTCTCGACGCCGGCCTGGCGCTCGGCCGCGGCACCGTCGACTCGATCGTCGCCGACATGGCGACGAAGACGCGCCTGGCCGCCGAGCGCATCGGCGAGGCCGGCGCCAGCAACGAGCCGCTCGCCCTCGAGCGCCTGCGCGAGCAGCTCGGGGTTCGCGAGATCGCCATCGTCGGCAACGTCGGGCAGACGCTTCTCACCACCGGCGGCACGGCCGCCGGGCTGGTCGCCGAGCGGCCGTCGCCGCAGCTGCTGCGCCAGGCGCGGATCCAGCGCGTCGTCAGCCAGGCCGAGGGTCTCGACGAGGACGCCCTGGCGGCCGGCACCGCCGCCCGCGTGCGTGCCATCGCCGTCGTCCCGAGCGCCAACTTCATCCTCGGCGCACAGGAGCGCTACCTCGTCGTCACGCAGGCGATATCGCCCTCGCTGGTCGCCAACGCGCTCGCCGTCACCTCCGCGTACCGCGAATACCAGCAGCGCTCGCTGGCCCGCTCCGGCCTGCGCAAGATGTACATCGGTACCCTGACCCTGGCGCTCGTGCTCGCCGTGTTCGGTGCCCTGCTGCTGGCGGTGGCGCTCAGCAACCAGCTGGCGCAGCCGCTGCTGCTCCTCGCCGAGGGGGTGAGCGAGGTGGCGCGCGGCGACTTCCGGCCGAAAGCGGTGTTCGCCTCGCGCGACGAGCTGGGCGGCCTGACGCGCTCGTTCGCCGACATGACCGAACAGCTCTCCGACGCGCGCGAGCTGGTGCACAGGAGCGTGGCCCAGGTCGAGGGCGCGCGCGCCAACCTGCAGACCATTCTCGACAACCTCACCGCCGGCGTCATCGTCTTCGACCGCAGCGGCGCCATCGACACCGTGAACCCCGGCGCCACGCGGATCCTGCGCCTGCCGCTGTCGGCCTACCGTGGCCGCCGCCTCGACGAGGTGAGCGGTCTCGGTGCCTTCGCGCAGGCCGTGTGGCAGCGCTTCGAGCTGCACGCCACCAGCCCCGAGGCCGGCGAGCGCGACCACTGGCAGGATTCGTTCGAGCTGCAGACCGGCGGCCGCGAGCGCGATTCGATCACCCTTCTGGTCCGGGGCGCGGCGATGCCGCAGGGCGCCCGGCTGATGGTGTTCGACGACATCACCGAGCTCGTCTCGGCGCAGCGCATCGAGGCCTGGAGCGAGGTCGCCCGGCGCCTGGCGCACGAGATCAAGAACCCGCTGACGCCGATCCAGCTGTCGGCCGAGCGGCTGCAGCACAAGCTCGGCGGCAAGCTCGACGGCCCCGACCAGGCCGTGCTCGAGCGCTCGGTCAACACCATCGTCAACCAGGTGCAGGCGATGAAGTCACTGGTCAACGAGTTCCGCGATTACGCCCGGCTGCCGTCGTCGCAGCTCGGCCCGCTCGACCTGAACGGCCTGGTGGGCGAGGTGCTCGGCCTCTATGGCACGGCGCAGGAATCGGGCCACCTGCACACCGACCTCGCCAGCGACCTGCCGGCCATCATCGGCGACGCGACGCAGCTGCGCCAGGTGATCCACAACCTCGTGCAGAACTCGCTCGACGCCGTCGCCGACCGCGACGACGGCCGTGTGCGCGTGTGCACCGAGGCCGCGCGCAAGGACGACGGCACCGTGCGCGCAGTGCGCCTGCTCGTCCTCGACAACGGCCCCGGCTTCACCGACAAGGTGCTCAAGCGCGCCTTCGAGCCCTACGTGACGACGAAGGCGAAAGGCACCGGCCTGGGCCTGGCGGTGGTGAAGAAGATCGCCGACGAGCACGGGGCCCGGGTTCGCCTCGCCAACCTCGGCCCGGAGAGCGACGACAATGGCGCCGGCGCCGCCTCGCGCGGGGCGCAAGTTTCGCTATCATTTTCCAAACTCGCGCCGGCGGTTGCCGCCGGTACGGTCGAGCAAGCAGCCTAGGGTCTGCGGCCCGCTCGAACTGAAAGCTCATGGCCACCATTCTTGTCGTTGACGACGAACTGGGAATTCGCGCACTCCTGTCGGAGATCCTTGCCGACGAAGGCCACACCGTCGAGCTGGCTGAAGACGCCGCCCAGGCCCGCGCCTGCCGCGAGCGCATTCGCCCCGATCTCGTGCTGCTCGACATCTGGATGCCCGACGTCGACGGCATCACGCTGCTGAAGGAGTGGGGCGCGACGGCGCAGCTCAACATGCCCGTCATCATGATGAGCGGGCACGGCACGATAGACACCGCGGTCGAGGCGATCAAGTTCGGCGCGATGGCCTTCCTGGAAAAGCCGATCACGCTGCAGAAGCTGTTGCGCGCGGTCGAGCAGGGCCTCGTCAAGCCCGCGGCGCGCGGCGTCTCGGCAGCCTCGGCCGCGGTGCCGGGCGAGGCCGGCCTGACGATCGAGGCGGCGATGACCGGCGGCACCATGCCGCAGAACGTGCCCGTCATGCTCGGTCCGCAGCCCGAGCAGAGCTTCGATCTCGACCGCCCGCTTCGCGAAGCGCGCGACGCCTTCGAGAAGAGCTACTTCGAGTTCCACCTGGCGCAGGAAAACGGCAGCATGACGCGCGTCGCCGAGAAGACCGGCCTCGAGCGCACCCACCTGTACCGAAAGCTCAAGCAGCTCGGCGTCGATCTCTCGCGCAACAAGCGCGCCGGCAGCTGAGCCGGCGCTGGGTGGTGGCAGGCGCCTCCGCGACCGGCCGTCGCCGGGGAGCGCGTCGATATAATCGCCGGCTCACGGCCAAGTAGCTCAGTCGGTAGAGCAGCGGACTGAAAATCCGCGTGTCGGTGGTTCGATTCCGCCCTTGGCCACCAGACGAATCAACGGGTTAGCTCATTCAGGGCTAGCCCGTTTTTGCTTGGACGCCGAACCCGACCGAAAGGTGAAGCCATGACCGCCGAGAGCAGCCCCGTCAGCGATTTCCGCGACCACCTCATCCGCTACGGCGGCGATCTCTACCCCGAGGTGATCGAGAGGGCCGAGGGCTGCTACGTCTGGGACGCCGCGGGGAACAAGGTGCTCGACTTCACCTCGGGCCAGATGTGCGCCACCGTCGGCCACAGCCACCCGCGCGTGGTCGCGGCGATCAAGAAGAGCTGCGACACCGCGCTGCACCTCTTCTCGGGAATGATTCCGCGCAGCGTCGTCCAGCTGGCCGAGGCGATCGCGAAGATCGTGCCGAAGCCGTTGCGCAGGTCGCTCTTCGTCAATACCGGCAGCGAGTGCAACGACGCCGCCATCAAGATGGCCAAGCTGAGCACGGGAGGCTTCGAGGTGGTCGGCCTCGGCGGCTCGTGGCACGGCGTGACTGGCAATGCCGGCTCGGTATCGTTCGCCAGCGACCGCAAGGGCTACGGCCCCGGCATGCCGGGCTCGTTCGTCATTCCCGAGCCGAACGCCTACCGATGCCCGGTGAAGCACTGCCGCGACAAGTGCGACCGCACCTGCATGAAGATCGGCTTCGAGATGTACGACATGCAGTCGACCGGCGCGTCGGCGGCGGTGATCGCCGAGCCGGTGATCAGCGCCGGCGGCGTCATCGTGCCGCCCGAGGGCTACTTCGAGGCGCTGCAGGCCGAGGCGAGGAAGCGCGGCATGCTGCTCATCTTCGACGAGGCGCAGACGGCGTTCGGCCGGCTCGGCCACTGGTTCGCCGCCGCGCATCTGGGCGTCACGCCCGACATCATGACGGTCTCGAAGACGCTTGGCGGCGGCATGCCGCTGGCCGGCGTCATCACCAGCGACGAGATCGAGGCGCGCTGCCACGAGCGCGGCTTCGCCTTCTACACCTCGCATGTCTCCGATCCGCTGCCGGCGACGGTCGGTCTGGCGGTGCTCGAGACGATCGAGCAGGAAAAGCTGCTCGAGCGCAGCCGCACGATGGGCGACTATCTCGCCGCCGGCCTGGGCGAGCTGCAACGCCGTCACGAGGAGATCGGCGACCTGCGTGGCATGGGGCTGCTGCGCGGCATCGAGCTCGTGAAGGACCGCGAGACGCGCGAGCCGCACCACGAGCTCGGCGCGCTCACGACCCGCCGCTGCCTGGAGCTGGGCCTGAGCATGAACATCCGGCGCCGCCCGGAGCGCGGCTCGGTGTGGCGCATCGCGCCGCCGCTGACGGTGACCACGGCCGACATCGATCTCGCCATGACCATCTTCGATCAGGCCCTGACGGAATCGCGCCGCGCCCTGGCCGGCCGCTAGCGCCCCTTCCCGCATAAGATCGCCGATCCGGCCGCCAAGCCATCGCGCGGCCTCGCATCGTCCCCTCGGTTCATCAAGGAGAAGCTCATGCTCAAGCGAATCGTTTCGATCGTGGCGGCCGCCGCCGTGCTGGCGCTGGCCGGCGTCACCACGGCCCGTGCCGACGCAATGGCCGACATCAAGAGCAAGGGTGTCCTGGTGGTTGGCACCAAGGCCGACTACCGTCCGTTCGGCTTCATCGACCCGTCGGGCAAGATCGTCGGTTTCGAGCCCGACCTCGCCGCCGACGTGGCCAAGCGCCTGGGCGTCAAGCTCGAGCTCGTGCCGGTCGTCTCGTCGAACCGCATGCAGTTTCTGCAGCAGGGCAAGATCGACCTGATGATCGCGACGATGAGCGACACGCCCGAGCGGCGCAAGATCATCGACATCGTCGACCCCAACTACTACGGCTCCGGCACCAACGTGCTGGCGCTGAAGTCGACCAAGCTGACCAGCTGGGGCCAGCTCAAGGGCAAGAAGGTGTGCCTGATCCAGGGCGCCTTCTACAACAAGGAGCTGCAGGAGAAGTACGGCGTGGAGGGCGTGGCCTTCCCGGGCACCGCCGAGGCCTACGCAGCGCTCAGGAACGGAAATTGCGTTGCCTTCGCCTACGACGACACCGCCATCGTCGGCGAGATGCTGAAGCCGGAATGGTCCGCCTACGAGATGCCGCTCGACTCGATCCTGTTCGTTCCCTGGGGCATCGCCGTCAAGCAGGGCGAGAAGGGCTTCGCCGACTTCATGGCGAAGACGATGACCGAATGGCACAAGACCGGCTTGATCCAGCAGCTCGAGAAGAAGTGGGCCATCAAGCCCACCAAGTTCGCCGAGGACATGCACGCCAAGTACAAGTAGTGACGGGCGGCAGGCCGGCCGGCGCGCGAGTCGTGACCGGCGCCGCTGCGGCCGCCGGCTGAGAAGCCCGGCCGATGCAGCCGATCTGGGATTGGTTCCGGGCGCTGAACAGCGCCACCGGCATCAATCTCACCATCCTGTACGACGCGTTCGACCGCGCGCGCTTCGCTTCCGGCTTCCTGATGACCCTCAGGCTCGCGGTCAGCTGCATCTTGCTGAGCGTCCTGATCGGCATCGTGGGCGCGTGGCTGCAAGGCTCACGGCTGCACTTCACGCGCAAGGCCGTCTACTGGTACATCCAGCTTTTCCGCAACACGCCGCCGCTGGTCCAGCTCTACTTCTTCTTCTTCGGCGTCGGTGCCCTGATCAACAGTGCACGCGCTTCCGGCATCGCGCTGCCTACCGTCAGCAACGTCACCTGGACCATCGTGTCGCTGTCGTTCTTCGCCGGCGCCTTCAACGTGGAGATCTTCCGCGCCGGCATCGAGGCCGTCCCGAAGACGACCGTCGAGGCCGCCGAATCGCTCGGCTTCAGCCGCCTTCGCACCTACCTGCTGATCGTTCTGCCGCTGGCCTTTCGCATCACCCTGCCGGCGCTCAACAACAACCTCGTGAACCTCGTCAAGACGACGACTCTCGCCTATGCCATCGCGGTGCCGGAGATGCTCTACGTGGCGAGCCAGATCTGGTCCGACGAGCTCAACGTGCGGGTGATGATGAACGTGCTGATGGTCTGCTACTTCGGGCTGGTCGGCATCCTCGTCTTCGTCATGCACCGCTGGGAGCGCTCGCTCAAGGTGCCGGGGTTCGGCGCATGAGGCAGCGCTTGTCGCCCTTCGAGCCGCTGCCCCAGACGACCGACCTGCCGGTGCTGATGCCGGCGGCCGCGCGCCTGGCACGCACGTCGAGCCAGGAGCGGCTGGCCGGCGCGCCGACGATGCGCCTCGGCGGCGTGCACGGCGCGGCGCTGGCGATGCTCTTCCTGGTCGGTTGCACGATCGGCGGCGTGCAGTCGAAGGTGGGCGATCCCACCATTGTGGAGACCCTCTGGAAGTGGACGCCGCTTCTGCTCCGCGGCTTCGTCTTCAACCTGGCGATCAGCGTCATCGCGATGGGCGTCGGTACGATCGCCGGCATCTTTCTCGGCTTCGCCCAGATCTCGCCGCTCGTGCCGGTGCGAAAGGGCGCCTGGTTCCTGACCCACTTCTTCCGCAACGCGCCGTGGCTGGTGCTGCTGTTCTATTGCATGTTCCTGCTGCCGTTCCAGGTGACCGTGTTCGGCGTCACCATTCCGCTGCCCGACTGGGTGAAGGCGACGTTCGGGCTGTCGCTGCCAGTGATGGGCAACGTGTCCGAGATCCTGCGCGGCGCCATGCAGTCGATCCCGACGGCGCAGTGGGAATCGGCGTCGTCGCTGGCATTCACGCGCCGCCAGACGGTCTGGATGATCATCTTTCCGCAATGCATCAAGCGCATGCTGCCGCCGTGGATGAACCTGTACTCGATACTGACCATGGGAACCGTGCTGGTTTCGATCGTCGGCGTCGCCGAGATGATGACGCTGACGCGCTTGGCGCTCAGTGCCGAGAACCGGCCCGGCCTGCTGCTCGCCTTCTACAGCTACGTGCTGTTCTGGTTCTTCATCTATTGCTATCCGATCGCCCGCTGGACGGTGCGGCTGGAAGCCAAGTACGCCGTCAACGCCTGAGCCCACG
>JBBRFB010000026.1:0-30148 GCA_038225015.1 Burkholderiales bacterium
CGCTCGGCCTGGCGCGAGGTCTTGCGAAGCGCCGCGATCAGTTCGGCCTTGTCGATCGCGTTGTTCTCGACCCGCGTGACGACACCGTTGCAGTAGTTGATGATCGCCGTCAGCGGCTGGTTCAGCTCGTGGGCCACCGACGAGGCCATCTCGCCCATCGTCACCAGGCGGCTCGTTACCTGCGCCTTTTCGGCCTGGTGCGCGGCGAGCGCCTCGGCGTTGCGCCGCTCGGTGATGTCGGTCGCGATCAGCATCTGCGCAAGCCGGCCGTCGGTCCACTGCAGGTAACGGGCGCGGACCTCGAACCACTTGCCGAGGGCGCCGACATAGACCTCGCGTGAGTCGGATCCGGCGGCGGTGAGCTCCTGCGTCGGCAGCCCGCCGAGGGCATCGACGGCGTCGTCGTCGTCGAGCGGCACCGGCAGCGACGACTCGCCGCCGGAAAGCTGGGCGTGGCCCCGCGCGTCGGCTCCGAACCAGAGGCGATAGGACCGGTTCGCGAACAGCAGCTCGCCCTGCTGCACCGACAGCACCGAGACCGCGGTGTCGAGGCCCTCGAGCACGGTGGTGAAGCGCTCGTGCGACGCGGTGAGCTGGTCGCGGATGCGCTTGGCCTCGGTGATGTTGGTCATCGAGGTCATCCAGCCGGTCTGCTGACCTTTCGGGTCGATCAGCGGCGACACGTACATGCGGGCATCGAAGAGGGTGCCGTCCTTCCTCATCACCTTGACCTCGATGCCGCCGGCCGGGCTCTTGCCCTGCAGCTCCTGCTCGAGCAGGCGGGCGTTCTCGTCGCGCCGGTCCACCGGCCAGTACGGGAAGGGCGGCCGCTGGCCGATCAGGTCGGCCTCGGAGAAGCCGGTCATGGCGCAGAACGCCGGGTTGACGTAGCTGAGCTGGCCTTCGAGGTCCATGGCCCGCATGCCGGTCAGCATCGAGTTCTCCATGGCCCGGCGAAAGTTCATTTCGGAGACCAGCGCCGCCTGCATCTGCAGCCGCCGGCGCATGTGCCGCCAGGTGCCGAGCAGCATCCATACGGTGAGCGCCGACAGCGCCATGACCATCCAGAACAGGGTGTTGCCGATCAGGCCGATCGACGTGCGGTAGCCGGCCCCGCGAAGGACCAGGCCGTTCTCGGGCGGCGCCACGGGCAGCTCGAAGACGATCGACGGCCGCTTGGCGGTGCTGCCCGGAACCGTCATGACCGTGCTGGCCAGGGCGTGGTCGTGCGCATCGAGCACCGAGATCGCGTGCCGTCGCGAGATCTCTTCCGGGATGAAATAGCGCACGAGGCGCTCGATCGAATACTCGGCGATCAGCGTGCCGTCGAAGGCGCCGCGCTCGATCAGCGGAATCTGCACCTGGAACACCGGGTTGCCAAAGCTGTCGCTGAACGGCTGCGAGTAGCTGGTCTGCTTCGATTCACGGCTGCGGCGAAACGTCGCCTCGGGCTCGGTGCCCGAGTTCTTGACGGGCATCGATTTCGGTGTGTCGACGCCGCTGATGCCGGTCTCGGGCGGGAACGACGTCCCGGAATAGCTGGCGACGGTGGTCCGGTTCGATGAGACCCAGATCATGTTGGCGATCTCGGGATGGTCTCGCGTGAACTTTGCCGCCTGGACGAGGAACGCCTGCCGGTCGACGCTGTGGGTGACGATCTCGCGCGCGAGCCGGACCAGCTGCTCGTGGTTCTCGATCATGCGCAGGCGAAGCTGCTGCTGGACGACCTCGGTGTCGCGCCTGACCGCTTCCTGCTCGCGATCGAATTCCTCGTTTCGCAAATACCAGAAGGCCGACACGATGGCCGCCAGGAACAGCAGCACCGAGGCCAGGGGGCCGAGCGTCGCGTAGCGGTCCTGATGCGCCGGTGACTGGCGCCGCCACCAGCGGCCAAAGATGCGCTCGGCCCAGGTCCGGGTGCGTGGCGCGGGGTGGGCCTCGGCGGCACGTTGCATGAGGGCGATTATCCGGCCGGGCTGCCATCGCAAAGGCCCCCGGCGTCCGTCAGCAGGTCCGTAGTTTTATCGTACTATGAGATCAACTTCCACTATTTGGAAAGACGTGCAAATGTGCGACACTGTCGTCCATAACGAATCCAGCAGGAGACAAGCCGATGTCTGCCAATCCTGAAAGAGCTTTGGCGGCGGCCTCGAGCGACGCTGACGCCGGGGAAACGCGCGAGTGGCTCGACGCCCTGTCGGCGGTCATCGCCTCCGAGGGCGGCGACCGCGCGCATTTCCTCCTCGAGCAGCTGATCGACCACGCGCGTCAGGCCGGCATCGACATGCCGTTCTCGGCGAATACCGCCTACGTCAACACGATTGCGACCGAGCAGGAAGAGCGCACTCCCGGAAACATCGAGATCGAGGAGCGGCTGCGCGCCTACATGCGCTGGAACGCCATGGCGATGGTCGTCAAAGCCAACCGCCTGCACCCCGACGACGGCGGCGACCTCGGCGGCCACATCTCGAGCTTCGCCTCGCTGGCGACGATGTTCGGCACCGGCTTCAACCACTTCTGGCACGCCGAGACGCCCGACCACGGCGGCGACCTGCTCTACATCCAGGGCCATTCCTCGCCAGGCGTCTATGCGCGCGCCTTCATGGAGGGGCGCCTCAGCGAGGACCAGCTCCTGCACTTTCGCCAGGAGGTCGACGGCAAGGGCATCTCCAGCTACCCGCACCCCAAGCTGATGCCGGAGTTCTGGCAGTTCTCGACCGTCTCGATGGGCCTCGGCCCGCTGATGGCGATCTACCAGGCGCGCTTTCTCAAGTACCTGCATGCGCGCGGCATCGCCGACACCGCGAAGCGCAAGGTCTGGGTCTTCTGCGGCGACGGCGAGATGGACGAGCCGGAATCGCTGGGCGCCATCGGCCTGGCGTCGCGCGAGAAGCTCGACAACCTGATCTTCGTCATCAACTGCAATCTGCAGCGACTCGACGGGCCGGTGCGCGGCAACGGCAAGATCATCCAGGAGCTCGAGAGCGAGTTCCGTGGCTCGGGCTGGAATGTCATCAAGCTGATCTGGGGCAGCTACTGGGATCCGCTGCTCGCGCGCGACAAGGACGGCATCCTGCGCAAGGTGATGATGGAGACGGTCGACGGCGACTACCAGGCGATGAAGGCCAACGACGGTGCTTTCGTGCGCAAGCACTTCTTCGGCCAGAACCCGAAGCTGCTCGAATCGGTCGCGAAGATGAGCGACGAGGACATCTGGCGGTTGCAGCGCGGCGGCCACGATCCGCAGAAGGTCTACGCCGCCTTCCATCGCGCCGCCCATCACGAGGGCCAGCCGACGGTGCTGCTGGTGAAGACCGTCAAGGGCTTCGGCATGGGCAAGAGCGGCGAAGGCAAGAACACCGCGCACCAGACGAAAAAGCTCGTCGAAGAGGACGTGAAGGCGTTTCGCGACCGCTTCAACATCCCGATACCCGACGATCGGCTCGCCGAGATTCCGTACTATCAGCCGGCCGACGACACGCCGGAGATGCGCTATCTGCACGAGCACCGCCAGGCGCTCGGCGGCTACCTGCCCAAGCGCCGCGCTCGTGCCGACGAACACCTCGAGGTGCCGCCGCTCGAGACCTTCAAGGCGGTGCTCGAGCCGACCGCAGAGGGACGCGAGATCTCGACGACGCAGGCTTTCGTGCGCTTTCTCGCGCAGCTCCTGCGCGACAAGGAACTCGGCCCGCGCGCGGTACCGATCATCGTCGACGAGGCGCGCACCTTCGGCATGGAGGGGCTGTTCCGCCAGATCGGGATCTACAACCCGGCGGGCCAGCAGTACACACCCGTCGACCGCGACCAGGTCATGTACTACCGCGAGGACAAGGCGGGCCAGGTGCTGCAGGAAGGCATCAACGAGCCCGGAGGAATGTGCAGCTGGATCGCCGCCGCGACCTCGTACTCGACGAGCAACCGGATCATGATCCCGTTCTACGTCTACTACTCGATGTTCGGCTTCCAGCGCGTCGGCGACCTTGCCTGGGCCGCTGGCGACATGCTTGCGCGGGGCTTCCTGCTCGGCGGCACTTCGGGGCGAACGACGCTCAACGGCGAGGGGCTGCAGCACGAGGACGGCCACAGCCACATTCTGGCGAGCACGATTCCGAACTGCGTGAGCTACGACCCGACCTTCGCGCACGAGGTCGGCGTGATCCTGCACCACGGCCTGGTCCGCATGGTGCAGCAGCAGGACAACGTGTTCTTCTACCTGACGTTGCTGAACGAGAACTACGCCCAGCCGGGGCTGCGCGCGGGCACCGAGCACGAGATCATCCAGGGCATGTACCTGCTGCAGGAAGGCGCCATGAAAGCGCCGCGCGTCAACCTGCTCGGCAGCGGCACGATCCTGCGCGAGTCGATCGCCGCGCGCGAGCTGCTCGACGCCGACTGGGGCATCTCGGCCAACGTCTGGAGCTGCCCCAGCTTCAACCAGCTGGCGCGCGAAGGCCAGGACGTCGAGCGCTGGAACATGCTGCACCCGACCGAGCGGCCGCGCGTGCCGTTTGTTGCCCAGCAGCTCGAGAAATTCGGCGGCCCGGTGATCGCCTCGACCGACTACATGAAGAACTACGTCGACCAGATCCGTGCCTTCCTGCCCAAGGGCCGCACGTACAAGGTGCTCGGCACCGACGGCTTCGGACGCAGCGACTTTCGCACCAAGCTGCGCGAGCACTTCGAGGTGAACCGGCACTACATCGTCGTTGCGGCGCTGAAGGCGCTGGCCGAGGAAGGCAGCGTGCCCGCGGCGCGGGTCGGCGAGGCGATCGCGCGCTACGCGATCGACGCCGAGAAGCTCAACCCGCTTTTCGCCTGAGGACTTGCCCATGGCCACCGTGGAAGTGAAGGTGCCGGACATCGGCGACTTCGACGAAGTCGAGGTGATCGAGGTGCTGGTCAAGGTCGGCGACACGATCCAGGCGGAGCAGTCGCTCGTCACTGTCGAGAGCGACAAGGCCTCGATGGAGATCCCGGCCTCGCAGGCCGGCGTCGTCACCGAGATGTCGGTGAAGGTGGGCGACAAGGTCAAGGAAGGTTCGCTCCTGCTGCGCGTCGAGGCCGGGGACGGCACGGCGGCCCCGCCCGATGCGGCGACGGCTGACGCTTCGGCGCCAGCACCGACCCCGACGCCGGATACGTCGCCGAACGACGCCTCGACCGCGGGCACGACGACTGGCGGGTCGCCCGCGGCGGCCGGCCCGGTTGAAGTCGTCGTCCCCGACATCGGCGATTTCGACGAGGTGGCGGTGATCGAGGTCCTGGTCAAGATCGGCGACACGGTCGCCGCCGAGCAGAGCCTCATCACCGTCGAGAGCGACAAGGCGTCGATGGAGATCCCGTCGTCGTCGGCCGGCGTCGTCGTGGCGGTGAACGTCGCGGTCGGGGACAAGGTGTCGAAGGGCAGCCCGGTGGTGACGCTCGAACGTGCCGGAGATGCTTCCGCATCGCCGACCGCGCCGACTGCGCCGGCCGCTGCGTCGGTCGCTGCGGCGCGGTCGTCCGCGGCGCCGGCCGAGTCGCCGGCGCCTGCCGCCGCTCCGGGGCCGGCGGGCAGTGACCGACCAGTGCCGACGGCTGCCTTGCCGGCGCACGAGCCCGTGGCGCCGCGCGGCCCGCTGCCGCACGCGTCGCCGTCGATCAGAAAGCTCGCCCGCGAGCTCGGCGTTCCGCTCGAGGAGGTCAAGGGCTCGGGCCCTAAGGGTCGCATCACGCAGGAGGACGTCCAGGCCTTCGTGAAGGCCGTTCTGCAGGGCGAGCAGAAGACCAGGGCGCAGGCCACCCGCGCCGCCACCGGCGGTGGTGCGACGGGCACCACGTCGGGTGCGGCGCTCGGGCTCATCCCCTGGCCGCAGGTCGACTTCGCGAAGTTCGGCCCGATCGAGCGCAAGGACCTCTCGCGCATCAAGAAGATCAGCGCCGCCAACCTGCATCGCAACTGGGTGATGATCCCGCACGTCACCAACCACGACGACGCCGACATCACCGACCTCGAGGCCTTCCGCGTGCTCACCAACAAGGAGAACGAGAAGGCCGGCGTCAAGGTGACGATGCTCGCCTTCCTCGTCAAGGCCTCGGTCGCCGCCCTGGAGAAGTTTCCCGAGTTCAACGCATCGCTCGATGGCGAGCAGATCGTCTACAAGCGGTATTTCCACATCGGTTTCGCCGCCGACACGCCGAACGGCCTCATGGTCCCGGTGATCCGCGATGCCGACAAGAAGGGCGTTCTGCAGATCAGCGCCGAGATGGGCGAGCTGGCGAAGAAGGCGCGCGACGGCAAGCTCTCGCCGGGCGAAATGCAGGGCGGGTGCTTCTCGATCTCGTCGCTCGGCGGCATCGGCGGGCGCTATTTCACGCCGATCATCAACGCGCCCGAGGTGGCGATCCTCGGCGTCTGCCGCAGCGCCACCGAGCCGGTCTGGGACGGCAAGGCGTTCCAGCCGCGCCTGATGCTGCCGGTGTCGCTCAGCTGGGATCACCGCGTCGTCGACGGCGCCGCCGCGGCGCGCTTCAACGCCTTCCTGATCCAGATCCTGGGCGACTTCCGCAGGGTGCTGCTATGAGCGCGGTGGCGGCATCGGCGAGCGGGGTGGTGTCATGACCGTCGACGTCAAGGTTCCGGACATCGGCGACTTCAAGGACGTCGGTGTCATCGAGGTGCTGGTCAAGCCGGGCGACACGGTGCAGGTCGAGCAGAGCCTGATCACGATCGAGAGCGACAAGGCGTCGATGGAGATTCCGTCGTCGTCGGCCGGCGTCGTGAAGTCGCTCGTCGTCAAGGTCGGCGACACGGTGAACGAAGGCTCGGTCATCCTCACGCTCGAAGATTCGGCGGCAGACGCGCCGGCGCCGAGCGGCGCGACCAGCACAGCGGGCGCGGCAACGCCGGCCCCGTCGCCTGCCGCCGAGGCGTCGCCGCCGTCAGCGGCACCGGCGCATAAACCCGCCGCGCCCCCGCGCACGCCGTCGTCGCCCATGCCCGCGTTGAGCGGAGACCAGACGTGCGACCTGCTCGTCCTCGGCGCCGGCCCCGGGGGCTACTCTGCCGCGTTTCGCGCCGCCGACCTCGGCCTCAAGGTGATCCTCGTCGAGCGCTACCCGACGCTCGGCGGCGTCTGCCTGAACGTCGGTTGCATTCCGTCGAAGGCGCTGCTGCACGTGGCCGCGGTGATGGACGAGGTGGCGCACTTCGGCGCCATCGGTGTCGAGTTCGGCGCGCCGGCGGTCGATCGGGCAAGGCTCGTGGCGCACAAGAACAAGGTCGTGGGCAGACTGACCGGCGGCCTCGCGCAGATGGCGAAGATGCGCAAGGTCACCACCGTCACCGGCAGCGGCCGCTTCAGCGGGCCGCACCAGGCCGTCGTCGATCTGGCGGCCGGCGGCACGACGACCATCGGCTTTGCGCGCGCCGTGATCGCCGCCGGCTCCGAGGCGGTCAAGCTGCCGTTCATGCCGAACGATGATCCGCGCGTCGTCACCTCGACCGGCGCGCTCGAGTTGCCGAGTGCGCCGAAGCGGATGCTCATCGTCGGCGGCGGCATCATCGGCCTCGAGATGGGCACGGTGTACTCCACGCTCGGTGCGCGCCTCGACGTCGTCGAGATGCTCGACGGCCTCATGCAGGGCGCCGACCGCGACCTCGTCAGGGTCTGGCAGAAGCTCAACGCGCCGCGCTTCGACCACTTCCTCCTGAAGACGAAGACGGTGAGCGCCGAGGCGCGCGACGACGGCATCCTCGTCCGGTTCGAAGGCGAGGGCGCGTTGAAGGAGCAGACCTATGACCTCGTGCTGCAGGCGGTCGGCCGGGTGCCGAACGGCAAGCGGATCGGCGCCGACGCCGCCGGCGTGGCGGTGAACGAGCGCGGTTTCGTCGGGGTCGACATCCAGATGCGCACCAACGTGCCCCACATCTTCGCCGTCGGTGACGTCGTCGGCCAGCCGATGCTCGAGCACAAGGCGGTGCACGAGGCGCATGTCGCGGCCGAGGTCATCGCTGGCGAGCAGCTCGGCGACGCGACGCTGGCGAAGCGGGTCTTCGATGCCCGCGTGATCCCGAGCGTCGCCTACACCGACCCGGAGATCGCCTGGGTGGGCGTCACCGAAGACGAGGCGAAGGCGCGCGGCCAGAAGGTGAAGAAGGGCCTCTTCCCGTGGACGGCTTCCGGCCGCGCCATCGCCAACGGCCGAGACGAGGGCTTCACCAAGCTGCTCTTCGACGAGGCGACACACGCCATCGTCGGCGGCGGTATCGTCGGCACGCACGCTGGCGACATGATCGGCGAGATTGCGCTGGCGATCGAGATGGGCGCCGACGCCGTCGACATCGGCCACACGATCCACCCCCATCCGACGCTCGGCGAATCGATCGGCCTCGCGGCCGAGGCGTTCGAGGGGACGTGCACGGATCTGCCGCCGGCGCGCCGCTAGGCGGCCGACGCGGCCTCGACTGCCGCCCGGCGCCTGCGCGCAATCGAGACGACGACGGCCATGCCGGCCAGCAGCAGCGCATACGTCTGCGGCTCCGGCACGGCGGCGACGAAACCACCCGCGCCCGGGCTGACATACAGCGTGAATTCGCCTGCTCGCGAAAACGCCGGATCGATGCTCACGAGCGGGTCGATGAACGCGCTGAAGCTTCCGAAGCCGCCGGTGCCGCGCTTTCTCAGGGAGCCACCGGTCGCGATCTGCATGAAGGTGAGGACGTCGCTCGAGGCGGTCTCGTGCAGCACGAAGTCCTGCGGTTGGTCGCCGCGCGACGAGTCGCAACCCGACGCATCGCCATCGATGCAGCGAAAGCTCATCACGTAGGTCAGGCGAAAGCGGTCGACGCCGAGGGCCAGGCCACCCGTGACCGATAACGCGTTGTTCTGCTCGGCGCCATAGAGTCCGGTGATGAGGATCGGCACATCGACGCCGGCGGGCCCGGCGATCCAGAACGCCCACAGTGCCTGGGCGCTGGCTTCGTTTTCGGCGTTGACCACGCTCGAAAGTCCCTCCCCGTGCACCGCCACGCGCGGCCCGGCGGCGTCGAGGCTACCCGAGGCGAAGAAGGGGCCGCTGCTGGCGATGCCTTCCTGCCCGAGGTAGGTCGACTGCGCCTGCAGGGAGAACTGCACGGGCATCAGGGTCGGCGCCGCCGAATCGTCCCCGGCATGCGCCGCGGAGACTGCGAGCAGCCCTGCGCCGAGCCCCAGCAACGAGCGGAGGCCGGTTCGCAACGTGCGGCTTCGGCGGCGCGATGCCGCTATTTGTTGCGCGCCGGAGGCAGCCGGGAGGCAAAAGGCCACGGCGGTGGCGAGCACGAGCGCCAGCCCGGCGGCACCGCGCAGTGGCAGCGAAGACGAGGAACGATTCATTTGGGGTCTCCCGAGGTTTGGCGTCATGCCGGTTTGTGAACCAGCCGGACGCTGGTAATAGCGACGAAGTGCGCCAACGCGTTGTCGATCGAGGGCGCCCTCGAGCGCTCGAACATCACCGGGTACTTGCCCTGTGTCCAGTCCGACTCCCAGACGTAGAAGCCGCTGGCGCCGATCTCGCTCTGGTTGACCAGCGAGTAGAACCCGGCCCATAAGGTCTCCGCCGTCGGAGGCAGCCCGCCGGCCCGGTTCGCGTTGATGATGCCCAGCGGCCCGCCGTCGACGATGACGTCGATGTCTTCGCCTGGCGACTGCGGGTTGAACTCGACCATGAAGCTGCCGACCTGCTCCACCGGCTGGCCCAGGGCCCAGATGTCGATGCCCTGCAGCGGCGTGAACCGAGGCACGCCCTTCTGCACCAGCGCGGTATCGGGGCGCGTGGTCTGCACGAGGTAGTAGCTGCATCCGAGCATCGAGCAATTGAAGCGCGTCATCGTGTCGGTGTGGGCGATCTGGGCCTCTCCCTCGAGAGACTTCTCCAGGCCGCCGCTGAGCTTGATCGGCACGCGCGTCGCCACCGAAAGGCGGCCGAAGCCAAACGGGTTCGGCGCGCCGGCGCCGTCGTAGGTGAGGGTGCTGTCGAACTGCAGTTCGTAGCGTCCGCACTTGTCGATCGCCGTTTCCTCTCGCGCGGTGGCGGCACCGTCACCGGCTCCGATGAGCTCGGCCTGTCGCTCGAGACCCAGGTGGTCGACGAGCAACTGTTCGACATTGCCACTGACGCGGCAGCGCTTGTTCGCCTCCTCGAAGCAGACGCTGCGCAGTGTCTTCATGGTCTGCACGGCGTTCGTCGGGTCGTCGCCGCCGATGCCCAGCAACTGACGCTGCCGGCTGTTGCCGAGGTCGGCGCTGAAGGCGGTGATGGCATTGGCGCAGCTCTTCGGTGCGGCGGCTCGCAGGAGCGTGAGAACCTCGTTCTCGTACTGGGTCAGCAGGGCCTCGACGGCAGCGTTGAGCTGTGCGTCGGTGATTGTTCCGTCGCGCGCCTGCCCGAAGGCAATGGCCATCGCGCCGCGCAGCCGCGCCTCCAGCCCTGCCGGAACGACATCGACGAACACGCTGCTGACGCTGCTTTCGCGGGCCAGCGTGGCCATGCCGTAGCCGGAGAAGTGGGTGATCCGCAGGCGAGCGGCGGGGCCGAGCTCACCGGGAACGGGGTGCAGGTCGGCACCCGCGCCCTGGTAGCCGTAGAACGCCTGCCGGGCAATCGGCACGGCGGTGGCCGGCTCGATCGTCAAGGTGGCGGCTTCGATGAAATGCAGCCCGGCGGGCTCGAGCTGAACGCCGTGCACCGCTTCGATTCCCGTCGGCACACCGTCGAGGGCACTGACGGCCTGCATTCGGACGCGGGTCGGCGAGCGCAGCGCGTTGCCCGGAATGGCGAGCGTGTAGCGCGTGCCGTTCGCGCCGGTGACGACGAGGGTCGCGCCGGCGAGCGGCACGTCGACCTCCTGGACCGCGGCCTGATCCAGCGCGACCACGACGTTCAAGGGGCGCGCCGGCGCGCTGTAGTCGACGGATCTCGGCAAGGCCGCCAACGACGAGGCACCGCTACTCGGAGGCGCGCCGTCGTCGTTGACGCCACCACCGCCGCAAGCGGCCATTGCGGTGGTGAGAGCGAGGACCACGGAAGCGAACCTAACGGTGGTCCGATCAGTGACGGTTGCGCTCGTGGCGCGAATGTCCGGGGATGACGACATGACGACTCCGATCGATGACATGGCTGGTGGCAGTCCGAGCCGCCATCGTCGGGCCGCCGCCGTTATCGCGGCGTTATTGGCGCGACCGTCTGGTCGCCTGGACAGCTCGCGCTTTCCAGCGCTCGCTGGCCGCGTCGATAACGCTCGGATAACGACCGTGCCTCTACAACCGTGGTCCCGGCAGGGGCCGGTCACGGGAGAGCCTCATGACGAATCGAATCCAGAGACTGTGGGCGGTCGCGGCGGTCCTCGCCGCTGCCGGCTGTGCCGCGCCGGCGCTGCCGCCTTCGGGCAACGCACCCGCGCCGGCATCGGCGATCACCGCCGGTGCGCCGGTGACGGCGAGCGCGCTGTCGTACGGCACGGTCACGTCGCAGGTGCAGAAGGGCAAGACGACGCAGCTCGAGCTGCTGCAAGTCTTCGGCGGACCGAACATCTCGACCACCGACCGCGATGGCGTCGAGACCTGGGTCTACGAGCGCACGGCAACGCAGTCCGACGTGCAGAGCAACGCTCAGTCGTCGCAGGGTGCCGCCAGCCTCGGCGCCTTCTTCAAGTTCGTCAACGTCGACGTCTCCGCCTCGACCGGCCGCAGCTCGAGCGGCGCCAGCGCCGCCAGCTCGGTGCGCTCTCTCACGGTGATCGTGAAGTTCGCGGCCGACAAGACCGTCGCCGACTACTCCGTGCGCGCCAGCACGTTCTGAAAGTTCCCACCATGCAACGACGTCTTCTCCTCCTGGGCGGCCTCGGCTCGCTTCTCGGCTGCGCCACGCCGAATCCCGCGGGCGCCCTGCTCACGGGCGACACATCGGCCATGCGCGGCATGGGTGGCGCAATGGGCGTGGGCAATATCGAAGACATGCTGGGCAAGCAGAAGCTGAGCATGGACATGATGAGCAACCCCGACCTGCCGGCCTGGCATGCGCAGCGCGAGAAAATGGCACTGGCGATCGGCGATCGTTCGTTTCAGCGACCGTTCTCGCGCGTGTTCGACTCCCTGACGGTGGCCATGGCGACGCTCGGCAGCCGCGTCCAGAACATGGAGCGCGCCTCCGGCTACATCTCCGGCTCGATCCCGCAGCTCGAGCCGACGCGCACCGCCGCCATGCAGGACGCCGGCATGCGCCAGTACGCGCTCGCCAAGGGCTACCCGGCGTCTATCTTCGACAAGAAGAGCTCGGGCGGCATCATGGACATCGACTTCGGCGGAATGATGGCGCGCGGCATGGCCGGCTTCACGATGTCGCTGGTTCGCCAGGGCGCGAAGGACACCAAGGTCAAGCTGCGTTTCGACAACGTCTACTACCCCGAGCTGGTGGCCGAGTACTACAAGCTCGTATGGGCCGCGGTCGACAAGCAGATGTTTTTCGACATCGCGCTCGACTGATCACGCGAACGAGCGAAAGCCCTCGAGCGCGGGTGCGCGCTGCAGGTAGTTGTCGCGCCAGAGGTCGGGCAGCTCGGCCGCGGCAGCCTGCATCCACCGGCGCGCCTCCAGGGCGAGCCGGCGCGCGCGGTCGGATTCGCTTGCGGCGAGAGCCGGGCACAGGATCGCGGCGAGCTGAGGCAACGAGTCAGGGCCGCGCACGCCTTCGTCGATACGAAGACAGGCGGCCAGCGCAGCGGCGGCCGCTTCAGCGTCACGGCCGGCACCGCGGAGCACGATGACGCGCGTCGCCTGCAGCTTCAGCCAGAGTCCGTGCGCGGCGAACTCGACGGCAAGCGCCTGATCGTTTCCGATCAGCGCCAGCGCCTCCTGCGGCTCTGCCTTCGGCAAGGTCAGCGACAGCATGTCGATCCGGGTCGAGAAGGTATCCACGCCCGCGCACCGCGCGACGAGTTCGGCATCGCAGGGCGCCGTGCCCAGGTACACGGTCAAGGCATCGATAAAGGTTCGCTCCAGCGCCAGCAGGCCCTCTCGTTTCAACAGTTGTCGCAAGCTTGCGGTTGCGAGGTCGCGCCTGCCGAGGAACGCGTGCAGGCGCGCGCGATGCCCCAGTACAAACACGGCATAGCGGCTGCTGCCCGACTCGCAGAATGAAGCGACGCCCTCGTAAAGGGCAAGCGCTGTGGCGACCTGACCGTTTGCGAACGCGAGGCGGGCCCAGGGCGCGATCGTCAGAAGCGTAAGGTTGCTCGGGGTCCGCGCCTGCGTGTAGGCGCCACTGGCCTCGAGCAGCGTCGCCGCTCGACCCGGGTCGCCCTGGCACAGCGCGTTCTCGGCCAGCTGGCCGACGACGTAGGCCGTGATCTGCCGGTCGTCGCGGAGGATCGCGAGGTCGCGGGCCTCGTGGAGGTATCGCTCGCCGTCCTCGTATCGCCCCGCCGTGCTGAAGAATAGGCCGAGCGCATGCGTGAGTTTGGCCTGTGTCACATAGGCACCGAACCGAAGCGCTTCTGGCGTCAGGGTGGCGAGCAGGGCCAGGGCCTGTTGCGCGTTCGCGATCGCCACGGCGGTCTGGCGGCGGTCCCAGTTGACGATGGCCAGGCCCCAGAACAACTCGGCCTCGACCTCGGTGACGCCAGCAGCACGGGCGCGGAGCATCGCAGCCTCGGTGAGCCGCTCGGCTTCGTCCAGACGCTTCGTCTCGATGAGCAAACCGATGTCCAGAAGGTCGATCCAGATTCGCTGCGCGTCTTCGTCGGCCAGCGTACGAAGCTCGTCGCGATAGGCGCGCAGACCTGCGTCGAACGAGATTTCCGAATAGGCCTCGGCGGCCGAGAGCAGGGCGTCGAAGGCGCCGCGACGGTCGCCAGCCTCCCGCAGGATGCGAGCCGCCGACCCGTAGAGTTCTGTCGCTTGCGCCAGCTGCAAGACGCCGCGTGCGATGGCGCCGGCCGCCTTCAAGTGCGGCGCGGCGCGACGCGGCTGCTGTGCGGCAATCCAATGGTCCGCGATATGCGCCGGCTCGCCGTGGTGGCGTTCGAGCCAGGCGGCGACGTCGCCGTGAAGCGCTCGCCCGATCGACTCGGGAACCGACGCCAACGCCGCCTCGGCGATCAAGTCGTGCGCGAAGCGGTCGCCGACGAAGACCTGGGCGCGCTCCAGCTCCGACCAGGCGTCGACGAGGTCGAGCGGGCGTACGGCCAGCGTCTCGGCGATCAGCGGCAGCGACGCGTCAGGTCCGGCGACGGCGGCACATCGGGTGACGCTCAAGGCCAGGGGTGCCAGCCGCGACAGGCGCTGCTCGATGAGGCGGCTGACGTTCGCTGCCGTCGGCCAGGGTCGGCGGCCCGGAGTCGGCGATACCGTCGCGGCGACGTTGTCCAGCCGCCGCGGCATCAACGCCGCCTTCAGCGTCTCGAGCACGTACATCGGATTGCCGCCGGTGCGCCGATGCAGTGAATCGGCATCCTCGCCGCCGCCGCTGTCGCCGAAATGATCGAGGCCGACGACGTCGAGCGACGCCAGCAGCTCGCGTGTCTGGCCGCGGTCGAAGGGCTCCAGGCGGATCGTTTCGACGTCGGCGCCGGCCTCGAGCGCGCTGAGCAGCGCCTGTCCCGCCGCGCTCAGCTCGGCAGGGCGGAACGCGATCAGCCAGGCAAGGGCGCGATCGGCGATGAGCATCTGCAGCATGGCGATGCTGGCGTCGTCGGCAAAGTGCAGGTCGTCGACGGCGAGGGTGCCGAGGCCGCGCTCGGCCGCAGCCAGGAGCTGCGCGCGCAGGGCGTCGGCGAGCCGGGCGGCATCGTCATCACGCCGGATCGGCGCCCGCTCGCCGCGCTCGGGCAGCAGGCGAGCCAACTCGCGAGCGGCCGCGGCGTCGGGCGTCAGTGCACAGGCGGTCAGCAGCTGCCGAACGCCGCGAGTCAGCGTGGCGTACGGCACCGCACGGTCGCCGGATCGCGCGGTCATGACGACCGTCGAGGGCGACGTGCCGGCCGATCCCTGGGCCAGATCGAACAACAGTCGCGACTTGCCGAGGCCGGCTTCGCCTGCGAGCAGTACGACGCGGCGCTCGGAACCGGCGCCAGCCAGCGCTGCCCACACCGTTTCGCGGCCGATGCGCTGCGGCGGCCGCAGGACACTGGCCGGCAGGCCACTGGCCGGCACACCGGCGGCGGTCGAGTCGACGGAGGCGTCATTTCCCGAACGCTCGACGAGCTTCATGAGCGCGACCGTCTCGGCCGACGGCGAAACGCCGAGCTCGGAGCGCAGCATCGCCTCGCAGCGCGCGAACGCCTGCCGCGCCTGCGAGCGGTTGCCGGCAGCGTAGTGCAGCCGGATCAGGCGCCGGTGAGCGTCTTCCGACAGCAGGTCGAGCGCAAGCAGCTCGTGCGCGAGCGGCAGCGCAGCGGCCGGATCGCTGCGCGCCTCGGCGGCCAGGATGCGATCGATCAGCGACTGCCGCGCCGACAGGCGCCGCTGCTGGCGTTGCTGCTCGAGCCAGCCCGCCAGCTCGCCGCTAAGGCGCAGATCGCCGTCACCGAGCAGTTCGGCCGAGCCGTCGAGGTCGTGTTCGACGGAGGCCGCGAGCGCCAGCGTCGCGCGGCCGACGACAACGTCCTCGCTGGCGGTCTTTTTCAGCTTGAAGATGCGCTGGCGCAAGGCGTTGCGGGCGGCTGCGTTGTCGCTCTCCGGCCAGAGCAGGCGAGCCAGGCGCTCGCGCGGCGTCGGCCCTTCGATGGCGAGCCAGGCCAGCAGGGCGCCGTCCTTGCCGGCCAGCGGCCACGGCGTTGCGCCTTCGGTTTGCACATGCAGATCGCTGGCCAGCAACAGCCGAATTCGTGCGTTCACCGCCCGCCGGTGCAACGCGACGACGTGGCTCATTCGATATCGCCGTAGTGCGTCTCGAAGCGGCCGGTGCGACAGTCCTCGAAGTGGAGTTCCAGCGTGCGCCGCGTCGTGCGGAAGGCAATCTCGTCCCAGGGCACCTCGTTTTCGCCGAAGAGCTGCGCCGACATCGATTCCGGGCCGGGCGCGAAGGCCGTATCGAGCAGCCGTGCCCGGTAGAAGAGGTGGACTTGACCGGCACGGACGACGTTGAAGAGCGTGAAGAGCCCCTCGAGCTCGATGCGTGCGCCGGCCTCTTCGATCGTTTCTCGAATGGCGCCTTCTTCGGTTGTCTCGCCGAGCTCCATGAAGCCTGCCGGGAGCGTCCACAGGCCGCGCCGGGGCTCGATGTTGCGCTTGCAGAGCAGGACGCGGCCTTGCCAGACCGGCAGCGTGCCGACGACGTTGAGCGGATTCTCGTAGTGGATCGTCTGGCAGACCTGGCAGGTTGCGCGGTCGCGGTTGTCGTCGGCCGGTATCGTGTAGCGGACCTCGCCGCCGCAGGCCCGGCAATGCTTGATGCTGCGCACGCTGAACATGCGGCCAGTGTAGGGCGCCCCGCCTGCCGACCCTGGCAGCGGAGGCCGCCGTGGCATCATCGGCCGGCCCCGCTGCAGCTCGCGGCTCGACTCGAAAATGGATCGCCTCATGGCCCACGTCTTCACGCCTTCCGCCGTCGCCACCGTTCCCGTTCACGGCAGCGCCGGCGAGACCTTTCCGGTTCGGCGCATCTACTGCGTGGGCCGAAATTACGTCGAGCATGCGAAGGAGATGGGATTTACCGGCCGCGAGCCGCCGTTCTTCTTCATGAAGCCCGCCGACGCATTGCTTGTCGTCGCCGAAGGCGAGACCGGGCGGATGCGCTACCCGAGCCTGACCAAGAGCCTTCACCACGAGGTGGAACTCGTGGTCGGCATCGGCAAGGGCGGTCGCGACATCGCCGCCGCCGACGCGATGGCGCACGTCTGGGGCTACGCCGTGGGCCTCGACATGACACGGCGCGACCTGCAAGGTGAAGCGAAGAAGCTCGGCCGGCCGTGGGAGATCGGCAAGGGCTTCGACGAGTCGGCGCCGATCGGGCCGATGCGCCGCGCCGCCGATTGCACGGTCGGGGCGGAGACGTCGATAAGGCTCGACGTGAACGGCGCCAGGCGGCAGGAAAGCACGATCGGAAAGCTCATCTGGAGCATCGCCGAGATCATCGAGCACCTGTCGGCGGCGTGGGCGCTGGCGCCCGGCGACCTGATCTACACCGGCACGCCCGAAGGGGTCGCTGCCGTCGTCGCCGGCGACACGCTGAAAGCCGAGGTCGCAGGCGTCGGCACCTTGCAGGTCCAGGTCGTCGCCGACTGATCGTGCGGCTCTACAACTACTTCCGCTCCTCGGCGTCGTTCCGCGTCCGCATCGCCCTGGGCCTGAAGGGCCTGGCCTACGACTACGTGCCGGTGCACCTGCCGAAGAGCGAGCAACTGCAGGTGGCATTTCGTGCCGTCGCGCAGACCGAGCTGGTACCGGCGCTCGTCATCGGCGAGGGTGCCGACGCGCTGACGCTGACGCAGTCGCTGGCCATCATCGAGTATCTCGACGAAACCCATCCGGAGCCCCGGCTGCTGCCGTCCGACCCGGTGGGCCGCGCCCGCGTTCGCTCGCTTTCGCTCGACATCGCGTGCGAGATCCACCCGCTCAACAACCTGCGCGTGCTGCGCTATCTGGTGAACGATCTCGGGGTCTCGGAGGAGGCGAAGAACAACTGGTACCGGCACTGGGTCGAGACCGGGCTGGCCGCGCTCGAGCGCCAGCTCGTCGACAACCCGGCGACCGGCCGGTTCTGCCACGGCGGCGGGCCGACGATGGCCGACTGCACCCTCGTACCGCAGATCTTCAATGCCCGCCGCGTCGACAGCCGGCTCGACCACGTGCCGACCGTGATGCGCATTTTCGACACCTGCATGACGTTGCCGGCATTCGCCGAAGCCGAGCCCTCGGCGTGCCCCGACGCGGAGTGAGCCGCCCGGCCGAGTGGCTCGTGCCCGACTGGGGCATCGACCAGGTCGGCGCCTTGATGACGACGCGGGCCGGTGGCGCGAGCGCCGCCCCGTTCGCCTCGATGAACCTCGGTGACGCGGTCGGCGACGATGCCGCGGCCGTACGTGCCAATCGCGACCGGTTGGCGGTGGTCGTTGGCAGCGAGCCGTTCTTCCTGCGCCAGGTTCATCGTGACACGGTGGTGCGCGCCGGTCCCGGACAGGGCCGGCATGCCGTGCCCGTGGAAGCCGATGCCAGCCTCGCCACCGAGCCGGGCGTGGCCTGCACGGTGCTCGTCGCCGACTGCCTGCCGGTGCTGTTCGCGGCGCCCGCCGGGCGCGCCGTCGCGGCCGCGCACGCGGGGTGGCGCGGCCTCGCCGCGGGTGTCGTCGAAAAGACGCTGATTGCGGTGGCGGAAGCGGCATCGTGCGAGCCGGGCGAGGTGTCGGTCTGGCTGGGTCCCTGCATCGGGCCGGCCGCCTTCGAGGTCGGGGCCGACGTGCTGCGTGCGTTCGGCAGGGCGCCGGAGGACACCGGTCGGACGCGGTTCAAGCCCGGCCGACCCGGTCACTGGCTCGCCGATCTGCCGGGCCTGGCGACGGACCGCCTTCGCGCTGCCGGTGCGCGCCTGATCTCGGGCGGGACAGGGTGCACTGTCGCCGAGCCGTCACGCTTCTTCTCGTTTCGCCGCGACGGCGTCACCGGGCGGATGGCCGCTGCCGTCTGGATCCGGCCCGCCCACAAGGGCTGAGGACGCCTCGGCGGCGCGCAGGCGGCGCCGGCGGGCCGGCGCCCCGAACAAGTACAGCACGATGCCGAGCGGCACGATGCCGTAGAGCAGCAGCGTGAAGAGGGCGCCGAGCCAGCCGCCGGTGGTCGAGACGGCCTCCACCACCGCCATCAGGACGACGACGTACAACCACGCGATGGCAATGAGGTAAACGGTCGTTCTCCGAGGGGCGGCGGGTCGGTGGGACGATAATGCCTCGACGCGCCCGACGTGCGGCCGCATCGAGCGATGCCCGTTGCGCGGCGGCCCGCGACGCAGGAGCACGATGTGAAGAAACGCAAGACCTCCACCGCTGTCGAGGCACGTCCGGCGCCACTCGGGCGCGCCGCGAAGGCCCTCACTCCTGCCACCGCCACGCCCGCCGATCCGGCCACCGTGTCGGCGGTGCTCGAGACCGCCTGGCGGGCGATGTCCGGTCTGCACCTCCCGGCCGATGCGCTGGCCAAGGTGCAGAACGACTATGTCGACGCCGCGCGCGAGCTTTGGAACGGGGTCGTCGAGCCGGCCGCCGGCAAGCGCCCGTCGCCGGGCGCCGGCGACCGTCGCTTCGCCGGCAGCGAATGGGCGGACAACCCGGCCAGCGCCTTCATGGCCGAGATGTACCTGCTCAACGCGCGCACGCTGATACAGATGGCCGAGAGCGTGCAGGGCGACGAGAAGACCCGGGCCCGGATCCGCTACGCCGTGCTGCAATGGATAGACGCCGCATCGCCCAGCAACTTCCTGGCCCTCAACCCGGAAGCGCAGAAGAAGGCGATCGACAGCCGCGGCGAGAGCCTGACCCAAGGCCTCAGGCAGCTCTGGAACGACATGCAGCGCGGCCACATCTCGCAGACCGACGAGGCGGCCTTCGAGGTCGGCCGCAACGTCGCCACCAGCGAGGGCTCGGTGGTGTTCGAGAACGAGCTGTTCCAGCTGCTCGAGTACAAGCCGCTGACGGCCAAGGTGCACGAGCGGCCGCTGCTGATCGTGCCCCCGTGCATCAACAAGTTCTACATCCTCGACCTGCAGCCCGAGAACTCGCTGATCCGCTACACGGTGAACGAAGGCCACCGCGTCTTCGTCATCAGCTGGAAGAACGCCGGCGAGGAGATCGCCCAGCGCACCTGGGACGACTACATCGAGAACGCGACGATCCGGGCGATCGACCTCGTGCGCGACATCTCGGGTCAGAAGCAGATCAACACGCTCGGCTTCTGCATCGGCGGCACGATCCTCGCCACCGCCCTGGCGGTGCTCGCGGCGCGCGGTGACAAGCCGGCGGCGAGCATGACGCTGCTGACGACCTTCCTCGATTTCAGCGATACCGGCATCCTCGACATCTTCATCGACGAGGCGATGGTGCGCATGCGCGAGACGACGATCGGCAGCGAGAGTTCGGGAGGCGGCAACCTGCTGAAGGGCCAGGAGCTGGCGACGACGTTCAGCCTGCTCAGGCCGAACGACCTCGTCTGGAACTATGTCGTCGGCAACTACCTGAAGGGCGAGACGCCGCCGCCGTTCGACCTTCTGTACTGGAACAGCGACGGCACCAACCTGCCGGGGCCGATGTATTGCTGGTACCTGCGCAACACCTACCTCGAGAACAACCTCGTCGAGCCGGGCCGGCTCACGGTGTGCGGCGAGAAGATCGATCTCGGCGCGATCGACGCGCCGGCCTACCTCTACGCCTCCCGCGAGGATCACATCGTGCCCTGGCAGGGCGCCTACCGGAACACCCAGGTCCTGGGTGGCAAGGCGCGCTTCGTCCTCGGCGCCTCGGGCCACATCGCCGGCGTCATCAACCCGCCGCTGAAGAAGAAGCGCAGCCACTGGGTCGGCAAGACCTCGGCCTTGCCAGCCTCGGCCGATGCATGGATGCGAGCGGCCATCGAGCATCCGGGCAGCTGGTGGACCGACTGGGCGGCGTGGCTGAAGCCGCATGCCGGCAAGCTGGTCGCCGCGCCGAGATCGCCGGGTAGCAAGACGCATCGGGCCATCGAGCCCGCCCCGGGCCGCTACGTGAAGGAAAGGGCCTGACGGCCTCTTCCCGACTATCAACGACTGACAGGAGATTGACATGACCGACATCGTCATCGTCGCCGCCGCCCGCACCGCGGTCGGCAAGTTCGGCGGCTCGCTCGCCAGGATTCCCGCCCCCGAGCTCGGCGCGGCGGTGATCGCCAACCTGCTCGAGCGCGCCGGGCTGAGCGGCGACCAGGTCGGCGAAGTCATCCTCGGCCAGGTCCTCGCGGCGGGGTCGGGCCAGAACCCGGCGCGCCAGGCGCTTGTCAAGAGCGGCTTGCCGCAGAGCGTGCCGGCGCTGACCATCAACGCCGTCTGCGGCTCGGGGCTGAAGGCGGTGATGCTGGCGGCACAGGCGATCCGCGACAACGACTACGAGATCGGCATCGCCGGCGGCCAGGAGAACATGAGCATGGCGCCGCACGTGCTGCCGAACTCGCGCGACGGCCAGCGCATGGGCGACTGGAAGCTCGTCGACACGATGATTACCGACGGTCTCTGGGACGTCTACAACAAGTACCACATGGGCATCACGGCCGAAAACGTCGCCAGGAAGTACGACATCAGCCGAGACAAGCAGGACGCGCTCGCTCTGGCCTCGCAGCAGAAGGCGGCGGCGGCGCAGGAAGGTGGGCGCTTCAAGGACGAGATCGTGCCGTTCTCGATCCCGCAGCGAAAGGGTGATCCGGTCGTCTTCGCGGCCGACGAGTTCATCAATCGCAAGACCAGCGCCGACGCGCTCGCCGGCCTGAAGCCCGCGTTCGACAAGGCCGGCAGCGTGACGGCCGGCAACGCCTCGGGCCTGAACGACGGCGCAGCGGCCGTCGTGGTGATGACGGCGCAGCGAGCGCAGCAGCTCGGCCTGAAGCCGCTGGCGCGAATCGCCAGCTACGCGACGGTCGCCCTCGACCCCGCCTACATGGGCATGGGCCCGGTGCCGGCCTCGCAGAAGGCGCTGCAGCGCGCCGGCTGGAAGGCCGCCGACCTCGACCTGCTCGAGATCAACGAGGCCTTCGCGGCGCAGGCCTGCGCCGTCAACAACGAGAAGGGCTGGGATACGAGCAAGGTCAACGTCAACGGCGGCGCGATCGCCATCGGCCACCCGATCGGGGCGTCGGGCTGTCGCATCCTCGTCACGCTGCTGCACGAGATGGCCAAGCGGAACGCCAAAAAGGGAATCGCCGCTCTGTGCATCGGCGGCGGCATGGGCGTTGCAATGTGCCTGGAACGCCAGAGCTGAGTCGTCGATTCGCCATCGCGTCGGACGCCGGCTACGCCCGGTTCAGTCGCCGGCTGATAGACGGGCCCGCTTCGCGGGGGCAGACTGCCTCTTTATCTCTGCGACACCGCCATGACCGACCAGACCTTCCCGAACCGCGAAGGGCAGGACGTCCCTGACGTCTCCTTGCGCATGCGCCGCCACGGCGAGTGGACGACGGTCACGACCGACGAGCTCTTCGCCGGCAGGAACGTGATCGTCTTTTCGCTGCCCGGGGCGTTCACGCCGACCTGCTCCTCGACCCACCTGCCGCGCTACAACGAGCTGGCGCCGGTCTTTCGCGAGCGCGGGATCGACGAGATCGTCTGCATCGCCGTCAATGACCCGTTCGTGATGGAGGAGTGGGGCAAGGACCAGGAAGCCGAGAACGTGCTCCTTCTTCCCGATGGCAACGCCGCCTTCACGGAGGCGATGGGCCTCCTGGTCGACAAGAGCGACCTCAACTTCGGCAAGCGATCGTGGCGCTATTCGATGCTTGTTCGCGACAAGCGCATTGAGAAGATGTTCGTCGAGCCGCAGAAACCCGGCGACCCGTTCGAGGTGTCCGACGCAGACACCATGCTTCGCTATCTTGATCCGAAGGCCCGGCTTCCGGATCAGGTGGCCATACTCACGCGCGCCGGCTGCCCGTTCTGCGAGCAGGCCAAGAAGATGCTGAAGGAAGCCGGCCTCGCCTTCGCCGAGGTGCCGTTGCCGCACACTGTCCGCAGCAAGGCGCTCGGCGCCATCGCCGGGGCGCAGACGGTGCCTCAGGTGTTCGTCAACGGCAAGCTGGTCGGCGGCTCCGAAGCGCTGGCCGAATACCTCGCTCAGCACAACCGCGGCAGACCGGCGGGCCGCTGACCGGGCACTCTCGGAGCGGCAAGCTCAGTGGTCGGCGCTTGAGACGCCGAGCGACGGCGCTGGCTGCCCAACGGACACGGTTGCCAACGCGTGGGAAGCGACGGCTTCGAGTTCCTTGGCGCTACCGTCCCAGCTCAGGGTCGCGGCGGGCGCGGCGAGCCCGGGAAAGTTGCGTTGCATCGAGTGCAGGTAGATCGGGTCGTAGTGCGCGAGGAGGAGCTCGCGCACGACCTGCTCGGGGCGGCCGGCGCGGGCCGCCTCCTGCCACGCGTCGACCACGGCACCGCCGCGGAGCGTCCGCAGCGCATCGAGCCGATCGCAGAACGCGCCGATGTCGCGGATGAAGAAATCGTAGTCGGCGACGAGCAAGGCGACCCGTTCCTCCAGGCGGAGCTCCAGCCAGAGGCACGGCGACCCGCGCATGGCCGTGATCAAGGCTTCCGGCACCCGCAGGTCGCCGATCTTCTTGCTCTCGCTCTCGACGAAGACCGGCCGTGCCGGATCGAGCTGCACCAGCGTCTCCCGGATCCGCGAGTCGAAATGTTTCTGCGTCGGTTGCCGGCTCCCGGGTACCAGCCCGAGCACCGAGCCGCGGTGGTTGGCGAGTTCTTCGAGATCGAGCACCTGCGCGCCCTGCCTGGCCAGCGCACCCAGAAGACGGCTCTTGCCCGAGCCCGTCGGGCCGCACACGACCCGCCACGAGAATCCGGCAGGCAAGGTCTCGAGCGCGACGACGACGGCGCTCCGATAGGCCCGGTAGCCGCCTTCGAGCAGGTGGACACGAAAGCCGATCTGGTCGAGCACCGCCGCCAGCGCGCCGCTGCGCTTGCCGCCGCGCCAGCAGTAGACGAGCGGCGTCCATTCCCGCGGCAGATCGTGGACGTGCTGCTCGATGTGCGCCGCCACGTTGCGCGCGACCAGGGCGGCGCCGCGCTTTCGCGCCGCGAAAGGCGACACCTGGGCGTACTCGGTGCCGACGAGGATGCGCTCGTCGTCGTCGAGGGAGGGCCAGTTGACTGCGCCCGGCAACCGGTCGAGCGCGAACTCGGCGGGCGAGCGGGCATCGATCACCGCATCGAAGGTGTCGAGCCGGGTCAGCGCCTCGGCGGCGCCGATCGCGATCAGCGGCATCGCAGCAGGGCGCCCGGCGGCGGCCAGCCGCCGTCAGGCACCGATCGCATCGAGCATCTCGCTCTCGATCTGCAGCTGCAGGCGGTTCTGCTGCAGTTCCGGTCCGTCGATCAGAAAGGTGTCTTCGACGCGCTCGCCGAGCGTCGTGATCTTGGCCAGCTGCAGGTTGATGGCATGCCGCGCGAGCACGCGAGAGATGGCATAAAGGAGGCCCGAGCGGTCGCTCGCCGAGACGCCGAGCAGCCAGCGTTGCGCCCGCTCGTCGGGCCTGAGGGTGACCCGCGGCGTCACCGGGAACGACTTGACGCGGCGCGAGATCCGGCCCCGGCTCGGCTCGGGCAGCGGCCCCGTCGCCTCGAGGGCCAGCGTCAGCTGGGTCTCGACGTAGGCGATGAGATCGCGGTAGTGCGGCTCGAGGTGCGGGCTGTTCACCTGGAACGTGTCGAGACCGTAGCCGATCGCCGTCGTGTGCACCTTGGCGTCGAGGATGTTGAAGCCGGCGCCGTCGAAGTAGCCGCAGGTGCGAGCGAAGAGCTCTTGCCGGTCGGGCGCGTAGACGAGCACCTGCAGCCCCTCGCCGACGGGGCTGACGCGGGCCTTCACGACCGGGCGAAGGGTGGCGACGAGCGCGTACAGCGAGCGAGTGTGCCAGGCGACCTCGCCGCCGTCGTGGCGGGCGAAATAGCTGACCTCGAGCGTCTTCCAGAGTGCCGTTTCGATCCCGGCCGGCAGCGACGCGAGATTGAGCAACTGGCGGGCGGCGACCTTCGTCGCCTCGGTCTGGGCCGCGAGGTTCGGCCGCGAGCCGCCGAGCGCGCGCAGGGTCGCGCGGTAGAGATCTTCCAGCAGCTTGCCCTTCCAGGCGTTCCAGACCTTCGGGCTGGTGCCGCGGATGTCGGCGATGGTCAGCAGGTAGAGCGCCGTCAGCCGTCGCTCGCTGCCGACCAGCTCGGCGAACTCGGCGATGACTTCCGGTTCCGACAGGTCCTCCTTCTGCGCGATCCGCGACATCGTGAGGTGCTGGCTCACCAGGAAGCCGATCAGCTCGGCGTCCTCGCCCTCGATGCCGTGGTCGCTGCAGAAGCGCGCCGCCTCGCGCATGCCGAGCACCGAGTGGTCTCCGCCGCGGCCCTTGGCGACGTCGTGGAACAGGGCCGCGACGTAAAGCACCCAGGGCCGGTCGAAGGTCGATGCCAGGTGCGAGCAGAACGGGTACTCGTGGGCATGCTCCGGGATCAGGAAGCGGCGCACGTTGCGCAGCACCATCAGGATGTGCTGGTCGACCGTGTAGACATGGAACAGGTCGTGCTGCATCTGGCCGACGATGCGGCGGAAGACCCAGAGATAGCGGCCGAGGACGCTGGTCTCGTTCATCAACCGGAAGGCGTGGGTCTGGCCCTCCGCGGCCTTCACGATCTTCATGAAGGTTGCGTGGTTGACCGGGTCGCTGCGAAACGACTTGTCCATGACGTCGCGCGCGTTGTAGAGCGCGCGCAGCGTCCGCGCCGAGAAACCCTTGGTGCCGACCGTCGTCTGGTAGACGAGAAAGGTGTCGAGGATGGCGCGCGGGTCGCGCTCGTAGAGATCGTCGCTGACGACCTCGATCATGCCGTCGCGCTCGAGGAACCGGTCGTCGATCGGGCGCATCGGCGTGTCCTGCAGGCCGGCGAGGCGCTCCTCGATGTTGAGCATCAGGATCTGGTTGAGCTGGGTCACCGCCTTGGCGGCCCAGTAGTAGCGGCGCATCAGCAGCTCGGAGGCTCGCTGGCCCTGCTGACCGACGTAGCCGAAGCTCTCCGCGACGGCCGTCTGCAGGTCGAAGACGAGCCGGTCTTCGCGGCGTCCGGCGATGGCGTGCAGGCGGGCCCGGATGAGCTTGAGAACACCCTCGTTTCGCTGCAGCTGCTTCACCTCGAACGCGGTGATGAGGCCTTGCGCGGCGAGTGCCTGCCAGGTGCCGCCCAGACCGGCGGCGCGCGCCACCCAGACCACGGTCTGCAGGTCGCGCAGGCCGCCGGGGCTCTCCTTGCAGTTCGGCTCGAGCGAATAGGGCGTGTTCTCGTACCTCTGGTGCCGCTGCCCCATCTCGAGCGTCTTCGCGCGCAGGAACGCCTTCGCGTCCATTACCGCCGCGGTCGCGGACTGGAACGACGTGAAGAGGCTGCGCGTCCCGAACAGGAAGCGGGCCTCGAGCAGCGCCGTCTGCACGGTGACGTCGGTACGCGCCATGGTCACGCATTCGTCGACCGTGCGCACGCTGGAGCCGATCTCGAGCCCGGCGTCCCAGCAGGCGCCGATGAAGCGCTCGATCGCCAGGCTGAGCCGGACCGTGTCTTCCCGTCCCCTGGAGGTGTCGCCGAGCGGCTCGGGCGTCAGCAGCAGCACGTCGACGTCGGAGTAAGGGAACAGCTCGCCGCGGCCATAGCCACCGACGGCGACCAGCGCCGTGCCGGGCGGCAGGCCGGCATGCCGCCACAGCGCCTGCAGCGTGCGATCGACGTGGCGAGACAGGGCGTGCAGCAGCTGCACCGCGGCGCGCGCGGTCGGCCGCGCTGCCGCGAAGCGCCCGAGCAGCGCCGCCTTGCCGTCGCGAAAACGGGTCCGCGCCTCGGCAAAGCCCGCTGCCGGCGACATGCTGACGGGCACGGCCGAGGCGGTGGCCTGCCCGCTCGTGCTCACGCCGCAGCGAATGCCGGCGCCGGCGGCGAGCCCGCCGACAGCGTCATCACCTCGTAGCCGGTGTCGGTGACGAGCACCGTGTGTTCCCACTGCGCCGAGAGGGAGCGATCGCGGGTGACGATCGTCCAGCCGTCGCCCGCCTCGCGGATCTCGCGCTTGCCGGCGTTGATCATCGGCTCGATCGTGAACGTCATCCCGGTCTTCAGCTCGTCGAGCGAGCCGGCCTTGCCGTAGTGAAGGACCTGCGGCTCCTCGTGGAAGCGGGTGCCGATGCCGTGGCCGCAGAACTCGCGCACGACCGACAGGCCGTTGCCCTCGGCGAAGGTCTGGATCGCCTGCCCGATGTCGCCCAGATGGGCGCCCGGGCGCACCAGCACGATGCCCTTCCACATCGCCTCGTAGGTCATCTGCACCAGACGCCTGGCGGCAATCGAGCCCTCGCCGACGATGAACATGCGGCTGGTGTCGCCGTGCCAGCCGTCCTTGATGACGGTGACGTCGATGTTGACGATGTCGCCGTTCTTCAGCGGCCGATCGTTCGGGATGCCGTGGCAGACCTGGTGGTTGATCGAGGTGCAGATCGACTTCGGATACGGGCTGTAGCCGGGCGGCGCGTAGTTGAGCGGCGCAGGGATCGCCTGCTGCTCGTTCACGATGTAGTCGTGCGCCAGCTTGTCGAGCGCGTCGGTGGTGGCGCCCGCCTTCACGTGCGACGTGAGCATGTCCAGCACCTCGGCAGCCAGCCGCCCCGCCACGCGCATGGCCTCGACTTGCGCAGGTCCCTTGATGGTGATCGTCATGGCGGAATTATCTCCGCCCCGCCGGCCGGGCGCCGCGGAAGGGCGGCTGCGCGGTGGCCCGGCGGGCCGGGCCGGTGGTGGCGGCAGGCGCCGCCTGGGCGGCCTTTAGAATCGCGGGTTTTCACGGGGCCGCCACGCCTTCCCCCAGCCCCGCGAGCCCCCGAGCGATGTCCAGCCAGAAGCACCTGCATCCCTTCGAGGGCGGCGATGCGCTCTCCGAATTTCGTGCCCGAGCCCTGCTCGAGCGGCTGCGCACGGTGGTGCCCGGCCTGCAGTCGGTGCGCGCCCGGTTCCTCCATGTCGTCTGGAGCGACGCCCCGCTCGACGCGGAGGCGCAGCACCGGTTCGCGGCACTGCTTCGCTACGGCGAGCCGTTCGTCGTCGGCGGGCGAGCCGACGCCACGCTGATCGTCGCCCCGCGCCTGGGCACCGTGTCGCCGTGGGCGTCGAAGGCGACCGACATCGCCCGCAACTGCGGCCTCGCCGTGCACCGCGTCGAGCGGGTCACGGAGTACCGGCTTGCGCTGCGGCGTGGCCTGCTCGGCGGCGCGGGCGCGCTCGACGCCGGCGAGCGAAGGGCGATCGCCGCCCTGCTGCACGACCGCATGACCGAGAGCGTGCTCGACGACCGCGACGCCGTTGCCCACCTCTTCGAAGAGCGTCAGGGGCCGCCGACCGTGGTGGTCGCCGTCGACGACGGCGGCGAGGCGCTCGCCGAGGCGAACCGGCGCTTCGGCCTGGCGCTCTCCGCCGACGAGCTCGCCTACCTGCACGCGGCCTTCGGCGAGCTCGGCCGACCGCCCACCGATGTCGAGCTGATGATGTTCGCGCAGGCCAACAGCGAGCATTGCCGGCACAAGATCTTCAACGCCAGCTTCACGATCGACGGCGAGGCGCAGGCACGTTCGATGTTCGCCATGATTCGCCACACCCATGCGCTGGCGCCGCAGCACACGGTCGTGGCGTACAGCGACAACGCCTCGGTGATGGAAGGCGGCTGGGTCGAGCGCTGGCTGCCCGAGGGCGCCGGCGGCGCGCCGGCGTACCGGGCGCGGCGCGAGGCGATGCACGTGCTGATGAAGGTCGAGACGCACAACCACCCGACAGCGATCTCGCCCTTCCCGGGCGCCGCTACCGGCGCCGGCGGCGAGATCCGCGACGAAGGCGCGACCGGCCGCGGCTCGCAGCCGAAGGCCGGCCTCACCGGCTTCACCGTCTCGAACCTGCATCTGCCGGGCACCGACGAGCCCTGGGAGCGCGAGCGCTACGGCAAGCCCGCGCACATCGCCGGCGCCCTGCAGATCATGATCGACGGCCCGCTCGGCGGCGCCGCGTTCAACAACGAGTTCGGTCGGCCCAACCTGGCTGGCTACTTCCGCGTCTACGAACAGACGGTGGCGGGCGAGCGGCGCGGTTACCACAAGCCGATCATGATCGCCGGCGGTCTGGGCTCGATCGCGGCGACGCAGACGCACAAGGTCGAGTTCGCGGCCGGCACCTTGCTGGTCCAGCTCGGCGGGCCGGGCATGCGCATCGGCATGGGCGGCGGCGCGGCCAGCTCGATGGCGGCTGGCGCCAACGCCGCCGAGCTCGATTTCGATTCGGTGCAGCGCGGCAATCCCGAGATCCAGCGGCGCGCCCAGGAGGTGATCAACCGGTGCGTCGCCCTCGGCGACGCCAATCCGATCCTCGCCATCCACGACGTCGGCGCCGGCGGCCTCTCGAACGCGTTTCCCGAGCTGGTCGATGGTGCGCATCGTGGCGGCCGTTTTGACCGCGACGCCATTCCGGTCGAGGAGAGCGGCCTGGCGCCGAAGGAGATCTGGTGCAACGAGAGCCAGGAGCGCTACGCCCTGGCGATCGATCCGCGGGCGCTGTCGCTGTTCGCGGCGCTCTGCGAACGCGAGCGTTGCCCGTTCGCCGTTGTCGGCGAAGCGACGGACGCCCGGCAGCTGACGCTGGCCGCCGCGGACGCCTCGCCCGCATCGGCGGTCGACATCGACATGCCGATGCAGGTCCTCTTCGGCAAGCCGCCGAAGATGCACCGCGACGTGCGCCGCCGCGTGGTCGAGGAGGCGCCGCTCGACCTCGGTGGCGTCGAGCTCGCCCGCGTCGCCTTCGACGTGCTGCGTCACCCGACGGTGGCCAGCAAGCGCTTCCTGGTCACGATCGGCGACCGCACCGTCGGCGGCCTGTCGAGCCGCGACCCGATGGTCGGGCCCTGGCAGGTGCCGGTCGCCGACTGCGCGGTGACGCTGGCCGACTACAGCGGCTTTCGTGGCGAGGCGATGGCGCTCGGCGAGCGCACGCCGCTGGCCGCGCTCGATGCGCCGGCGTCGGGACGCATGGCCGTCGGCGAGGCCCTGACCAACCTGCTGGCGGCGCCGATCGAGCTCGCGCGGGTGAAGCTGAGCTGCAACTGGATGGCGGCATGCAGCGACGATCCGGCGTCGCCCGGCGACGACGCCGCGCTCTACGACACCGTCGAGGCCGTGGCGATGGACCTGTGCCCGGCTCTTGGCATCAGCGTGCCGGTCGGCAAGGACAGTCTGTCGATGCGTACTCGCTGGCACAACGAGGCGGGCGAGTCTCGCCAGGTCACGGCACCGGTGAGCTTGATCGTGACCGCCTTCGCTACCCTCGACGACGTCCGGCCGGCGTCGACACCACAGCTCCTTCCGGGCGACACCACGCTCGTCCTCGTCGA
>JBBRFB010000027.1:0-29543 GCA_038225015.1 Burkholderiales bacterium
TCGAGCCGGTGATATCCGTCGGAAATCAAGGGCTTAGCGCAGCCGGCTCGACTAGAATTGCTGGTTCGCGCGCTCGATGCGCGCCCCCGAATCTACGGAAGGCAGATTGATGGAAGTGCTCAATTCGGTGTTCGATGCGCTGCTCGACTGGCTCGCGCACGGCTTCTCGTCCTTCAACGGCTGGGAGATCGTGCTCTACACGCTCGTCGTCACGCACATCACGATCGCATCGGTCACCGTGTTCCTGCACCGGGCCCAGGCCCACCGCGCCCTCGAGCTTCACGCCATTCCGTCGCACTTCTTCCGGCTGTGGCTGTGGCTGACGACGGGCATGGTTACGCGGGAATGGGTCGCCATCCACCGCAAGCACCACGCCAAGTGCGAGACCGAGGAAGACCCCCACAGCCCGCAGACGCGCGGCATCAAGACCGTCCTCCTGACGGGCAGCGAGCTCTATCGCACCGAGGCCAAGAACAAGGAAACGCTCGCCAAGTACGGTCACGGCACCCCCGACGACTGGCTCGAGCGCAACCTCTACGAACGCTTCAGCTGGCAGGGCGTCGGCGTGATGCTCCTCATCAACCTGTTCCTCTTCGGCGCCATCGGCGCTGCGGTATGGGCGGTGCAGATGTTGTGGATTCCCATCACGGCCGCCGGCATCGTGAATGGCATCGGCCACTGGTGGGGCTACCGCAGCTTCGAGGCACCCGACGCGAGCCGCAACATCGTGCCCTGGGGCGTGGTGATCGGCGGCGAAGAGCTGCACAACAACCCCCACACCGACCCGACGTCGGCCAAGCTCTCGGTCAAGCCGTACGAGTTCGACATCGGCTGGGCCTACATCAGCGTGCTCGAGTCGATGGGCCTGGCCACGGTGCGCAAGGTCCCCCCGCAGATGAAGCTCGGGGCCGTCAAGCCGGTCGCCGATGACAAGACGCTGGAGGCGATCATCGCCAACCGCTACGAGGTGATGGCGAGCTATGCGCGGAGCCTTCGTCATGCGAGCCGCGCCGAGGTCGTGCGGCTGAAGGCTGAGGGCGCCCGCGGCACGGCGCGGCTGGCCAACATGCGCCTGGCGCGCCGCTGGCTGCATCGCGACGACGACAAGATCCCGCACGCGGTGAAGGAGCAGGTCGCCGAGGCGGTCGCACTGAGCCCCTATCTGGCCAAGCTGGTCACCATGCGCGAAGAGCTCCGCCAGCTCTGGACGCGCACCGGCGTCTCGGCCGAGCAGCTCGTCGCCGACCTCCAGGCCTGGCTGCGCAAGGCCGAGGAGAGCGGCATCGCGGCGCTGCAGGAGTTCGCTCTGCGCCTGCGGGCCGTGCACGCCTAGCGTTTCGGGCGCGCCAAGCGAAAGGGTCGCCGCGGCGACCCTTTTTTCTGGCTGCTCGATAACGATGCGTCGCTGTGACGCAATGGTTCGAGCCGAGCCGGCTTACCGGGGCATCATCACTTCAGCTTTGTTTCCTTGTAGGTGACGTGCTTGCGGGCCTTCGGATCGAACTTCATGATCTCGAGCTTTTCCGGCGTCGTCTTCTTGTTCTTGTCGGTCGTGTAGAAATGACCCGTTCCGGCGCTCGATTCGAGCTTGATCTTCTCGCGTCCACCCTTTGCCATGATAGGCCTCCGTCAGATTTCGCCGCGCGCGCGCAGATCGGCAACGACCTGCTCGATGCCGACCTTGTCGATCAGGCGCAAGGCCGCGTTGGTGATGCGCAGCCGCACCCAGCGGTTCTCGCCTTCGACCCAGAACCGGCGGTAGTGCAGGTTGGGCAGGAAGCGGCGCTTCGTTTTGTTGTTGGCGTGGGAAACATTGTTTCCCACCATCGGGCGCTTGCCCGTGACTTGACAGACGCGTGCCATGACGCTTCTCCGTGACGATCGGTTGGGGTGCCGGCGGCCGCCTCGAGATCGAGGCGGCATTGCAGCGCAACAGAAGATTATATAGCGGTCGGCTTCAATCCGCCTGTTCGAGGAAGCGCTGGGCGTCGAGTGCCGCCATGCAGCCTGTCCCCGCGCTCGTGACCGCCTGCCGGTACACGTGGTCCTGCACGTCGCCGGCGGCGAACACGCCGGCGACGCTCGTCATCGTCGCGAAGCCGTCGAGTCCGCTCCTGGTCAGGATGTAGCCGTCGCGCATCTCGAGCTGGCCCTTGAAGATGTCGGTGTTCGGCTGATGGCCGATGGCGATGAAGCAGCCCGTGACCGCGAGCTCGGCCGTCGTTCCGTCTTCCGTGCTGCGGATGCGCACGCCGGTGACGCCGCTCTCGTTGCCGAGCACCTCGTCGAGGGTCTGCCAGAGATGCAGCTCCATCTTGCCGTCGGCGACCTTGGCCTTCATCTTGTCGACCAGGATCGCTTCGGCGCGGAACTTGTCTCGGCGGTGGATCACGTGCACCTTCGAGGCGATGTTCGAGAGGTAGAGGGCTTCTTCGACCGCCGTGTTGCCGCCGCCGACGACGCAGACTTCCTGGCCGCGATAGAAGAAGCCGTCGCAGGTTGCGCAGCCGCTCACGCCGCGGCCCATGAAGGCCTGCTCGGAAGGCAGGCCCAGGTACTTCGCCGACGCTCCGGTGGCGATGATGAGCGCATCGCACGTGTAGTGACCCGAGTCGCCGCGCAGCGTGAACGGGCGCGCGCCGAGTTCGACCTCGTTGATGTGGTCGAAGAGGACCTTGGTGTCGAAGCGTTCGGCATGCTTCAGGAACCGCTGCATCAGGTCGGGTCCCATCACGCCGTCGACGTCGGCCGGCCAGTTGTCGACGTCTGTCGTCGTCATCAGCTGGCCGCCCTGGGCGATTCCGGTGACGAGCACCGGCTTCAGGTTGGCCCGCGCCGCGTAGACGGCCGCGGTGTAGCCGGCCGGCCCGGAGCCGAGGATGAGAACGCCGGCGTGCTGTGAAGTCGAGGTCATGGTGGCGAAGCGCGCGCAAGAGGGTGGCGATGAGGGTCGCGTGGAGGCGACGAAGTCTGACATGGAGGGCGATGCGACTGGCATCAACGCCGGTAATGGTGACAATAGCCAAAGTTCGGCCGGCGTGCGATTTTCACGCCGGCGCGACGCGACCTTGCAACCTGAAGGGGCCACCGATGGCGATGCTCTCGAATCTCGATCTCATCCGGCGGGTGCCGCTGTTCTCGCTGCTCACGAACGAGCAGGCCCAGGGCATCGCCGACAGCGTGGTCAAGCGTCGGTTCCGGCGCGGCGAGATCGTCGTCGAGCACGGCAAGAAGTCCAACGCCCTCTTCATCCTGCTCACCGGCCGGGCCCGTGTGCTCACCGCCGATTCGCGCGGCCGCGAGGTCATCCTCGCCGTCCTGCAGTCGGGCGACTATGTCGGCGAGATGAGCCTGATCGACAACGAGCCGCATTCGGCGACCGTTCGTGCCGAGGTCCAGACCGACATGCTGATCCTCGGGCGGGCCGAGTTCGCGCGCTGCCTGCCGGAGAACTCGAGCCTGTCCTACGCCATCATGCGCGGCCTCGTCCAGCGACTGCGCAGCGCCGATCGGCAGATCGAGTCGCTCGCGCTGCTCGACGTCTACGGCCGGGTCGCCCGGACCCTGCTCGACATGTCGGAGATGGACGGCGAGCTGCGCATCATTCGCAACAAGGTCTCGCGCCAGGACTTGGCCAAGGTCGTCGGCGCCTCGCGAGAGATGGTCAGCCGGGTCATGAAGGACCTCGAAGGTCGAGGCATGGTGCAGACCCAGGAGAACGGCTGGGTCGTCATCAAGGACCAGTTGAAGGGCTGAGCCCGCCCGTCTCCACGCCCGCATTCGTGCTGCTCGCCGTCGGCAGCAGCGGCGGCCCGCGCCGGCTCGCTTCCCGCACAATTCGCGGATGACATTTCCACTGGGTTCGCTTCGCGCCGACACCGCCGACGGGCGCGGCTCCGGGCCTGCCGCGGGCCTTCGGGCTTCGCCAGGTTGGCGGACGCAGCTCGTGCTCCTGGTCGGGGCCGTGCTCTGGCTGTTGGCGCTGCTCGCCATGGCGACGCACAGTGCGGGCGACGCCGCCTTCTCCACCTCAGGCACCGGCGCGCCGGTGCAGAACAAGGCCGGCCTGCTGGGCGCGCGCTTTTCCGATCTCGCCTTCTTCCTCTTCGGCTACTCGGCCTGGTGGGCGGTGCTCGTCGGCGCGCGCGCCTGGCTCAGCGCGCTGGCGCGGGCCCTGCGGCTCAACGCGGGCGCGCCTGCGGCCTCGACCCTCGCGGCCCGGCCAGCGTGGCTCACCTGGCTGGGACTGGCCATGCTGCTCGCCGCCAGTGCGTCGCTCGAATGGACGCGCCTCTACCAATGGGAAGGTCAGGTCGCGGGCAACCACGCCGGCGGCGTGCTCGGTTACGCCCTCGGTCCGCTCAGCCAGGGCCTGCTCGGATTTGCGGGCTCGGGCGTCTTCTGGATCGCCGTGCTGGTGGCCGGGGCGTCGTTCGCCTTGCGCTTTTCGTGGCTGCGGCTGGCCGAGCAGATCGGCTCGACGGTCGAGTCGATGCGCTCACGGCGCGCCTTGCGCATCGAGCGCGCCGAAGATGCCCGCCTCGGCGAAGAGGCGATCCGCGACCGCGAGGAAACCGGCGAGGTCGAGCACGAGCTGCACGAGCAGCACCTGCCGATCGTCATCGAGCCGACGCTCATCGACGTGCCCAAGAGCACGCGCGTCGTCAAGGAGCGGCAAAAGCCCCTCTTCAGCGAGCTGGCCGACACCAGGCTGCCGCAGGTCGACCTGCTCGATTCGGCGCCGCAGCGTGTCGAAAGCGTCGGTGCCGAGACCCTCGAGATGACCTCGCGCATGATCGAGAAGAAGCTGAAGGACTTCGGCGTCGAGGTGCGGGTCGTCGCGGCCTCGCCGGGGCCCGTGATCACCCGCTACGAGATCGAGCCCGCGGTGGGCGTGAAGGGCGCCCAGGTCGTCAACCTGGCGAAGGACCTGGCGCGGTCGCTGAGCCTGGTCTCGATACGCGTCGTTGAGACGATCCCGGGCAAGACGACGATGGCCCTCGAGTTGCCGAACGCCAAGCGGCAGACGATTCGCCTCTCGGAAGTGCTCGGCTCGCAGGTGTACGCCGATTCGGGCTCGCAGCTGACCATCGGCCTCGGCAAGGACATCGTCGGCAACCCCATCGTCGCCGATCTCGCGAAGATGCCGCACTGCCTGGTCGCGGGCACCACCGGCGCCGGCAAGTCGGTCGGCATCAACGCGATGATCCTGTCGCTGCTCTACAAGGCCGAGGCGCGCGACGTCCGCCTCATCCTGATCGACCCGAAGATGCTCGAGATGAGCGTCTACGAAGGCATTCCGCACCTGCTCTGTCCCGTGGTCACCGACATGAAGCAGGCCGCCAACGCGCTCAACTGGGGCGTCGGCGAGATGGAGCGGCGCTACAAGCTCATGAGCAAGCTCGGCGTGCGCAACGTCGCCGGCTACAACAAGAAGCTGGCCGAGGCCGCCGAGCGCGGCGAGCACCTTCCGAATCCGTTCAGCCTCACGCCCGAGGCGCCGGAGCCGCTCGAGCGGCTGCCCTACGTCGTCATCGTCATCGACGAGCTGGCCGACCTGATGATGGTGATCGGCAAGAAGATCGAGGAGCTGATCGCCCGGCTGGCGCAGAAGGCGCGCGCCTCCGGCCTGCACCTCATCCTGGCGACCCAGCGGCCCAGCGTCGACGTGATCACCGGCCTGATCAAGGCGAACATTCCGACGCGCCTCTCGTTCCAGGTGTCGAGCAAGATCGACTCGCGAACGATCCTCGACCAGATGGGCGCCGAGGCGCTTCTCGGCATGGGCGACATGCTCTACATGCCCTCGGGCAGCGGCCTGCCTGTTCGCGTGCACGGCGCCTTCGTGAGCGACGAGGAAGTGCACCGGGTTGTCGCCTATCTGAAGAGCCAGGGCGAGCCGAACTACATCGAAGGGATCCTCGAGGGCGGCACGGTCGAGGGCGATGGCGAGGGCGTAGGCGGCGACGCGGCGGCCGGCGGCGAGAGCGACCCGATGTACGACCAGGCGGTGGGCATCGTGCTGCAGCACCGTCGCGCCTCTATCTCGCTCGTCCAGCGCCACCTTCGCATCGGCTACAACCGCGCCGCGCGGCTGCTGGAACAAATGGAGAAATCCGGGCTCGTATCCGGCATGGCGACCAACGGCAACCGCGACATCCTCGTTCCTTCGCGCGCCGAGGCCTGATGGTGACGCGGCGCTTCGCCTCTTTCGTACTTGCCGCGGGTCTGCTCGCGGCCGCGGGCGCGGCGCGTGCCGACGCGGTCGCGACCCTGCGCGATTTCGTTCGCGACGTGAAGAGCGGCAGCGCCCGTTTCTCGCAGACCGTGACGGCGCCCGACGGCGTGAAGAAGAAGAGCTCCAGCGGCACGTTCGAGTTCGCGCGCCCGAACCGGTTCCGCTTCGCCTACGCCAAGCCCTTCGAGCAGCTCATCGTCGCCGACGGCGAAAAGGTCTGGATCTACGACGCCGACCTGAATCAGGTCACGTCGCGCCGCATCACCCGGGCGCTCGGCGCGACGCCCGCGGCGCTGCTGGCCGGCGGCGCGCTCGATCGCGACTTCGATCTCTCGTCGCTGCCGGCGCAGGACGGGATCGAGTGGGTCGAGGCGAGGCCGAAGGCGAAGGACGGCGCCTTTCAGTCGCTGCGCGTGGGCTTTCGCGGGCCGACGCTGGCTGCGCTCGAGATCGCCGACAGCTTCGGGCAGAAATCGCTGCTGACGTTCAGCGATTTCGTCGCCAATCCGGCGATCGCTCCCGAGCGTTTTCGCTTCACGCCGCCTGCGGGTGCCGACGTGATCGAGCAGTGAGCCCATGGCTTCCGGGGCGCGCGACATCGGCGACGACACGGAGCTTACCGTCGTCCTCAACCGCGCCCTCGCCGGCGACGCGGCAGCCAAGGAGGTCGTGTATGCGCGGCTCTATGCGGAGCTCGTCCGCCTCGCGCGCTCGCACCTGTCGGGCGCCGGCGCAGTTTCGCTGAATCCGTCGGCGCTCGTTCACGAGGCCTACCTGCGCATGCTTCGCCGCGAGCAGGCGCCCGTGCGTGACCGGCGCGCCTTCTTCGCCTACGCATCGGTCGTCATGCGCAGCGTCCTCGTCGACCACGTGCGCGCGCGCGGTGCCGACAAGCGTGGCGGCGATCAGATCGCGGTGACGCTCACCACCGGCGCGCTGCAGGGTGCCGCCCCCGAGGAAGACTTCTCCCGCCTGAACGACGCCCTCGACGCCTTGCGCGAGATCGACGAACGCGGCTTTCGCGTCGTCGAGATGCGCTATTTTTCGGGCATGACCGAAGAAGACATCGCCGGCGAGCTCGAGGTCTCGGTGCCGACCGTCAAGCGCGACTGGCGCAAGGCGCGAGCCTTCCTTTTCGAGCAGCTTCGCTAGACGAACATGGCTGCCGGCTCCGATCGTGCGGATTGGACCGAGGCGTTCGCCGCCTTCGATCGATGGGAGGCGATGGACGATGCGGAGCGAGGCGCGTGGGCGGACGAGCTGGCGGCGAACCTTCCGGCGCTGCACGCGCGGTTGCAGTCGCTGATCCGTGCCGATGTCGAGGCCGAAGGCGCGGCCTTCCTCGAACCGTCTGCCGACGGGTCGGCGCAGGCGGCGATCGCCGGCCTCGAAGGCCAGCAGCTCGGCCCCTGGCGCATCGAATCGCTCATCGGGGCCGGCGGCATGGGCCAGGTCTGGAAGGCGGTTCGAACCGACGGCCGCTACGAAGGCCATGCCGCCATCAAGCTGATGCGACTGGCCAGCGCCGACGCCGGCGCCAACGCGCGCTTCGCCCGCGAGGGCCGCTACCTCGGCCGCCTCAACCACCCCAACATCGCCCGCCTGCTCGATGCCGGCACGACGGCCGGCGGCGAGCGCTACCTCGTGCTCGAGTACGTCGAGGGCGAGCGCATCGACCGCTGGTGCGAATCGCACGCGCTCGACGCCGAGGCGCGGCTGCGCCTCTTCGTCACCGTCTGCGAGGCCGTCGCGCACGCGCACGCCAACCTCGTCGTGCATCGCGACCTGAAGCCTTCGAACATCTTCGTCGCCGAAGGCGGCGAGGTGAAGCTGCTCGACTTCGGCGTCGCCAAGCTGCTCGAAGGCGAGACAGGCGAAGTCACCGAGCTCACGCGCGAAGCCGGAACCGCGCTGACACCGGACTATGCGGCGCCCGAGCAGCTCGCCGGCGGCACCGTCTCGACCGCCACCGACGTCTACGGCCTCGGCATGGTGCTGCGCGGCCTGATGCCGGCCGATGCCTTGCGTGGCGACCTCGCTGTCGTCGTCGGCAAGGCGACCAAGGTCGAGGCGCGCGAGCGCTATGCGACGGTGCCCGAGTTCGCCGACGACCTGCGCCGCATCCTCGACAAGCACCCCGTGAAGGCGCGGCCCGACAGCCTCGCCTACCGCACGCGCCGCTACCTGCAGCGCCATGCCTTCGGCGTCGGTGCGGCAGCGCTGATCGTGCTCGCCATCGCTTCCGGCTTCACCGCCACGCTCGTCAAGCAGCACGAGGCCGAGCGCCAGGCCGCGCGCGCCGTCGCCGTCAAGCGCTTCCTGCTCGATCTGTTCGAGCAGGCGCGCGGCTCGGTGCAGAGCGAAGGCACGCAGGCACGCGAGGCGACGGTGAACGACCTGCTCGCTGCCGGCGCCAAGCGGGTCGAGACCGAGCTCGTCGGCCAGCCCGAGATCCGCGACGAGGTGTTCCAGATCCTGATCGAGCTCTACAGCGACACCGGCGATCCGAAGCAGCTCGCCGCGCTCGCCAAACGTCGTCTCGGCGACGCGCATGCCGCCTTCGGCGCTGAGGACGTGCGCAGCGTGCCGGCAGAAGTGACGATGGCCGCCGTCCTGATCAATACCGGCGAGACGCCCGAAGTCGCAAAGGCGTGGCTCGCGCACGCCGAAACCCTGCTCGACCATGCCGGCGACCGGACGTCGCTGTGGCGGGCGCGCGAACTCCGCTGGCGCGGTTTGCTCGCCATGCAGATGCACGAGAACGTGTCCTGGGAAGACCACCCGCTTCGTCGTGCCATGGTCCTCATGCGGGCCGAACATCCGGACGAGGGCGACGAGATGCTCGCCACGATGACCGAGATGCCAAGACTCGCCTGCCGCTATGGGCGCTCCGACGAGGCGATGACCGGCGCGGATGAACTGCAACGTCGCGCGGTGGCCCGCTACGGGGCTGACAACCTCTACGTCGACGCTGCGGCCTTTCTGCGCGGGCAGTTGCTGCTGCTCGGTGGTCGCCCGGCAGAGGCCGTGTCGCCGCTCGAGCAGGCGCTCGCCGGCTTTCGCCGGCACGTCGGCGACAAGAGCCCGAACGTCGTCGTCACCTTCAGTACGCTCGCCGAAGCGCACCTCGCGGCCGGGCACGCCGCTGAATCCGAGGCCGCCTACGCTGCCGCCCGGCGCACGATGGAAGGCGACCACGCCGGCGACCAGCGCCTCGCCGCGCAGCTCGCCGTGACCGACCGCAACCTCGCCGACATCCGCGCCGGCAAGCCGCACCGCTGCGGCGACGCGATGAAGAAAAAGCACCCGTGATCCCTTTGCCGCTGCGTTTGCGTCTTTGACTGCAGACGCCGCGATTTCGACGTGGCGAGAGGAGCCGTCATGTCGCATCGCCGCCTTTCGTCGCTCGCTGCCCTGTGCGGCGCCTTCGTCATCGTCGCCGCCAGTCTGGCGGGATGCGGCGGCGGGGGCTCGGACGACACGCCGGGCGTGGGCAACGTGGGCCCGGCCGGCGCGACGGTCAACTCGGCCGACGGCAAGGCCACGCTCGAGGTGCCTGCGGGCGCGCTGGACAGGTCGATCCAGGTCGACCTTGCGCCTGCCACCGACGGCTTCATGGCCGACCCGCAGATCCTTCCGGGGACGACCTACCGGCTCGACGCGTCGGACACCGTCCTCGCGCAGCCGGCCACGCTTTCGATCGCCTTGCCGGCCAGCAGTGCCAGCAGCACTTCGTCCAGTCAGGAGTCGCGAACACATCGACTCTCGGCGGTGCTCGTGGCCCGGCCGGGTCTCGTCTATTGCGAGCCCGGCATTCACGCTGGCGACGAGGTTCCGCCCGGGACGGTTTGCAGGTTCCGGATCAGCGTGACCTCGGACTTCTACACCTTCGACGACCCCTTATGGGACGGCATCTGCCCTCCGGAATTGCCTCGGCGACTACCCGACGAGACGAACGTGGTCGTCATCTTCGCCATCCCCGTGGCGACCGAGATATACGGCGTCTGCGCCAGCTACCATGACCAGCTGGCGCTGATGTCACCCCAGGCGGCCTCGATCGTCGTCGGCTCCGGAACGAGCACCGCGCACACGTCGGGCGCGACCCTGACGCACCTCGTCCCGGGCATCTACGGCCTCATCCGCGACGTGACGCCCCCAACGGTCCAGCTCACGGCGACCGTCACGCCGACGAGCGCCGGCATGGGCACCCTGACGCTGGACGCGGTGGCGGCCGACAACGTCCGCGTCGCAGGCGTCAGCTTCCGCCAGGGCGTCTTCATCGCAAATCCGCCCATGGTGACCAGCGTCGCCCTGGCAACTGTCCCGGTCCCGCCGTACCGATTCGTCTCGGCGGAGATGCCGCTCTCCAGCATCTACGGTGGCCGCTACATCGCCGACGCGTACGACGGCGCCGGCAACACCGCCAGTTCGGTGAAGTCGCTGCCTTCCCTGCCGACGATTGCATCCTTCACCGCGACGCCGGCGACGCTGCCGGTCGGCGGCGGCAACGTGACGCTCGCCTGGACGACAACCGCCGCCGACACGCTCTCCATCGACCAGGGCGTCGGTGCGGTGACCGGCGGCAGCGTCGTCGTCGCGGTGACGGCGAATACCACGTTCACGTTGACGGCGACCAGCGCCGCAGGCACCGTGACGGCGCAGGTGGCCGCCACGGTCGCCGCGGGCAGCGACCGCTTCGTCGACCTCGCCGCCGGCCTCGACAGCAACCCGTGCACGCAGGCCGCGCCGTGCCAGACGATCGGCAAGGCCGTCATGGCCACGCCGGCCGGGTCGACGGTCTTCCTCGCCGACGGCGTCTACCCGAGCACGCAGGGTCCGGTCACGCTGCCCGACCGGATCGGCCTGCAGGCGATTCACCCGGGAGCGGCCACGCTCGCCGGAATCACCGTCAACGTCGCCGGTTCGTCTTCGGTGCGCGACGTCGTGCTCGACCTCGGCGGCGCGTCGTGCGGCCGGATCGTCGCCCAGTCGACGACCGGAACGCCGGCGCTCGCCATCGACGGCGTGCTCATCAGGTGTGCGAGCGCGCTCCTCGTTGGCGGCAACGTCGCGGCGACGATGACGCCGGGCGTGCTCCCGGGCGGCGTGTACACGCAGGCGTTGCCCAGCGGCGCCATCCCGATCCTCGGGCTCCAGGGGAACGCGACGCTTCTCGTGCAGGGCGGAACGATCGACGGCAACGGATTGGGTTCGCCGGCATTCGGCGGCGGCCTTCTGCTCGTCCTCCAGAACGCCAGCCTCACCTTGTCCGGCGTGACGATGCAGAACCGCACTGCAACGGGCATCGCGTTGGCCGACACGGCCAGCCTGGTGCTGAAGGACGGAAGCGTGATCGACACCGTCGGCGTGGCAGGCAACTGCGCTGTCGGCAGCGCCATCCTTATTGCCGGTGCGGTGCACGTCACGCTCGACCACGCCGCGATCTCGCACTCGCCCAATGCGGCGCTGTGCGTGCGCAGCGGATCGCCCGCGGCGACGATCTCGCTTGCCGCGGCGACGATGAATGCCAATGCCGTCGGCATCGCCAGCGAGATCGGCTCCGGCTCGACGGCGACGCTGACCGCGACCGGCCTCATCCTGACCGGCAACGGCTACGGCATCAGCTGGGGCGGGACGACCGGCTCGGCCTTCGACATTGCCGATTCGACGATCACCGGCAACGGCATCGGCGCGCAGTTCTCGGTCGTCGACGGCAGCTTCAGGCTGCGCGGCAGCAACGTCTCGAACAACAGCGACACCGGCCTGGCGCTCTTCATCGGCGCTGTCGCCGATCTCGGCACGCAGGCGTCGCCCGGCCTCAACACGTTCACCGGCAACACCAACGCCGACGTCAAGGCGAACCTGACCGCAGGCCGCGCCTTCACCGCCGTCGGCAACACGTGGAACGCCAGCGTGCAGGGCGCCGATGCGAGCGGCCGCTACTCGGTGCCGCCGGCGTGGACCCCGGTGCCGCTCAACGGCCCCGCCGCTGGCCCCAACGTCTCGATGCCGACGGGCGTCTCCGCGAGCCTGTGAGGTGCGGGCGGCGGCGGAGCGCGTGATCCCTTCTCCCGCCCGTTTGCGTCTTTCCCATCGAACGCACCGATTCACCTCGAAAAGGCGGAAGCCATGACGAACGATGTCTCATCCCTGCGCAGGCTCGGCAAGACCCTGCTGTCGCTCGCTTTCCTTTGGGCCGCACTGCCGGCGGCGGCGCAGCCCAGCGTCGGCGTCGGCGCCGGGCTCGACCACGCCGGGGTCGACTGCATCGGCTCGTTCGCCTGCGACCGAAGCGACTCCCACGTCAAGCTCCATCTCGGCTGGCGAATCGCCGACGCGGTCGACCTCCAGGCCATCTACTTCGACGCTGGCCGGTTCCAGGGCGGCGACCGGACGCCCGGCGGCATCGATTTCGGCGGCCGCTTCAAGGTCAGCGGTGTCGGCCTGACTGCCGGCTACCGATGGACCCTCGCGGCGCCGTGGAGCGTCGTCGCGCGCGCCGGTGTCGCTCGCGTTCGCACCCGCTTCGACTATGCCGACCCGTACAGCGGCCGCGTCAGCCAGACGACGACGCAGCCGATCGCCCAGATCGGCCTCGCCTACGCACTGACGCCGGCGCTGCGGCTGAGCCTCGATCTGGACGTGACCCGCCTGAAGGTGCACACCACGCGCGGCACGGTGTCGATGTTCGGCCTCGCCGCCGAGTACTCGTTCTGAAACGGAGCTTTGCCATGCATGCTGCCACCCATCCCTTCCCGCGCTGCCTCGCCTCGGCTTCAGCGCTCCAGCGCCTCGTTTCAGGCGTCGGGCACCGCGCGCTCGGCGCCGCAAGCGTCGCCGCAACCTGCCTGCTGATCGCTGCCTGTGGGGGCCGTGCCGATGCACCGCCGCCCGACGCTGGCGTCGTTGCGGGCACTGCGCCGACGATCACGCAGCAGCCGGCCGACGTGGCCGTTGCGGTCGGTGCGCCGGCGAGCTTCAGCGTCGTCGCCGACGGCGTCGCGCCGCTCGCCTACCAGTGGAAGCGCGGCGCCGCCGACATCGCCGGCGCCACCGGGGCCAGCTACGCGATTCCGGCCGCGGCTGCGGGCGACAGCGGCGCCGTCTTCACCGTCGCCGTCAGCAACACGTTCGGCAGCGCGACGAGCGGCCCGGCGACACTGACGGTGACGATGGGCGCGCCAGCGGTGCTGACGATCACGCAGCAGCCGGCCTCGACGAGCGTCGTCGCCGGCTCCAGCGCGAGCTTCAGCGTTGCTGGCACGTGCAGCAGCGGTACGCTCGGCATCCACTGGCAACGCAGCTCCGGCGGCGCCGTCTTTGCCGACATCGCCGGCGCCACGGCAACGACCTACACCTTCGCGACCGGCATCGGCGACAGCGGTTCGATGTTCCGCGCCGCGCTCGACTGCAGCGGCCAGAGCGCCGCGACGAGCATGGCGGCGACACTGACGGTGGCGGCGCCGGGGGCGACGACGCTGACATCGACGCCGGTCACGGGACTGAGCACGGGCTTGGCGAAGACGTCCGACGTGTACGGCATCGACCAAGTGGCCGACGGCAGCTTCGTCTTCACCACCGGCTCGCAGGTCCAGCGCCTGAGCGCCGATCTCTCGGTTATCACACTGGTCGCGGGCGGCGAAATCGTCGGCTCGGCGGATGGGGTCGCCGCAACCGCGTCGTTCAAATTCCCGGGGGGCATCGTTCACGACGGCGCCGGCAACCTCTTCGTGACCGACACCGGCAATCACACGATCCGTCGCATCGCCACCGACGGCACCGTCACGACGATCGCCGGCATGGCCGGCGTGCCCGGCTCGGCCGACGGCACCGGCAGCGCGGCTCGCTTCAGCAACCCGGTCGGCATCGCGCTCGGCCCGGACGGCGACCTCTACGTCGCGGACAGGGAGAACCACCTCGTTCGCCGTGTCACGGTCGGCGGCGTCGTGACGACGTACGCCGGCAGCACGCAGGGCTATGCAGAAGGCCCGGCAGCGGCGGCGAAGTTCAACTTACCGAACGGCATCGCAGTCGCTTCCAACGGCGACGTGATCGTCTCCGACCTGGCGAACGACCGTGTCCGTCGCATCCTGCGCGCCGGCAACGCGGCCGGTGCCGTCGAGACGCTGGCCGGCAACGGCACGGAGACGGCGCCCTATCCCGACGGCGTCGGTACCGCGGCGGTGATCAAGTCGCCGAGCGGGTTGGTCCTGCGCGGCAACACGGTCGTCGTGCGCGATCTCGGAGGCCTGCTGCGACAGATCGATCTGGCCACTGCCGCGGTGACCACGATCACCGGTGCGCGAACGCTCGGCCCCGGCTACGCCGACGGCCCGCTGGGCGCGGCGCGGCTCGACGGCTCCGGTGGCGTCGCGCTGGCCCCGAACGGCGGCTACCTCGTCACCTATCCCGGCGTCGGCGGCATCGCCACCGTCAGCGCCACCGGCGACGTGCACACGATCGCCACGTCGAAGGCGTTCGGCGTCGTGAGCGGCGGCACGGGCGTGCTCGCGCAGATGCCGTTGGCGCTCGACGCCGGCCCCTTCGCGATGCAGGCCGTGACCGCCGATCCGGCCGGCAACATCGTCCTCGCCGAAACGGTGCGCGACATACGGCGCATCAGCCCGAGCGGCGCGGTCACGCCGGTGGCGGGGCTCGTCGGCAGCATCGGCAACGGCGTCGACGGCGTCGGCAGCGAAGCGCAGTTCGTAACGCTCCGCTCGCTCGTCAGCAACAGCGCCGGCGTCCTCTACGTGGGTGACGCGAGTGCGGTGCGCCGCATCGGGACCGACAACGCCGTCACGACACTCGCCGGATCGATCACCACGTCCGGCGCGGTCGATGGCAACGGCGCGGCCGCACGCTTCAGCGCCGTCTCCGGCCTCGCGGTCGGGCCGACCGGCGATGTCTTCGTCGCCGATCCGTTCAACAACGCGGTGCGGCGCATGGACGCGGCCGGCAACGTCACGACCTACTTCGGCGTGCTCGGTCAATCGGGCAATGCCGACGGGCCGGTCGCGACGGCGCGCCTGACTTTCCCGTCGAGCCTCGCGTTCATGCCGGACGGCTCGCTGCTCGTCGCGGACTACGGGAGCATTCGTCGCATCTCGGCCGACGGCTCGAGCATCACGACGATCTATTCGGTGACCGGTGCCGCCGCCGCCGGAATCATCGTGCTCGCCCCCGATGGCACGATCTACTTCGGCGGAGATGTCAGCAACCTGTTTTCGCGCGGCCTCTACAAGCTGGCACCCGGCGCCAGCACGCCGACGGTGGTCGTGGCCTACGACAACCTCGGCCCGACGCTGGGCTCGGGAGCGGACATCCGGGTCAACCACATCTCCGGCATGGCGCTGCTCGGCCCGAACCGGCTCGTGGTGCTGACCGGCGGGCAGATGATTACGATCTCTGTGCCCTGAGTTTCCTTCGACGAGCGAAAGGAGAACCTGCCATGAACCTTCCCCACCCCGTGCCGCGCGCTGCGCTGGCGTCCCTGTTCATCGCGCTGGCATCGCTGCCGGCCTTCGCCGCCACCCATCCGATGGATCCGCTCAGCGCCGACGAGATCGTCGGCGCGGCGACGATCCTGCTGCAGGGCGGGGCGGCGCAGCCCGGCGCGATCTTCCAGAGCATCGAGCTGCGCGAGCCGCCGAAGCAGGAGGTGCTCGGCTTTCACGGCGGCCAGCTGGCGCATCGCAAGGCGACGGTCTTCTGGCGCCAGAACAAGAAGAGCTTCCGGAGCACGGTCGACCTCTCCGCCGCCAGCTTCGCGCCGCCGGCGCTCATTCCCATCAGCGAAGGCCAGATCGGGCTGACGATCACCGAGGTCAGCGATTTCTCCTTCGTCTTTTCGGATGGGGCCTTCCTGGCGGCGCTGGCCCGGCGCGGCATCACGTCGCAGCAGCAGCTGCAGAAGGTCTTCGTCACGCCGCTGACGCCCGGCTCCTTCGGGCTGTCCGAGGAAGCGCGGCGCATCGTCAAGGCACAGATGTACTACACCGACGGCGGCGTCATCAACCTCTACGCCCGCCCGATCGAGGGCCTGCAGGCGATCATCGACCTCGATGAGCGCCGCATCGTCAAGCTGATCGATACCGGCGTCGTACCGATCCCGGCGGCGAGCTGGAACTTCGACGAGGCGAGCGTCGGCGCGCAGTTCGGCCTGCGCCCAGAGCTGAAGCCGATCCGCATCCGCCAGCCGCAGGGCGCGAACTTCCGCATCGACGGCAACTTCGTCGAATGGCAGAAGTGGCGCTTTCACCTGCGCTTCGAGAAGCGCGCCGGGCCCGTGCTTTCGCTCGTCACCTACGACGGCCGGCAGGTGATGTACCAGGGCTCGCTCGCCGAGGTGTTCGTGCCGTACCAGGATCCCGACGCGAACTGGTACTACCGCACCTACATGGATGCCGGCGAGTTCGGCATGGGCCTGCTCGCTTCGCCGCTTGCGCCCGGGCTCGACGTTCCCGACAACGCCGTGCTCCTCGACGCGGTGGTCGCCGCGGCGATCCCCGACCCGAGCGTGCCGGTCGTGCCGCTGCCGCTGCCGCACGTGATGGGCGTCTTCGAGCGGCTGACAGGCAACCCCGCGTGGCGCCACTTCGAGCAGTTCTCGGGCGGCGCCTACGAGGGCCGCGCCGAGGTCGAGCTGGTCGTGCGCAGCATCTCCCAGGTCGGCAACTACGACTACGTGTTCGACTGGATCTTTACCCAGCACGGCGCGATGCGCGTCGAGGTCGGCCTCACCGGGATCGACGCACCGAAGGCCGTCGCCGGCCACGGCCACGACGCCGACGAGCGCTTCGGTACGCTCGTCGCGCCGAACCTCGTGGCGCCCTTTCACAGCCACCACTTCAGCTTCCGCCTCGACATGGACGTCGACGGCCAGGCCAACTCCTTCGTCCTCGGCAAGCTCAAGGTGCGCGGCGCGCCCGGACCGCGCAAGAGCGTGTGGTCGCTGCGCGAGAAGGTCCTCGCGAGCGAGAGCGAGGGCGCGCTCGACGACGACAACTCGCTCTGGAAGGTGGTCAACCCGTCGCGCCGCAACGCGCAGGGGGAGCCAGTCGGCTACGTCGTCGAGTCGCAGGGCAACGTCGAGCCGCTGCTCGATCCGGCCGACTACCGGCGTGCCGGCTTCATCGGCCACAACCTGTGGGTGACCGCGTTCGACGCCGACGAGCACTACGCCGCCGGCGACACGCCGAATCAGAACCCCGGCGAGCCGGGCCTGCCGCAGTACGTGCGCAACAACCAGGGTCTCGCCAATCGCGACATCGTGCTCTGGCTCACCGTCGGCTTTCACCACGTGACCGTCGCCGAGGACTGGCCGGTGCTGTCGCGCGAGAAGCTCTCCTTCGAGCTCAAGCCGTCAAACTTCTTCGACCGCAATCCGGCGCTCGACCTGCGCCGGGCGCCGTTCGAGGCGAGGCGGTGAGCCGGGGCCGCCGGACGGTCGGAGCCGATCAACCCATCAGCCTTCGGGCGGCCATGACGAGGAAGACCACGATGCTTCGCCAGATGTACGCCGCGCTCGCGCTCGCCTCGGTCTCCTGCGTCGCAGTCGGCGCAGGGCCCGCCGGAACCGTCGACGGCTCTCTGGTGGTCAATGGCCGCACCGTCCATCTCGACCACATCCTCGTGGTGCAGAGCGGCAACGAGGAAGGCCTCGACGAACCCGGGCTGCGCATCTACCTCAGCAGCGCCGAGATTCCGCTGGCGGCGGGTGGCGGTGCCTCGACGTTGCGCGCGCAGACCTGGGCTCGCCACGCCAACATGACGGCGGTCGTGCTGCGCGCCGACCCGGCGGCCGGAAGCCGCGCCGGCACGGCGAACGTGCTGGCTGCGCCGGGGCTCGAGCCGGGCATGTTCTCGTCGATGTCGAGCAACCAGGCCTACAGCGACTTGCGAGCGGCCGGCGGTCGAATTTCGGGCGCGGCGGATCTCGGCAGCGGCGCGCTCAAGGTCAGGTTCGATGCGCCCGTGCAGGCCGTCGCCATCACCCAGGATCTGAAAGATCCCGCGGCCGCCGACAGCGCGCCGGCCAAGGCTTATCTCGTCTACGCCGCGGCACTGAGGAAGGGCGACCTGAATGAAGCGGGTCGCCATGCGACGGCATCGCGGAAGAAGGAGCTGTCGGATCTGAAGGCGCAGGCGGCCGAGATCTTCGACAGCATCAGGAAGCAGATCCCCGAAGGGGGGCCGTTGGCCCGTTCGATCCGCCGTGTCATCGTGCGCGGCGACACCGCGTCGGTGGTGTTGGCTGACAAGAACGTCAACGAGCTCGTCCGCGAAGGCGGGGAGTGGAAAGTCGATTGACGGGGGCGGCGCGCTCAGAGGCCCGAGCCGAACACGAGCAGCCAGGCGCCGGCGATCAGCACGAAGAGGGCAAGCGCCGCGAGGTTCTTGCGCCGGAAGCGCTTGACGGCGGCCGGGTAGGTGGCCCGGCGTTGCTCGACGACCCAGCGCGCGACGACGCTCGCGCCCGATCGCAGGCGCGTGAAGCTGCGTGCGAACGGGTAGAGGACCAGGGCGGCGACGAATCCCCTTGCCATGACCAGGCCTGCGGCGCCCGGAAGCATGTGCTGCATGAAGGGGCTCATCCGTTGCGTCGGCACCGCGAAGCTGAGCAGCATCCCGGCGGTGCCGCACAGGACGACGCCGGCGGCGAATCGCAGGTTGTGGATGGGGCGGCGCACGGCCTTCGGCTTTTCCTGTGGTTGGCCTGTGCGCAGAATCCCTACGACAGGCGCGACGCGACCAGCACCGCGTTCGTGCCGCCGAAGGCGAACGAGTTCGAGAGGGCGTGGCGCATCGCCGGTGCGGCCCGCGACGCCCCGGTGACGAGGTCGATCGCGAAGCTTGCGTCGGCCGCCGCGGTGTTCGCACTGACCGGCAGCCGCCCGCACGCGAGCGAACGCAGCACGGCCAGCAGCTCGACGGCGCCGCCGGCGCCGAGCAGGTGACCGTGGATCGCCTTCGTCGACGACACCGGCACGCCGCCGGCGCCGAACACCTCGGCCAGCGAGGCGGCTTCGGCGGCGTCCCCGGCGGTGGTCGCGGTGCCGTGGGCATTGACGTAGCCGATGTCGCTCGGCGACAGATCGGCGTCGGCGAGGGCGGCCCGCATCGCCCGAGTCTGACCGGCGGCGTCGGGCTGGGTGATGTGGACGCCGTCGCAATTGGTGGCGTAGCCGGCGAGTTGCGCGAGCGGCGCCACGCCTCGGGCCGATGCGCTTGCCGCCGACTCGATCACGAACGCCGCCGCCGCCTCGCCGAGCGCGAAGCCGGCGCGGTCGGCGGCGAACGGCCGGCACGACGAGGCGGCGGCGGCCGCGTCGTCGATCGATACCGGCGCCAGCACGCGCATCGCCTGCCAGCTCGCGAGCACGCCCGGCACCAGCATCGACTCGCTGCCGCCGACGATCGCCACGTCGATCCAGCCACCGCGGATCGCGCGCATCGCCTCGCCGATCGCGACCGCCGACGAGGCGCACGCGCAGGCATAGGCCAGCGCTGCGCCGTGGGCGCCGAAGGCAAGTGCGATCTCGGCGAGCGGCGCATTCGGCATCGTCGTGACGACGCTGGTCGGCCGCATCCGGCGGCGCTCGGCGTAGACAGCGCGGCAGGTCGCCTCGAACGTCGCCGCGCCGCCCATGCCGCTGCCCCAGTAGACGCCAAGTCGCTCGGGATCGACGCTGCCGGGCGTGACCCGGGCCGCGGCGGCGGCGTCACGGGCGGCGGCGAGCGCCATGGCGGTGCCGCGGTCGAGCGGCAGGCGTGACGGCGCGACGATGGCGCCTGCGTCGAAGGCGTCGGCCCCGCAGCGTGCAATCGGAATGACGGGCACGGCGATGCCGGGGAGCTCGACCGCGTGGGCGACGACCGCCGAGCGGCCGGCGAACAGCGCGGCGTCGAAGGTCGCGAGGTCGCAGCCGATCGGGCTGACGACGCCGGCGCCGCTGACGACGACCCGGGGTGCGTCAGCGCGTGTCGGCATCGTCGGCGGCAGCCGAACGCGACTCGGCGGGCGGTGCGCTCGTCGGCGTGGCCGCAGGCGAAGTCGAGGCCGAGGCCGAGGTGGAGGCGGCGGGCAAGGCCGAGGGCGACGTTGCCCGCGTCCTGACCGCGTCATCGATGAGGGCGGCCAGCGTCGCCAGCGTCACCCCCGCCTGACGGGGATCGAGCCGCTCCTCCGGGATGCGGGCGTCGAACCGGTCTTCCATCGCGAACACGAACTCCATCAGGGCGAGCGAATCGAGGCCAAGCGACTCGAGCGTCGCCTCCGGCGAGATGCGCGCCGGCTCGACCTTGAACGCGTCGCCGAGCACCTCGGCGATCGCGTCATAGGTGCTCGGGGCGGCGGCGACAGGCGAAGCAATGGCAGGCACGGGGCGATGTCCGAGGAACGAAGCGGCAATCTTAGGCGAGGCATCAGAATCCGATGCACCGTGCCCGACGCCACCCTGCCGCTCCACTTCGCCGACACCGAGGCGCCGCTCGCCGAGCGGCTGCGGCCGAAGACGCTCGACGATATCGTCGGCCAGGCGGCGCTTCTCGGCCCCGGCAAGCCGCTTCGGGTGGCGTTCGAGACCGGACGGCTGCACTCGATGATCCTGTGGGGCCCGCCGGGCGTCGGCAAGACGACGCTGGCGCGGCTGGTCGCCGACGCCTTCGATGCCCAGTTCATCGCCATGTCGGCTGTACTCGGCGGCGTCAAGGACATCCGCGATGCGGTCGAGCGGGCGCTGGCCGCTCAGGCGCGTGGCCGCAAGACCGTGATCTTCGTCGACGAGGTGCACCGCTTCAACAAGGCGCAGCAGGACGCTTTCCTGCCGCACGTCGAGTCGGGACTGCTCACCTTCATCGGCGCCACCACCGAGAACCCGTCGTTCGAGGTCAACTCGGCGCTCCTGTCGCGTGCCACCGTGCACGTGCTGAAGCCGCTCGGCGATGACGATCTGCAAGCGCTGCTGGAGCGGGCGCGGGCGCTGCTCGCGGCACCGCCGCTCGAGGAGGCGGCCACGGCCCGCCTGATCGGCTACGCCGACGGCGATGCCCGCCGGCTGCTGAACGCCTACGAGAACCTGGTCACCACCTTCAGCCAGGTCGCCGGGATCAGCGAAGCGATGATGGAGCAGGCACTCGGCGAGCAGTTGCGACGCTACGACAAGGGTGGCGAGCAGTTCTACGACACGATCTCGGCGCTGCACAAGGCGGTGCGCGGCAGCGATCCGGACGCCTCGCTCTACTGGTTCGTGCGCATGATCGACGGCGGCGTCGACCCGCGCTATGCCGCGCGCCGGCTCGTGCGCATGGCCAGTGAAGACATCGGCCTGGCCGACCCGCGGGCGCTGCGGATGGCGCTCGACGCGGCCGAGACCTACGAGCGGCTGGGTTCGCCGGAGGGCGAACTCGCGCTCGCCCAAGCCGTCGTCTACCTGGCGGTGGCGCCGAAGAGCAATGCCGTCTACACGGCATGGAACGCGGCCCGCGCCTTCGTCAAGTCCGACCGGACACGGCCGGTGCCGCTGCGGCTGCGCAACGCGCCGACGTCGCTGATGAAGGGCCTCGACTACGGCAAGGGCTACCGCTACGCGCACGACGAGGCGGGCGGCTTCGCTGCCGGCGAGCGCTACTGGCCCGACGATCTCGAGCCACCACGCCTTTACCAGCCCGTCGACCGCGGCCTGGAGATCCGCATCGGCGAGCGCATGGCCGAGTTGCGGGCACTGAACGAGGCGGCGCGCAAGCCGGGCTAGCCCGGTGCCGGCGGTGCCGGGCCACACCTAGAATCGCGCCGAGCCGCAGCGCCGCCGACGATGCTCCGACGCGTCGCTCGAGGTGGCTGGCGGGCAAGTTGCCATCTGACCCGCGCATCGCTTCCCACGCATGGACATCTTCATCCAGCAGATCGTCAACGGGCTCGTGCTCGGCAGCGTGTACGCGCTCGTCGCACTCGGCTACACGATGGTCTACGGGATCATCAACCTCATCAACTTCGCCCACGGCGAGGTCCTGATGGTGGGTGCCCTCACCAGCTGGACGGTCGTCACCGCGCTCGCCGACTACGGCCTGCCCGGCTGGTTGCTGCTCCTGATCTCGCTGATCGCGGCGGTTGTCGTCTGCTCGCTGCTCAACTTCGCGATCGAGAAGATCGCCTACCGGCCGCTGCGCAACGCACCCCGGCTGGCGCCGCTGATTACCGCGATGGGCATGAGTCTCCTGCTGCAGACGCTGGCGATGATCATCTGGAAGCCGAACTACAAGGCGTACCCGATCCTGCTTCCGGGCGAGCCGCACCAGTTCTTCGGCGCGGTGATCAACAACGTGCAGATCCTGATCCTGTGTGCCACTGCCGTCACCCTGACCGGCCTCATGTACCTCGTCAACCGGACCAAGCTCGGGCGGGCGATGCGGGCCACGGCGGAGAATCCGCGCGTCGCCGCGCTGATGGGCGTCAAGCCCGACACCGTCATCTCCGCGACCTTCGTCATCGGGGCGGCGCTGGCGGCGCTCGCCGGTGTCATGTATGCGGCCAACTACGGCTCGGTCCAGCACACGATGGGCTTCCTGCCCGGGCTGAAGGCGTTCACCGCCGCCGTCTTCGGCGGCATCGGCAACCTCGCCGGCGCCGTGGTGGGCGGCGTCCTGCTCGGCCTGATCGAGTCGCTCGGTGCCGGCTACATCGGCCAGCTCACCGGCGGCATCCTCGGCAGCAACTACCAGGACATCTTCGCCTTCATCGTCCTCATCCTGATCCTCACGCTGAGGCCGCAGGGCCTGCTCGGCGAGCGGGTCGCCGACCGGGCATGAGCGCGAGATGATCGAGGTCGTCCGGCGCCACAAGGTCGCGGTCCTCGTCGCCGCCGCGGTGGCGCTCGTCGTCCTGCCGTTCGTCGTCCAGATCGCCGGCAACGCCTGGGTGCGCATCATCGACATTGCGCTCCTCTACGTGCTGCTCGCGCTCGGCCTGAACATCGTCGTCGGCTACGCCGGCTTGCTCGACCTCGGCTACGTCGCCTTCTACGCCGTCGGCGCCTACATGCTCGGGCTGCTCGCCTCGTCGCAGCTCACCGATCACTTCGAATTCCTCGCTGCGGTGTTTCCCGAGGGCCTGCACGCGCCGTGGTGGGTCGTCATCCCGCTCGGCGCGCTGGTCGCCGGCACCGCCGGCGTCATCCTCGGCGCGCCGACGCTGCGCCTACGCGGCGACTACCTGGCCATCGTCACGCTCGGTTTCGGCGAGATCGTCCGCGTCTTCCTCAACAACCTCGACGCGCCGATCAACATCACCAACGGCCCGAGAGGCATCTCCTCGATCGACGAGATATCGATCGGCGGGCTGAGCCTCGGCCGCACCCACGAGCTGTTCGGCCTCGAAATGTCGAAGGTGACGAACTACTACTTCCTGTTCGTGATCCTGGTTGTGCTCGCCGTCTTCATCTGCCACCGGCTCGAGCGCAGCCGGATCGGCCGCGCCTGGATGGCCATTCGCGAAGACGAGGTCGCCGCCAAGGCGATGGGCATCAACACGCGCAACCTGAAGCTGCTCGCGTTCGGCATGGGTGCGACCTTCGGCGGCGTCGCCGGCGTGATGTTCGCGAGCTTCCAGGGCTTCATCTCGCCGGAGTCGTTCAGCCTGCAGGAATCGATCATGATCGTCGCCATGGTCGTGCTCGGCGGTATCGGTCACCTGCCTGGCGTCATCGTCGGCGCCTTGCTGCTGGCGGCACTGCCCGAGGTGCTGCGCTACGTCGCCGGCCCGCTGCAGCAAATGACCGGTGGCCGCCTCGACGCGTCCATCCTGCGCCAGTTGCTCGTGGCGCTGGCGATGATCGGCATCATGCTGGTTCGCCCGCGAGGACTCTGGCCGGCGCCCGAGCACGGCAAGCTCGCGCTGCCCGAGCCACCGCCGCCCGATCCCGCGGTGCCACAGCGGGTGACACCGAAGTCGAGCACGGTGACGAACGTCGTGCGCGGCACGGGAGCCCGGCATGACTGAGACCCGGCCACCACCGGTCCTGCGGGTGAGCGGCGTCTCCAAGCGCTTCGGCGGCCTGCAGGCCCTTTCGGACGTCGGCATGACCATCGAGCCGGGCCAGATCTACGGCTTGATCGGCCCGAACGGCGCCGGCAAGACCACCTTCTTCAACGTCCTCACCGGCCTCTACACGCCGGACGCCGGGACGTTCGAGCTCGCCGGCAAGCCGTACAAGCCGACCGCCGTGCACGAGGTGGCGCAGGCGGGCATCGCCCGAACGTTCCAGAACATCCGCCTTTTTTCCGACATGACGGCGCTCGAGAACGTCATGGTCGGCCGCCACGCGCGCACCCATTCCGGGCTCGTCGGCGCCGTCTTTCGCACCCCCGTCTTCAAGGCGGAAGAGGCTGCCATCGCGAGCCGGGCCCAGGAACTGCTCGACTATGTCGGCATTGGCGCCTTCGCCGACTACAAGGCGCGCACGCTCAGCTACGGCGACCAGCGCCGGCTCGAGGTGGCCCGCGCCCTGGCGACCGACCCGAAGCTCATCGCGCTCGACGAGCCGGCGGCCGGCATGAACACCACCGAGAAGGTGACGCTGCGCGAGCTGATCGACCGGATCCGCCACGACGGCCGCACCATCCTGCTCATCGAGCACGACGTCAAGCTGGTGATGGGCCTGTGCGACCGCGTCACCGTGCTCGACTACGGCAAGCAGATCGCCGAGGGAACGCCGGCCGAGGTGCAGAGGAGCCAGGCGGTGATCGAGGCCTACCTCGGCGCCAGCCACGCGGTGCATTGAGCGTGTCGATGACGGTCGCCGCTTCCCCTCCTGTCCTGCTTCGCGTCGCCGGCCTCAAGGTCGCCTACGGTGGCATTCAAGCCGTGAAAGGCATCTCGTTCGAGGTCGGCGAAGGCGAACTGGTGAGCCTCATCGGCGCCAACGGTGCCGGCAAGACAACGACGCTGAAGGCGATCACCGGCACCCAGCCGGCGGCCGCCGGCGAGATCGAGTTCTGCGGCCGCAGCATCCGCGGCCAGGGTCCGTGGGACCTCGTTCGCCAGGGCCTCGTAATGGTGCCCGAAGGGCGCGGCACGTTCGCCCGCATGACGATCGTCGAGAACCTGCAGATGGGTGCGTTCGTGCGCGACGATGCGAAGGCGATCGACGCCGACATCGATCGCGTGTTCGGGATCTTTCCCCGCCTGAAGGAGCGTCGCCACCAGCTCGCCGGCACGATGAGCGGCGGCGAGCAGCAGATGCTGGCGCTCGGCCGGGCCCTCATGGCGCAGCCGAAGGTGCTGCTGCTCGACGAGCCCTCGATGGGCCTGTCGCCGATCCTGGTCGACAAGGTGTTCGAGGTCGTCGACGACATTCATCGCCAGGGCACGACGATCCTGCTCGTCGAGCAGAACGCCAGCCGCGCCCTGCAGCTCGCCTCGCGCGGCTACGTGATGGACAGCGGCGAGGTGACGATGGACGGCGACGCCAAGGCGCTGCTCGCCGACCCCCGCGTGCGTGCCGCCTACCTGGGCGAGTAGCCGCGCCGCCGGCGCTGTCGCCGGGCCGGCGAGTGCCTCGGCCGCGGGCGGGGTTGTCGCGACGCCCCTAAGATTTGCGCTTCGCCCGTCGAGCCCACCCCATGTGCCGCAGCATCAAGACCCTGTTCAACTTCGACCCGCCGGCCAGCGAGCTGGAGATCCGTGACGCATCGTTGCAGTTCGTCCGCAAGCTGAGCGGCTTCAGCGTGCCGTCGAAGGCGAACGCGGCGGCGTTCGACCTCGCCGTCGAGGACGTCGCCGCCGTCGCCCGCACGCTGATCGATTCGCTGGTGACGAGCGCCAGGCCGCGCGACCGCGCAGCCGACGACCTGGCGCGCAGGATGAAACGACTTCAGAGTCTGCCGGGCGCCCGATGAGCGGCCCGGTCCGTTTGAACCGAGCGGAGGCGAACGAATGAGCGAAGACAAGCCGGGCTGGACGATCGCCACGATGCAGCATCTGCTCGAGCCGCTCTTTCCCGGACTGATGGGCTTGCGCTTGCTCGAGCTCGCAGCCGAACGCGTGGTCGCGGAGCTGCTGGTGCGGCCCGACCTCTGCACCGCCGCCGGCATCCTCCACGGGGGCGCCGTCATGGCCTTCGCCGACACGCTGGGTGCCGTCGGCACGGTCGTCAACCTGCCGGAAGGCAAGCGCACGACGACGACCGATTCGAGCACCAAGTTCATCGCTGCAGCCCGGGTCGGCACGACCGTCGTCGGCGAGTCCGTGGCGCTGCATCGCGGGCGCACGACGATGGTCTGGCAGACATCGATCCGCTCCGCCGAGGGCAGGCTCTGCGCGGTCGTCACCCAGACGCAGCTCGTCCTCGACCATTGAAATGCGGGCCGTCGCCGGCCGTCGCCTGCGGCCCCGAAGCCCGGACCCCTCGACGATAGAATCCTGCCCTCATTTCGAGCGTCGCGCCGGGATGGCCGGGGTCGGCCGCCGGTGCGCCCGCCGCCCCAGCATCGATGCAGAGCCGGACCGATCCCGTCGCCCCCGCCAGCGCCCAGCCGGCGGCCCCTCCCACGACCCTTGACTGCGAGATCTTCGTCGTCGGCGGCGGACCCGCCGGTTCGACGATCGGGGCGCTGCTGGCCGAGCGGGGGCGCCGTGTCGTCGTCGCCGAGAAGGCGCACCATCCCCGCTTTCACATCGGCGAATCGCTCCTTCCCGCCAATGCCGAGCTGTTCGAGCGGCTGGGCGTGCTGGCGGAGGTCGAGCGCTTCGGCATGGCGAAGTACGGCGTCGAGTTCGTCTCGCCCGACCACGCCGACCCGGCCTTCGTCGAGTTCACCGAGGCATGGGACAAGTCGATAACCCATGCTTGGCAGGTGCGCCGTTCCGAGCTCGACGAGCTGCTGTTTCGCAATGCCGGTGCGAAAGGCGCGGAGCTCTTGGAGGGCTGCCGGGTGCGGCAGGTCGAGTTCGACGCCGACGGCGCCACCGTCCACGCGGAGCTCGAGGGCGGCGAAGCGCGACGCTGGCGGACGCGCTTCGTCGTCGATGCCTCCGGTCGCGACACGCTTCTCGCCAACGCCTTTCGCTGCAAGGAAAAAAACCGCAAGCACAACAGCTCCGCGCTCTACGGCCACTTCCGCGGCGCCCGCCGGCTGCCGGGAAAGCGCGAGGGCAACATCACCATCTTCTGGTTCGAGCACGGCTGGTTCTGGTTCATTCCGCTTGCCGACGGCACGACGAGCATCGGTGCCGTCTGCTGGCCGTACTACCTGAAGTCTCGGCAGAAGCCTCTGCCCGAGTTCTTCCGCGACACCATCTCGCTCTGCCCCGCCCTGGCCGAGCGGCTCGAGTCGGCGGAGCTCGTCTCGGAGGTGCAGGCGACCGGAAACTACTCGTACTGCAGCCGGGTGTCGAGCGGCGACCGCTACCTGATGCTCGGCGATGCCTACGCCTTCATCGATCCGGTGTTCTCCTCGGGCGTGCTCATGGCGATGCAGAACGGCTTCGCGGGCGTCGACGTCGTCGAGACCCGGCTCGATCGGCCGCGCCAGGCGGCCAGGGCCCGCCGACGCTTCGACCGGCTGATGCGGCACGGGCCGCGCGAGTTCTCCTGGTTCATCTTCCGCGTCTCGAGCCCGACGATGCGCGAGTTCTTCATGTATCCGCAGAACCCGCTGCGCGTCAAGGAGGCGTTGCTGTCCCTGCTCGCCGGCGACATCTACGGCAAGACGCCGATCTGGCCGTCGGTGTTCGCGCTGAAGGCGATGTACTACCTGGTCTCGTTCGGCCATATCGGCCGCAGTCTCGCCTTCTGGAAGCGCCGGCGCATCAATATCCGCGACGAGGTCGCGGCATCGTGAGGCGGCGCAGCGACCTGCGGGCCCGCCTCGTCGCGCCCGTCGCGCTGCTCGCGGGGGGCCTGGCCGGCGCCGCACCGGCCAGGGCCGACGACATGCCGGTGCCGGGCCCGGTCGTCCACGGGACGGTCGTTCGCCATGCCGACGCGGCGGCCGGCGCCGGCGAGCCGCTCTGGGAGCTCGGTATCGGTGTCGCGGCGGTGCGCTTCCCCGACTACCGCGGCTCCGACCAGACGAGCTCGTACGCGCTGCCGCTGCCCTTCGTCGCCTACCGCGGCCGCTTCCTGCGTGCCGACCGCGACGGTGCGCGCGCCATCCTGTTCGCCGGCAAGCGGGTCACGGTCGACCTCAGCCTGTCCGCCTCGGTGCCGACACGCAGCAAGGACAACGTGGCGCGTCGCGGCATGCCCGACCTGCCCGGCACGTTCGAGATCGGGCCGAACGTCAACGTCGAGCTCTGGCAATCGCCCGGTGGCGGCCTCAAGCTCGACCTGCGGCTGCCGCTGCGCGAAGCCATCACCCTGCAGCGCTCGCCGCGGGCGATCGGCGTCACCTTCTCGCCGAACCTGAATCTCGACCTGCGCGTGGCCGGGCAGTGGAACGTCGGCATGCTGGCCGGCCCGCTCTTCGCCGATCGCCGCTATCACGAGCACTTCTACGGTGTTGCCGACGGGTTCGCGACGCCGACGCGGCCGGGCTACCAGGCCCCTGGCGGCTACGCTGGCTGGCGGGCGACGACGGCCGTCTCGCGCCGCCTCGGCAACGCCTGGCTCGGCGGCTTCGTCCGCTACGACGACCTGCACGGCGCCTCGTTCGCGCCGAGTTCCCTTGTCCGGCGCGAAAGCGCCATCACCGCCGGAGTCGGCATCTCGTGGATCTTCGCGACCTCGCGCGAGCGCGTCTTGACCGGCGAGTGACGCCGGTGCCGGTGCGGCCGCCGGGGCTCGGGCACCGGCTGCTGTTCGGCGCCCTGATCGCCATTCTCGCGGCGATGTTGCTCTCCTGGTCGATGGTGGCGCCGCTGGCGTCGTTGCTGCTGGCGCGCCGGCGCGCCACCCGGATGGGCCGGGCGATGATCTCGCGCATCTACCGGGTCTTCTGGGCCGCCGCGCAGCGGCTCGGCATGATGCGCGTCGAGTCGAGCGCGCTCGATGCCCTGCGCGACCTGCCCGGCGGCCTCATCATCGCCGCCAACCACCCGACCATGCTCGACGCGGTCGTCATCGTCGCCCGGCTGCCGCGCGGCGTCTGCGTCATGAAGGCCGAGTTGCTGCGCAATGTCTTTCTCGGCGCCGGCGCGCGGCTGGCCCGCTACATCCGCAACGACACCGGCCGGGCGCTGGTGCGCGATGCCGTCGCCAGCCTGAAGGAGGGCGCGCAGCTGGTGCTCCTGCCCGAAGGTACGCGCACCGTGCGCGAACCGGTGAATCCGTTCAAGCCAGGCATCACGCTGATCGCCCATCTGGCG
>JBBRFB010000028.1:0-29065 GCA_038225015.1 Burkholderiales bacterium
TCGATGCTCGCCAACTTCGCCATGTTCTTCGGCGGCCGCAACAGCGAGGGCCGGTCGTCGAACCCGATCGCCGGCTTCGCCGTCATGCTGCTGGCGCCGATCGCGGCCGGCCTGATCCAGATGGCGATCAGCCGGAGCCGCGAGTTCGAGGCCGACCGCGGCGGCGCCGAGTTGTCGGGCGACCCGCAGGCGCTCGCCTCGGCGTTGCAGAAGATCCACCGTGCCGCCCAGAGCGTGCCGCTCGAGACCGCGGAGCGCAACCCGGCCACGGCACAGATGATGGTCGTCAACCCGCTGCACGGCGGCGGCCTGAGAACGCTGTTCTCGACCCACCCGTCGCTCGAGGAGCGGGTCGCCCGGCTGCTGGCGATGGCCGTGCCGAGCCCCGCCGGCTGAAGTATTCCGGCCGGCGGCGCGCGGCCCTCAAGTCCGCCGCCGGGCGGCCGAAATACCGGGCGCCACTCTCCTGTTCGCCCATGCGCCTGCCCATCCTCCTGATCGCCTTCGCTGGCTCGGCTTTCCTTGCCGGCTGCGACATGCGGGGGATCGAGTCGGCCGAGAAGATCGCCGCCGCCCGCGATGCCGATGGCAAGGCCGTCGGGGCCGCCTGCCGCCACGCCGGCCGGGCGATCGAGGACTGCTACGCGATCTACAAGAAGTCGGAGCGCGCCGCCGTCTACGCCGGCTGGCGCGACATGAACGACTACAGGCGCGAGAACAAGATCGAGCCGGTCGAGCCGCAGCTCGCCGCTCAGGCCGGCCCGGCCAAGGCGGCGGCGACAGCCCAGCCGCACTGACCGCGCCGCGGCCGCCGGCCGCGACCGCCGCTGCCACCGGCGGCTGCCGCCTGCCAGCTAGGACTTCACCTCGAACTCGCCGACGACGACGCGCTCGCCGCGCTCGCTCTTGACGCGCAGCGTCGTCCGCCGGTCAACCTGCTGCGGCGTGCCGAAACCGCTCGAGAACCACAGCATCAGCCCGGTGCCGCTCGCCAGCACCTGTTGGCGATGGCCGAAGAAGTTGGCGACGACCGTGTACTTGCCCGGCTTGGCGAGCCGCAGCGCGAACTCCTCCGGGCCGTAGCCGCCGGTCGCGTCCCGGGTGATCGCGCCGCCCTGGTACGACAGGGCCCGCCCGTAGTAGACCTCGTCGCCGTTCGGATCGATGACGTGCAGGTCGACGTCGGTGTTGTCGGCGTCCCAGGCGAGCACCACGCGCACGTCGAGCGGCAGGTTCTTCAGGAGCCGGCTGTCGATCGCCGAGGTGTCGACCGCCTTCTCGGCGAGCCGGGCCTGGGCCACGATCGCGTTCAGCTCGGCCAGCGCGATGAGGTCGATGTCGGCGAAGCGCGGGCTCCAGGCGCCCGTGACCACCGCGTAGAGCTCGTCGACGGCGCGCTGGGCCTCGCCGGCCTGGGCGAGCGCCAGGCCGAGGTCGCGGTGCGACTGCGGCTCGCCCGGCGCCAGCTCGAGCACGCGCTCGAAGATCGGAACCGCGAGCCCGCTTTCGCCGGCCTGCTGCAGCCGGTAGGCGAGCAGGCGCAGCACCTGCCGGTTCTGCAGGTCCATCTCGGCCAGGTTGGAGAGCACCCGCAGGCCGAGCGCGCGCTCGTTGTGCTGCAGGAAGAACTCGGCGGCGTCGAGGAAGAAGCCGACGCTCATCGTGTTGCCGCGGCGCGCGTCGGCGTAGATGGCGTGCCATTCGTCCGGTGCCGCCGCCTGCAGGCGAAGCACCTCCGGCGCGTTCATCGCCGCCGGCTTCAGGGCGATGGCGATGTCGGGCGTTCCCGTGCCGGCCGAGCCGCCGTCCTTCTTCGCCTCTCTTGCCGGGCCATCGCGAGCCGGCGCCTGAGCCGCAGCGGGCGCCGCCGCCAGGGGCCGGGCGCTGCGCGCCAGCTCGTCCTGGCGGGCGCCTCCGGTCGCATTGGCACGCTCGCGTCGCTCGGCGCTCTGCGCCCGGCCGAGCGCCCCGGACAACTGCGGCGGCGCCGACTTGGCACTGACCCGCGGCGGCAGCTCGTCCTTCGGGAAGTCCCGCGACCACCAGGCGGCGCGCGTCTCGAAGCGATGGACGACGCGCTCGATCCGCTCGGCGTCGCTGGCCAGGCGGCGCTTCGCCGCAGTGGCGGCGAGGCGCTCGTAGGCCTCGCGCAGGGCGACGGGCGGCTCGACACCGTGGCGCACGTAGTCGTCGACCTGCTCGAGCACGATGAGAGAGGTCTCGCGGGTGGCCAGGCCGAAGCGCTGGCCGATCTCGCGAATCCGTGTCTTGTTGCCGTGGGCGTCGCCTTCCAGCGAGGCGAGCTCGAGGCGCGCCCATTGCAGCCCGGCGATCTGCGCCGCCCCCTGGTCGGCCTCGACCTGGATCCGTTGCGTGACGAGTCGGCCGTCGGCGCGGCGCAGGGCCAGCACCAGCGTGGCATCGATGTCGGTCAGCCGGCCGGCGAGCGAGAGCCGGCCCGAGGCGGCGTCGTGCGACTCGACGACGATGTCGCCGGCGCCGACGGCGTCGACGCGTTCCAGCCGGGTCGAGCGCGTCAGCAGCGCCGCGGCGGCGTCGGCGTCGTCGACACGGCTCAGGTCGATCGCGCGCCCGCCGCTCGCCTCGGCGAGCGCGCGCAGGGCGGCGACGTTGGCGCTCCCCGCCGAGTTGACGGCAAAGACCGGCACCGGAAACGCCAGCCGCCACGGCGCGCCGTAGTTGGCGAGCCCATCGCTGAACCACAGCGCCTCGCCGGAGACGCCGTCGTGCCGCACTGCGCCGAGCTGGCTGGCGCCGTCGTAGCGAGTCGCCTGCAAGGCGCGGCGCAGCGCGCTCCAGTCGCCGCCGCGAACGGCGTACCGCTCCGGTGCGGCCGCCGTGTCGGAGACGCGGACGAGCGAGACCGCGATGGTTCCAGCCCGCCTGAAGTAGGCGTCGAGGAGGGCGAACTCGCGATCGATGCGGCGGTTCGCCGCCGAGCCGGACGCGTCCCAGACGATCTGCACCTGCTTCGGCAGGGGGCGCGGTGCGTGCTCGTTGGCGACGGCCAGGTCGACGCTGAACCAGACGCTGCCATTGCGGCGCTCGGTGGTGACGGTCGTCGCCGCGACGTCACGGGCGCTCGACTGCACGAGCAGCGGCTGTCGCGGCAGGCGCGCGTCGGTGCGGGCCAGTGCGGCCGACCAGCCGCCGTGCGCATCCTTGCGAAAGACGACGCCGAGCGGGTCGGCGCCGGCGATCGTCGGGACGCCGCGCGCCGCCGGGTAGCGCAGCGTCAGCTCGAGCGCGTCGACCCGCTCGGCTATGCCGACCGGCAGCTGCAAACGGCCCCGCGCAGGTTCGACGAGCGTCAGCACGACCGTGCGCGTCTTGCCCGGCGGCAGCGGGTAGACGCGCAGCTGGTAGTTGTTGCCGGCGGTGGCCTGCAACAGACCCGGGTCGACGCCGCGCCGCGCGATGTCTTCGAACACCTGCTCGCCGCGCGCCTTCTCGATCGGCACCGCGTCGCGCAGCTGGCCCTCGACGTCGAGCGCGAAGCCGCTCACCACCTGGCCGTCGGCGAGCGGGAAGTCGAGCTTGCCTTCGAGGCTGCGGCCGTTCGGATTGAAGAATTCCATCCGCACGCGCGTGCGGACCAGGCTGGCGCCGGCGTCGACGTCGATGCCGAGGCGCTGCAGCCGCACCGGCTGCTCGGCACCTGCGACATGCAGCACCGGCGGCCGCCACGCCGGGGCGACGGCGAGCGGCGCCCGCTGCGCCGAGGCGACGGTTGCCGCGCCGAGGAGAAGCGCCGCCAGCAGGTGACGCGTGATTCGATGAGCCATGATGGTTGCTCCGCAGACTCGCGGCGGCTCGACACGAGCCGCCTTGCCCGGGGTGAAACGTGCGACGGCAGGAAACGGGGTGATCGCCTTCGTCCGGGGCGGCTTGCCCGGCCCGTAAACTCGCGGTTTTGCTCCCTTGCCGATGAATGTTCTTCGCCTTGCCGATCTGATCGCCTCCGGCGCCGTGGCCGATCAGCGCGTCTTCATCCGCGCCGACCTCAACGTGCCGCAGGACGCCGCCGGACGGATCACCGAGGACACCCGTATCCGCGCCTCGCTGCCCTGCATCGAGATGGCCCTGAAGGCCGGTGCCGCCGTCATGGTCACGTCGCACCTCGGCCGACCGAAGGAAGGCCAGCCGAAGCCCGAAGACACGCTGGCGCCGGTCGCGGCACGTCTGGCCGAGCTGCTCGGCCGCCCGGCGCCGCTCGTGGCCGACTGGGTCGACGGCGTCGAGGTCCGCCCCGGCGAGCTCGTCGTCCTCGAGAACTGCCGGCTGAACGCCGGCGAGAAGAAGAACGATCCGGCGCTGGCGAAGAAGATGGCGGCGCTCTGTGACGTCTTCGTCAACGACGCGTTCGGCACCGCGCACCGCGCCGAGGCGTCGACCTACGGCATCGCCGAATATGCCCGGGTCGCCTGCGCCGGCCCGCTGCTCGCTGCCGAGATCGACGCCATCACGAAGGCGCTCGCCGACCCGGCCCGGCCGCTCGTCGCCATCGTCGCCGGCAGCAAGGTGTCGACCAAGCTCGCCATCCTGCAGAGCCTGGCCAGGCGGGTCGATCGGCTGATCGTCGGCGGCGGCATCGCCAACACCTTCCTCCTCGCCGCCGGCCTGCCGATCGGCAAGAGCCTGGCCGAGCCCGATCTGGTCGGCGAAGCGCGGGCGGTGATCGCGGCGATGAAGGAGCGCGGCGCCGAGGTGCCGATCCCGACCGACGTGGTGACGGCCCGCGAGTTCAGCGCCACCGCCGCCGCCACGGTCAGGAAGGCAGCCGACGTCGGCCCCGATGAGCTGATCCTCGACCTCGGCCCCGACACGGCGGCGGCGCTGGCGGCGCTGCTGGCGTCGGCTGGCACGATCGTCTGGAACGGCCCCGTTGGCGTCTTCGAATTCGACGCCTTCGCCGCCGGCACCGAGCGGGTCGCCCGGGCGATCGCGGCGTCGCCGGCCTACAGCCTGGCCGGCGGCGGCGACACGCTGGCGGCGATCGCGAAGTACGGCATCGGAGCCGACATCGACTACATCTCGACCGGCGGCGGCGCCTTCCTCGAGATGCTCGAGGGCAAGCCGCTGCCGGCGATCGAGATCCTCGAGCGCCGCGCCGTCGGCACCATGGCCTGACGCCCGCCGGCGCCGCCTCGACCCCGAACGAACCGAACCGACACCGATGGACCAGACCGTTCCACGCGCCACCAAGATCGTCGCCACCATGGGGCCGGCGTCGGGCACGGCCGAGGTTCTCGAGCGGATGATCCGGGCCGGCGTCGACGTCGTTCGCCTCAACTTCTCGCACGGCACCGCGCAGGACCACATCGACCGGGCGACGCTGGTGCGCGACGTCGCCAAGCGGGCCGGCAAGGAGGTCGCCATCATGGCCGACCTGCAGGGCCCGAAGATCCGCATCGGCAAGATGGAAGGCGGCAAGGCCATGCTCGAGGCGGGTTCGCCTCTCGTTCTCGACGCCGGCTTCGGCGGCCTCGGCACCAGCGAGCGGGTCGGACTCGACTACAAGGAGCTGCCGCGCGACGTGCGGCCGGGCGACACCTTGCTGATCAACGACGGGCTGCTGCGCCTCACCGTCGACGCGGTGCGGGGCGAGGAGGTGCACACCACCGTCGTCGTCGGCGGCGAGCTGTCGAACAACAAGGGCATCAACAAGGCCGGCGGCGGCCTCACGGCGCCGGCGCTGACCGCCAAGGACATGGAAGACATCAAGACCGCGATGTCTTTCCAGTGCGAGTACCTCGCCGTCAGCTTTCCGAAGAGCGCCACCGACATGGAGATGGCGCGCCAGCTCGCCAATGTGGCGGGCGAGCCGCTGCGGCACAAGCCGCTGCTGATCGCCAAGATCGAGCGCAGCGAGGCGATCCCGGCGCTCGAGCAGATCCTCAAGGCCTCCGACGGCATCATGGTCGCGCGCGGTGACCTCGCGGTCGAGGTCGGCAACGCCGCCGTGCCGGCGCTGCAGAAGCGGATGATCAAGATGGCGCGCGAGTTCGATCGCGTGGTGATCACCGCGACGCAGATGATGGAGTCGATGATCGTCAACCCGGTGCCGACGCGCGCCGAGGTGAGCGACGTCGCCAACGCCGTGCTCGACGGCACCGACGCCGTCATGCTCAGCGCCGAGACGGCGGCGGGCCGCTACCCGGTGGAGACGGTGGAAATGATGGCCTCGATCTGCGTCGAGGCCGAGCGCGCCGAGGAAATCTCGCTCGACGCCGGTTTCACCAACAAGACCTTCGGCCGGATCGACCAGTCGATCGCGATGGCGGCGCTCTTCACTGCCTACCACCTCGGCTGCAAGGCGATCCTCGCGCTCACCGAGTCGGGCTCGACGGCCCTCTGGATGAGCCGGCACAAGATCCACGTGCCGATCTTCGGCCTGACCTCGCAGATCAAGAGCCAGCGGCGGATGGCGATGTACAGGAACGTCACACCGCTGCTGATGCCGAGCTACTCCGATCGCGACGAGGCGCTGCGCCATGCCGAGCGGCTCCTCGTCGAGCAGGGCGTGCTCAAGCCCGGCGAGACCTACGCCATCACCTGCGGCGAGCCGATGGGCTACCCGGGCGGCACCAACATGCTGAAGGTGGTGCGGGTCGGCTGAGCACCTTGAATTGCCGCTGCGCCAGGGCCGTGCGGGCAGTGCGCGTCAGCGCAGCCTGATCGCGATCGAGGTGACGACGGCCATGCCGCTCCAGCCGAGCCCGGCATTGCCGTCATAGTGCCGGCTGACACCGAAGTTGAGGCTGGCGAGCGGGCTGAGCGCCATCGCCAGGCTGGCATCGACGATGCCGCGAAGGCTCTCGCCGGGGCGCAATGCAGGGAAGAACGAGATCCTCTGGCGCAGCCACGTGCGTCCGCGCAGCCGGTGCTCGGACTCCTCGACGAGAAGGACGGTCACGTTCTCGCTCGTCGAGTCGCCGTTTTCGCTGCGCGACCAGAGCGCCTTGCCGCGAAAGCGCCAGCGGCTGTCGAGCGTGCCGAGCGCGCCTTCGCCGCCGACGTTGGCGCTCGCCGCCGTGATCGTCGAGCCGGCGAGGAAGCTGGCCCCGACACCGAGCGCGTAGCGCAGGTTCCCGTCCGGCTTCATCGGGGCCGACTGGGCGAGCGCGAACGCCGGCCCGGCGGCGAGGAGACACGCGGCGATCGAACGGCGAGCAGGTGACATCGCGGGCGGCCTTGTTCGCCGTCATTGTGCGAGTCGATGCGAACGCGTGGCACGCCGCCGCACGGCCGTCGCGTGACGGAAATCTCGAGCGCCAGCGTCTTCTGCTCGGCCCGCTAGTCGATCTTCACCGAGATGCCTGTGACGAAGAGCGTGTCGCCCTTCTTCAAGCCGACCCCGGGGTCGCTGTTGTAGCGGTAGCTGAGGCCGACCGTGAGGCTGAGGGTCGGCGTCATCGAGACGGCCAGTCCGGAATCGAAGACGCCGCGGTAGCCGCCGCCCGAGCGCAGCGCCGGAAAGAGCGAGAGCTTCTGGTGAAACGACGTGCTCTCGGTCCACTTGTGCGTCGACTCCTCGGCAATGAGGGCCTCGAGGCGGCCGTAGCGGTCGCGAAAGCGCCCGTTGATGTCGGCCGGATCGATGTAGCGGTCCTCGGTGTAGCCGAGGCCCGCGGAGACGTCGAAGGTCAGGTCGTCGCGCCTGATCACATGCCGGCCGAGGCCACCGTGCAGCGAATAGCGGGCCGAGACGTTGGCGAACTCGTCACGAAGGAAGTCGGCGCTGCCGAAGCCGAACCAGACCGGATCGATGTCGCGGTCGTACTGCGTGCCGAGGGCGAGGTTCTCGGCCGTCCTGGTGCCGTTGTCGCGCGACCAGAGCGCCTTGCCGCCGAAGCGCAACTTGTCGTGGTCGCTCATGCGGATGCCCTCTCCGCTGACGTTGACGCTCGCCGCGCTCGTGTTGCCCGACGAATAACTCGCGCCGGCGCCCAGCGCGTAGTGGAGCTGGTCGTCCGGCTTGACGGTGGCCTGGGCGAAGGCAAGCGCTGGGGCGGCAGCAAGGAGGCCGGCGAGCAGCGGGGCGGGTCGGATCGTCATCGAGAAGCTCCTGGGACATGTTCGAACAAAAAAGCGCACCCGGCGCCGGCCCGAAAGGGGCGGCGCTGCAGGCGCGAGGGGAAGCGGCAAGCCTAGCGGGGGCGACTCCGCCGCGTGGCCCGTCGCCGAAGCGACCCCTCGCCGCGGTGCGGCTTCGTCGGCGCGAGAATGGCGCCATGGACAACGCCACGGAGGCGATCTCGGCGGCCGCGATCCGCGCTGCCGCCGCGCGCCTGCGCGGCCAACTCGGCGAAACGCCGTGCCTGGCGTCGCGCACGCTGTCGGCGATCTGCGGTTGCACCGTCTTCCTGAAGTTCGAGAACCTGCAGTTCACCGCCTCGTTCAAGGAGCGTGGCGCGTTCAACAAGCTGGCCCAGCTGACCGCGGCCGAACGCGCCGCCGGCGTGCTCGCGGTCTCGGCCGGCAACCATGCGCAAGCCGTGGCGTACCACGCCGAGCGGATGGGCATCGCCGCGACCATCGTCATGCCGCGCTTCGCCTCCTCGGTGAAGGTGGAGAACACGCGCCGCTTCGGCGCCGAGGTCGTCCTCGAGGGCGACACCTTCGAGGATGCACGCGTCGCCGGCCTGGCGCTCGCCGCCGAGCGCGGCCTGACCGTCGTGCATCCGTTCGACGACGCGAAGGTGATCGCCGGGCAAGGCACCGTCGCACTCGAGATGCTGGCCCAGCAGCCGTCGATCGACACCCTCGTCGTCGCCATCGGCGGCGGCGGCCTGATCGCCGGCATGGCGACGATTGCACGCGACATCCGGCCCGACCTGCGCATCGTCGGCGTGCAGACCGAGCGCTTCCCGGCGGCATGGAATGCCCTGCACGGCGGCGACCGCGCCTGCCTGCAGGCGACGGTCGCCGACGGCATCGGCGTCAAGGCGCCGGGCACGCTGACGCTGCCGGTGATCAAGGCGCTGGTCGACGACGTCGTCCTCGTCTCGGAAGACGACATCGAGCAGGCGATCCTGATGCTGCTCGAGATCGAGAAGACGGTGGTCGAGGGCGCCGGCGCCGTCGGCCTGGCCGCCCTGCTGAAGGACAGGGCGCGATTCGCCGGTCGCCACGTCGGGCTCGTGCTCTGCGGCGGCAACATCGAGCCGCTCATGCTGGCCGAGATCATCGAGCGCGGCATGGTCAAGTCGGGCCGGCTGGCGCGCCTGCGCGTCGACGTGCGTGACGTGCCCGGTGCGCTCGCCGACGTCGCCACGCTGCTCGGCCGGCTCGGCGCCAACATCGACGAGGTGCAGCACCAGCGCGCCTTCACGTCGCTCTCGGTCGAGCGGGTGCAGATCGAAGTGGTCGTGCAGACGCGCGGGGTGGCGCACATCGAGAAGATCCTCGCCGCGATGCGTGCCGAGGGCTACGACGTCGAGCGGGTCGGCTGACGCGGCGGCCCTGCCGCCGGCGCGAGACGCGGTGTACCGTAGGGAAATGAAGACAGCCCTCCCCGGCACCGATGCCTCCGCCGCTCCGTGCTTGGGGCTCATCGTCCCGCCGGCGCATGGCCGCGTGCCCGGCGACGGCCCGTCGCTGTACGGTGGTCGCGTCCGCCTCGTTGCCCGCGGCCTGGGTCTCGGCGAGATCTCGACCCGTGGCTACGAAGGCGTGATCGACCACGTCGTCGGCCTCGCGATCGAGCTCGCCGGCGAAGGCGCCGAGGCGATCTCGCTGATGGGCACGTCGCTCAGCTTTTTTCGCGGCGCCGACTTCAACGACGCCTTGCAGGCCGAGATGGTCCGGCGCACGGGGCGGCCCTGCACGACGATGAGCAATGCGATCGTGCGCGGCATCCGCGCGCTCCGCATGCGCCGGGTCGCCGTCGCCACTGCCTACATCGACGAGGTCAACGAGCGGCTGGTGACCTACCTCGCGTCGTGCGACGTCGAGGCGACGACGATTCGCGGCCTCGCCATCACCGGCGTCGAGGCCGTCGGCCAGGTGCCGACCGAAGTCCTCGTCGACCTGTGCCGGCAGGTGCTCGAGGCCGCGCCGCAGTCCGACGGGGTGCTCGTCTCCTGCGGCGGGCTGGAGACGCTCGAGGCGATCGGCATCGTCGAGGCGCGCTTCGGCGTGCCTGTCGTCTCGAGCTCGCCGGCGGGCTTCTGGGACCTCATGCGCACCGCTGGCCTCGACACGCGCTCGCCGGGGCGCGGGCGCCTGTTCGAGCATTGACGCTCGTCATGCTCAACTCAGAGATCGGTCGGCGCGGCGTCTGCTCTTGCCGGCATGGCGCAGGGCCTTCCGCTTGCGCACACGCGCCCGACGCGCCGTTGCCCCGCCCCTACTGCTGCCCCGCGTACGACCGGATTTCAGCCTCGGAGAAGTCGGCCACCCATAAGGCGAAGCGTCCCGAGGTCAGGCGAAGATCGGTCGTGCGCCACACGGGCTTGCCGTTGACGGCGAAGTCGAGGGCGGCGCCGTTGCGCTCGATCTGCAGGGTGTCGAACGCGCGCTCGGCGTTGATGGCGAGGACGCCTTCCGCGAGCCGAGAGAAGGGCGCCTGCGTCCGGCTGCGCCCGGGGCCGATCGAGAAGAAGCCGCCGTCCGTGGAATGCAGCGTGAACAGCATGAAGTCGTCGGGGCTGTAGTTCCAGGCGATCCCGTAGCGCGTCGATCCACCGGCCCGCGTCGAGCGGATCCGGAACTCGATGCGGAAGTCCTTGTCGAGGTCGAGGTTCTCGACCTCGAACGGGCTGCTCCGATAGCTGCCGGCGGTGTCGATACGCAGCTTCGAGTCCGCGCCGTCGAAGGTGTGCGTGAACGCCCGCGCGCCGGGGGCGGCGCCGCGCATTGCCGGCGCCGCGGCGTTCAGCGCCGATGGCCCGGCGCTGTTCCTTGACGCCGGGGCCACGGGGTTCGGCGCCGGCGACGCGGCACCGAGCTTCGCTGTCTCGCGCGCCGGGCCAGACTCGAGGGCGCCTCGGTAGACGACCCCGGCGATCACGGCCACCGCGGCGATGGCCGCCACCGCGCCGGCGGCGAGCCATCGCTTGCCCGGTCGCACTTGCGCGCCCCTGGCGGCCGCCGCCGTCGCGGCGGCTTCGGGCGGTGCGGCCAGCCCCAGCCGGCGCATCAGCTCCTGGACGTCCGATTCCCATCGGTTGTGGCTGAGCTCGAAGCCGTTGCGGTAGGCGAGATCCCGGATGGCCTCGGGCAGCTGCTCCGCCTGCGGCATCTGAGCGCCCTGCAGCAGCAAGGGCGTGATGGCGATGTTGCGATTCAGCGCCGCGGCGATCTCGAGGCGCACGAAATCGGCCGGGTCGTCGAGCCGCCGCTGCCCCGAGGCGTCCTTGCCGGAGAGCCAGTCTCGCCCGATCAGCACCAGCATCAGATCGCACGTCGCGAGGCGCTCCTGCAGCACCTCGCGGAAATCGCGGCCGAGCGAGATGCTGTCCACGTCCATGAAGACCGCCCCCTTGCCCAGCCGCGCCGCGAGGTCCTGGAACAACGCCCGGGCCTGCCCGGCCGAATCTTCGCGTCGGTAGCTCAAGAACACGGAGCCCATGCTCATTCTCCCGCCCGGCGTGCGACCCGACCACCGGCAGGCGGAACGCAGTCGCGCCGCCCAGACTAACAGTCTGCGAGACCGAAAGCCCGTGCCCGCGCTCGACCGTATGATCGCCGCGACCGCGACGAACGATCGCGGCCGGAGGAGACGATGGAGCCAGCACGCAACGGCGGCGACGCCCTGTTCATCCTGCTCGGGGCCGTCATGGTGCTGGCGATGCACGGCGGCTTCGCCTTCCTCGAGCTGGGCACCGTGCGTGCGAAGAACCAGGTCAACGCCCTGGTCAAGATCCTGGTCGACTTCTCGGTCTCGACGATCGCCTACTTCTTCGTCGGCTACGCGATCGCCTACGGCGTCGGCTTCCTCGTCGGCGCCGAGACGCTCGCCGCGCACAACGGCTACGAGCTCGTCAAGTTCTTCTTCCTGCTCACGTTCGCGGCGGCGGTGCCGGCGATCGTGTCCGGCGGCATCGCCGAACGGTGCCGCTTCGGCCCGCAGCTCGCCGCCACCGCGGTGCTGGTCGGCGTCGTGTACCCGCTCTTCGAAGGCGTTGCGTGGAACCGCAACTTCGGCCTCCAGGACTGGATCCGGCACACGACCGGCGCCGACTTCCACGACTTCGCCGGCAGCGTCGTCGTCCACGCCGTGGGCGGCTGGATCGCCCTGGCGGCGGTGATGCTCCTCGGTGCGCGCAGCAACCGCTACCGCAAGGATGGCGCGATCAGCGCGCACCCGCCGTCGAGCATCCCGTTTCTCGCCCTCGGCGCCTGGATGCTGACCGTCGGCTGGTTCGGCTTCAACGTCATGAGCGCGCAGACGCTCGACAAGATCTCCGGCCTCGTCGCCGTGAACTCGCTGATGGCGATGGTCGGCGGCACCCTCGCCGCCACGCTGCTCGGCAGGAACGACCCCGGCTTCGTCCACAACGGCCCGCTGGCCGGGCTCGTCGCGGTGTGCGCGGGCTCCGACGTGATGCATCCGGTCGGTGCCCTCGTCACCGGGGCCTGCGCCGGCGCGATCTTCGTCTCGATGTTCACGCTGACGCAGAACCGATGGAAGCTCGACGACGTGCTCGGCGTCTGGCCGCTGCACGGCCTGTGCGGCGCCTGGGGCGGCATCGCGGCGGGCATCTTCGGGGCAGCCGCGCTCGGCGGCCGCGGCGGCGTCAGTCTCGTCGCGCAGCTCATCGGCACGGGGATGGGCGTGGCCTGGGCGTTCACCGGCGGGCTGGCCGTCTACGGCCTGCTGCGCGCGACGACGGGGCTGCGTCTCTCGCAGGAGGACGAGTTCCTCGGCGCCGACCTTGCGATCCACAAGATCGGCGCGACGCCCGATCGCGAGGCGAGCTGGTAGACGAAGCGAGAGCCGACGGAGAAATCCGTCGGCCCGCGCCGGGTTGGCACGCGGCGAGCCCCGCGCCGCGAGGGCGTCTTAAACTGGGCCTGCGGCGGTTCGCGCCGCGGCATCGACAGGGCCGGGTGGAAGCATGGCAGAGCGATCGTTCGTCGAGGAGGTGAAGAAGCTCCGGCTGGGGGAGGGCGAGGTCTTTCGCGGCGAGGGCATCCTCGCCGTGACCAAGGCGCTGCTCGAATCGGGCGTCTCGTACGTCGCCGGGTACCAGGGAGCGCCGATTTCGCACCTGATGGACGTGCTCGCCGACGCCGAGGACATCCTCGTCGAGCATGGCATCCGGTTCGAGAACTCGGCCAACGAGGCGACGGCGGCGGCGACGCTCGCCGCATCGGTGAACTACCCGATGCGCGGCGCGGTTACGTTCAAGGGGCCGGTCGGCGTCAACGTCGCGTCCGACGCGCTCGCCAACCTCGCCTCGGGCGGCGTCACCGGCGGCGCGCTCGTCATCGTCGGCGAGGACTACGGCGAAGGCTCCTCGATCATGCAGGAGCGCAGCCACGCCTTCGCGATGAAGTCGCAGATCTGGCTGCTCGACCCGCGGCCGAACCTGCCGGCGATCGTCAAGGCGGTGAAGGACGGCTTCGCGCTTTCGGAAGCGAGCCACACGCCGGTGATGCTGATGCTGCGCATCCGCGCCTGCCACGTGCACGGCCAGTTCGTCGCCGGTGCGAACCGCACGGCCGCGTTCACGCCGGCCGACGCGCTCGATACGCCACGACGCGACACAGGGCGCATCGCGCTGCCGCCGGCGACGTACGTGCACGAGCAGGAAAAGCTCGCCGAGCGCTGGCCGGCGGCCGTCGAGTTCATCCGCGCGAACGGGCTGAACGAGGTGATCGAGGGCGACGGCGACGCCCGCGACCGCGAGCTCGGCGTCATCGTCCAGGGCGGCATGTACAACGCGCTCGTCCGTGCCCTAGAGCGGCTCGGCCTGGCCGACGTGTACGGGCGCTCGAAGATTCCGCTCTACGTCATGAACGTCACCTACCCGGTGGTGCCCGACGAGGTGACGCGCTTCTGTGCCGGCAAGCGCGCGGTCCTCCTCGTCGAGGAAGGCCAGCCCGACTTCATCGAGCAGAACCTGCAGTCGATCCTGCGGAAGACTGACCTGCAGACCGCCCTGCACGGCAAGGATTTCCTCGCCCCGGCCGGCGAGTACACCGGCGCCGAGGTGCTGAAGGGAACGCGCGCCTTCCTCGAGCACTGCGGCCGCATCGAGCCGCAGCCCGCTCCGGTCGCGGCAAAGAAGGCGATCCCGGCTTCCGAAGCCTCGTCGCTGGCGACGAACGTGCACGGCCGGCCGCCGGGCTTTTGCACCGGCTGCCCCGAGCGTCCGATCTTTAGCGCGATGAAGCTGGTCGAGCGCGAGCTGGGGCCGCATCACGTGAGCGCCGACATCGGCTGCCACCTGTTCTCGATCCTGCCGCCGTTCCACATCGGCAACACGACGATGGGCTACGGCCTCGGCGCGGCCGGCGCGTCGGCGTTCAACACCGGCGCCACCCGAAAGCGCGCGATCTCGATGATGGGCGACGGCGGCTTCTGGCACAACGGCCTGACGAGCGGCGTCGCCAACGCGGTCTTCAACAAGAGCGACAACCTGACCATCGTCGTCGACAACAACTACACGTCGGCCACCGGCGGGCAGGACGTGCTGTCGTCGAAAGGCGCGCACCCGTCGCGCAGCACCGGCCACGCGATCGAGAAGGCAGTCCGCGGCGTCGGCGTGAAGTGGGTGAAGACGATGCGACGCACCTACGACGTCGCCGGCATGCGCGACGTGCTGAAGGAGGCATTGACGACCTCCGAGCCCGGCCCGAAGGTGCTGGTCGCGCAGTCGGAATGCCAGCTGAACAAGCAGCGGCGTGAGAAACCGCTGGTGAGGAAGGCGATCGCCGCCGGCGAGCGCGTCGTCCGCGAGCGCTTCGGCGTCGATGCCGACACCTGCACCGGCGACCACTCGTGCATCCGCCTCTCGGGCTGCCCGTCGCTCTCGATCAAGCCCAACCCCGACCCGCTGCGCACCGACCCGGTCGCCACCGTGCTCGACACCTGCGTCGGCTGTGGCGTCTGCGGCGAGGTCTCGCACGCGGCGGTTCTGTGCCCGTCGTTCTACAAGGCGCGGATCGTTTCCAACCCGACGGGCTGGGATAGGTTCCTCGAGCGCTTTCGGACGAGCGTCATCGGCTGGCTGCAGCGGCGCGATGCGCGGGCGCGCGAGCGGTTCGCTTTCTGAACGTCGTGCCAATGGCCGCGCACGCTGTCGATTCGAAGGCGCCGATGTTTGTCCGGCAAAGCCGCATGCGGGCAGGCGTCGGCGCTTCGCTGGAGCGGTCGTCGCTGCGCGCCGACTGCCCTGCGATGCTCGGTCTTGCGGCCCGCCGCCTAACTCGCTACGTTCGCTTCGCTCTCTGCGCTCGAACAGAGGCGGCGAGTCGGACAACGAAGCGCGCTGCGCGCGCGGCCGCAAGCCCTGTGCTTCTCGGCGCTCCAGAGGCGCGCCGCCCCCTGCCCGCATACGGCTTTGCACAGGCGCTGGCTGTGCTCCCAGAGATGCCGATTTCTTCGCCGAGCGCCACGGTGCTCGAGTCGCGGCAGGCGGCATCCGGTCGGGGCGATTTCTGTGGCGACGAGAAGCGCAGGGGTGGGATCGGGGCGCGCAGCGCGCGTCGTGATCTGACTCGCCGCATCTATCTGACTCGCCGCATCTGTTTGAGCGCAGAGAGCGCAGCGAACGCAGCGAGCTATGCGGCGCGACCCCGCGCCGAGCATCGCAGTGGAGTCGGCGCCTTGCGCCGACCGCCACAGCATGAGCCCCGGCCGGATGCCGCCTGCCGCGACGCTCGGTCTCAAGAGTCGTTGCCAAATTCGGCCTATCGCGACGCTCGGTGCTCGTCGAACAAACGGAGATCCGCCAGAGAGGCGAACTCGTGAGCGCCGTGCAACCCATCAAGATCGCGATCCTCGCCATGGGCGGCGAGGGCGGCGGCGTGCTCGCCGACTGGATCGTCGACATGGGCGAGGCGAACGGATGGCTGGCGCAGACGACGTCGGTGCCCGGCGTCGCGCAGCGAACCGGGGCGACGATCTACTACGTCGAGCTCTATCTCGTGGCCGAAGCCGAGCGCGACGGCGCGGCGCCGGTGATGGCGCTCATGCCGTTGCCGGGCGACGTCGACGTCGTGCTCGCCTCCGAGCTCATGGAGTGCGGCCGCGCCGTCCAGCGCGGCCTCGTCACGCCCGAGCGGACGACGCTCATCGCCTCGACGCACCGCGTCTACTCGATCGCCGAGAAGGTGGCGATGGGCGACGGGCGCGTCGACAGCCGGGCACTCCTCGCGCACGCCGAGGCTGCGGCAAAACGCTTCGTCCGCTTCGACATGGCCGAGGCGGCGGAGCGCAGCGGCAGCGTCATCAGCGCGGTGCTCTTCGGCGCGCTCGCCGGCACCGGCGTGCTGCCGTTCTCGCGCATGCAGTTCGAAGCGACGATCGAGCGTGGCGGCGTCGGCGTGGCGCCCAGCCTGAAGGCGTTCGCCGCCGCGTACGCGGATGCGGCCGGCGAAGCCAGCGCTTTGGAATCGCCCGTGCCCGCGCATTCGTCGCCAGCGCACGGCGACACGTTGGCCGCGCCGGCCGCGGCAGCGCTCGACGGCACGGTCGACGCGCCCACCCCGTCGGGCGACGGCAGCGCCCTTGCGGCCGCTTCGGGCAATCCGGGCGCGCGCAACGAGCCCGCACGCAACGTGCATGCCCGGCGCGACGCCCGGGTCGGCGCGCTGCTCGAGCGCATCGACAGCGCCTTTCCCGTATCGGCGCGAACGATGCTGCGCGAAGGCGCGCGCCGGCTCGTCGACTATCAGGACCCGCACTACGCCAGCCTCTACCTCGACCGTCTCGCGCCTTTCGCCGGTGCCTCCACGGCCGATCCACTGCTCGACGAGACCGCGCGCCATCTCGCCCTCTGGATGTCGTACGAAGACACGGCGCGCGTCGCCGCGCTGAAGATCCGCGGCGAGCGCTTCGAACGCGTGCGCGCCGAGGTGCGGGCCGGCAGCGACCAGGTGCTCGCGATCGACGAATACCTGCACCCGCGCGTGCAGGAGATCGCCGAGACGTTGCCGGCCTCGATCGGACGGCACATCGAGCGGCCCGGTTGGCTGCGCCGTTTGGTCGAGCGCGCGACCCGTCGAGGTCGTGTCGTCACGACCAGCTCGCTCTCGGGTTTTCTCATGCTCTACGCCGTCGCCGGCATGAAGCGCTGGCGCCGCTCGACGACGCGCTTCGCGGCCGAGAACGCGGCGATCGAGGCCTGGCTCGCGCGCATCGCCGAGGCCGCGGCGACGAACCCGGCGCTCGCCGTCGAGATCGCACGGTGCCAGCGCCTGGTCAAGGGCTACAGCGACACGCATGAACGCGGCGTGCGCAATTTCGATGCGGTGATGGCCGCGTTCGACCGGGCGCGAACGCGGCTCGCGCCGGCCACCTTGCGCGAGCTGCGCGAGGCGGCGCTCGCCGACGAGCACGGCACCGCCCTCCAGGCCGCGCTCGCACGCCACGCGCTCGCCTGAACGGATCGAAGCGAGATGAAGACCACCTCCTACCGCGGCCACCCCGACGCCGTCCGCGCGCTGGTGCAGCCCGACCGCGTGCACCGCGACCTCTACATCGACCCCGAGGTGTTCGAGCTCGAGCAGGAGCACTTCTTCGCCAACACCTGGAACTACGTCGGACACGATTCGCAGCTGCCCCAGCCCGGCGACTACCTTCGCGCCGAGATCGCCGGCCAGCCGCTGATCGTCGTCCGCCACACCGACCAGAGTGTGCGCGTGCTGATGAACCGCTGCGCGCACAAGGGCTCGCGCCTGGTCAGCGCGCCCTGCGGCAACACCGGCCGGCATTTCCGCTGCCCCTACCACGCCTGGACCTTCCGCACCGACGGGTTGCTCCTCTCGATGCCACTGAAGAACGGCTACGACGGCACGGCGCTGCACGAATGCGAGGCCGCCAGCGGCCTGGCGACGGTGAAGAACGTCGCCCTCTACCGCGGCTTCATCTTCGTCAAGCTGAACGACGTCGGCCCCTCGTTCGGCGACTACTTCGGTGAGTCGCTGTCGTCGATCGACAACCTCGCCGACCGCTCGCCCGAAGGCAAGCTCGAGATCGCCGGCGGGTGCCTGCGCTTCATGCACCAGTGCAACTGGAAACAGTACGTCGAGAACCTCAATGACACCATGCACCCCATGGTGGTTCACGAGTCGTCGGCCGGCACGGCGAAGCGGATGTGGCTCGGCAAGCCCGACAACGAGCCGCGGCCGATGGCGATCGAACAGTTCGTCCCGTTCATGTCCGACTACAAGTTCTTCGAGGACATGGGCGTGCGCGTGTTCGACAACGGACACGGCTTCTCGGGCGCGAACTTCAGCATCCACAGCAAGTACTCGGCGATCCCCGCCTACGAGAAGGCGATGAAGGAGGCCTACGGCGCCGAGCGCACGGCCGAGATCCTCGGCCTCGTGCGCCACAACACCGTCTACTACCCGAACCTGACGATCAAGGGCGCGATCCAGTCGATCCGCGTGGCGCGGCCGGTGGCGGTCGACAAGACGATCGTCGAGAGCTGGACCTTCCGCCTCGTCGGCGCGCCGCCCGAGCTGCTGCAGCGCACGACTATGTACAACCGCCTGATCAACTCGCCGTTTTCGGTCGTCGGACACGACGACTTGAACGCCTACCGCGGCATTCAGGAGGGGCTGCACGCCGGCGGCAACCCGTGGATCAGCCTGCATCGCAACTTCTGCGCCGACGAGATCGGCCAGACCGACCTGACAACCATCGGCACGAGCGAGATCTCGATGCGCAACCAGTACCGCGCCTGGGCGCGCTACATGACGCTCACCATGTGAGGCCATCGCGATGACCGCCAAAGACGTCACCGAGCGCCAGCTGATCGACTTCGTCGTCCGCGAGGCACGCCTTCTCGACGAGAAGCGCTACGCCGAGTGGAACGCGCTCTTCACCGACGACGCCTTCTACTGGGTGCCGCTCGTTCCCGACCAGCCCGATGCGCTCAATCACACCTCGCACCTCTACGAGGACAAGCTGCTGCGCGAGCTGCGCATCGAGCGGCTGAAGAGCCCGCGCGCCTTTTCGCAGCAGCCGCCGACGAGGAGCCACCATCTGCTGCAGACGCCGACGGTCGAGTCGGCCGACGCCGCGGCCGGCCGCTGGACGGTGCGCAGCGAGCTCCACTACACCGAGTCGCAGGGCGACGAGCTCCATACCTTCGTCGGTACCTGCTTTCACCACCTCGTGCTCGAGGCGGGCGAGCTCAAGATGACGCTCAAGCGCGTCAACCTGCTGAACGCGGACGCGGCCCTGCCTGCGGTCCAGTTGTTCGTCTGATCCACCCCTCGTAGAGGAGCATGCCGCCGAGCATGGCGGCGACGAACACGAGTGCCTTCGCCTCGCCGAGCCCGAGCGCGACGATGTTGGCGCCGAGCAGCGACACCGTCCGCCGGCGCGCGAGCGCGAACGATCGGCGCGAGTGACCTGCTGATGCGCACGCCGTGTGCGGCATCGATCATCGAGTCCGTGCTCTCGAGGAAGCGCGCGTCCTGCAGGACGCTCAGACGTGGGGGTGCCGGCGACGCGCGAGGGACTTCAGGGCGAGCAAACCGGACAGTAGCAATGCCCATGTCTCCGGTTCGGGGATGGGCGACGTAGTCTGCGGCACGAACGAGCGCGACCAGTCGATGCCGCTGCTCGAGCTGACGGCATAGGCGTCGACCGGAGCTCCGTTGCTGTCGAGGACGGACATGAAGCCGCCCCAGTAGGCGCTGTGCGACGCATCGACGCCGAAGCTGGCAGGGGCGCCGTCCGGCCCGCTTTCGCCGCGCACGCTGGCGAGAAGGGTGGCGATGAAGCTGATCGACTCGCCGTAGACGAAGTCGATGTTCGCCAGCAGCGTCGGACTGTACGGCACGAAGCCGATCCCGGGGTAGAACGAGGTCGAGTGGACCGACCCGTCCGATGAGAACGTCGCCTGCTGCCGCCAGGTGCCGTCCGAACCGCCGCCGGCAACGACCTTCAGGCTGGTCGACAGCGTGCCGCCGGCCAGGCCCGTGAAATCGTGCGTCGATGTCGTATCGATCGTCAGGAGGAGCGTTCCGTGCTGCCCGGTGAGTCCGCCGACGTCGATCGTGAAGGTGCTCGAGAACTCGGCCATCGACAGCGTTTCGGCGAATGCGTCCGGCCCCGAGGTCGAGCCGGTCGCCAGCACCTTGAGCACCCCGTAGTCTGCGAACGCCGTGCCGGAGGCTTCCGACTGGTTCAGCACGCCGCCGTTGACGAAGCTGCCGGACTGCGAGGCCTCGACCAGGCATCCGCCGCAGAAGGCGACGCCCGGATTGAGTCGCTCTGCACTCGGCGAAGTCTGGGCACCGGGGACCACGCGCGCCGTGAACTGCGCGAATCCGATCGAGGGTGCCGCCAGGAAGGCGCAAAGCGCCATCGGCCCGGCCAGGCGGTTCCAGATGTTGCTGTTCATGATCGCACCCGAGGCTCAGTGCGCCGAGCCGACGATCGGCGCCAGCGCGGCATTGATGCGTGCACCCTGCTCGGCGTTGATCATCGGCCCCAGGATGCCGAGGAAACGCGAGTCCTGCACGCCCGTGGTGATGTACTGCCAGCGATAGGCGGCGAGGGTCGTTTCCCCGATGGCCCGCTGCTGCTCGGCGTCGAAGCCCCGGCCGGCGGTCCTGACGAAGTACTCGGCGTCGGCCTTGGCCTGCATCTGGCAGATGCCGTCGACCGCGCCGACCAGCCCGATCAGCTGGTCGATGGCCTGGTCGCGCTGCCCCGGGTCGAGCTTTTCGTCCTCGCGCTGCCACTCCATCTCGTCGAGGATGGCGTGCTGCGACTCCTCCTTCCAGTGAAAGAGGAAGACGTCCTTCCAGAGCGGGTCGATGCCGGTCTCGGGCTCGATGCTCGAGTGGTAGTGGGCCTGCGAGAAGAGCTCGATGTCGCAGACGAGCGCGAGCACGGCCCAGGTCGAGGCGGCGAGCACGGCGCCGGCGACGTCGTTGGGCTGCGGCAGGAAGGCGTAGCCCGCGGGCATGCCCGGCGCCATCATCGTCTCGAGACGTCGGAACATCTCCTGATGCTTGAGCTCCTCGTCGGTGAGCCGCACCAGCGCCTCGAGCGCGACCTGGTCGCCCAGCCAGTGGCTGCGGCTGATATCGAGCACCTTGGCGCCGATGAAGCGCTCGACGAGGGCGAACATGTTGGCGTAGGTGCGGCCCTGCACCTGCGAGAAGAAGCGCTGTCCGGCGGCATCGAGGAACGTCAGCTGGCCGACCTTGGACAGCCCGTCGGGCAGGAACTTGCGCTTGAAGTCGAAGCCGCGGCCGCGGATGACGTCGCGCTCGGTGTCCCAGCGGATGCGCTTGGAGACTTCGATGCACTTGGCATAGCGGGCGGTATCGGTCGTGTGGCTGGCGACGTGGGACATCTCGGTTCTCCTCTGGGGTATCGAGGTTCAGGAACGCAGGGGGTGGACGGCGCGCGAGCGTTCCCAGCCGCCGCGCCGTATCGAAGTCGGTGAATCGGTCGGGCCCGTCATGCTGCGGCCCACGTGCGGTTTCCCATGACGGCCAGGATCTGGCGGGCCGCACGCGCCGCGCCGTCGGTCTCTACCGGCCGGTAGGCGACCGGCTCGTGCATGGCGCGTAGCGCGCGCTCGGCGAGTTCGCCCGTCGTCAGGTCGCGGAAGCGGACGGAGCAATCGGCGCAGTAGTTCCGCAGTCGGTTGCGCACATGGATGCACTGCTCGAAGTGCCGCTCGAGTGGAAAGCTGAGAAAGGGTCGCCGCGTCGCGACCAGCTCCATGCAGGTGCTCAGGCCACCCTGCACCAGCGACAGGTCCGAGCAGGCGAGATGCTCGAACAGGTTGTGGACATAGGGGCGCACCTCGAGGCCGGGATGCTCGGGGAGCGACTCGCGCGGCACACGCGGCCCGGCGACGAGCACCATCCGCAGCTCGGGCAGCTGCCGCTTCATCAGCGGGAACGCGCCGGCGATCCGGCGCAGCAGCGGCGCACCGACCGCGGTGCCTCCCACCGCGGCGACGACCAGCTTCTCGTCCTGGCGGTAGCCGTGCCGCGCCCGCAGCGCCTCGGTGTCGGCGAGCGACGCCGGATCGAACGGCAGCGCGTAGCCGGTGAAGACGAAGTTGCGGCGAGTCCACTCACGGATTTGTGGCAGCCCCGGACCGAACGGCAGGTCGGGCACGTCGTCGACGTTGCCGACGAAGATCGCCCGGTCGCGGATCCACGGGTAGCGTGCCACGTGCTCGATGTCGTCGGCGTTGCGGTCGGCACAAAGAAAGGCCTCGCGCTCGTTGCCTTCTTCCATCGGCAGGCAGCCGACGAAGTCGGTCAGGAACACGAACGGCTGGCGCTTCAGCTCAGGGTTCTCGTGGTAGTGGTAGTCGACCTCCCACGCTTCGTCGCCGATGACGATGTCGTAGTGCTCCGAGCGGACGAGATCGGCGAAGGTGAGGAAGTTGCGGGCCATCAATTCGTCCATCGTCCGGAGGGCGAAGAAGGCGTGCAGGTCGTGCTCGCCGGCGACCGACTCGAAGTGCCGGCTCTCATTGGCCAGGCGGGCGGTGATCGGGTGCAACCGCTCGCCCTCGCGCTCGAGGTAGGTCGACGCCGGGTGGACCGTGAACCAGTCGATCTCGAGATCGGGCTCCATGGCGCGCATCTCGCGAGCGATCGCCAGGTCGCGCTGGACGTGACCCAGGCCGATGGCGCTCGAGATGAAGAGGGCGCGGCGTTTTCGCGCCATGGCCCGCACCCATCCCGTGCGCGCCGGGCGGGCGCCGACGAAATCGCGGACGAGATCGGCGAAGGCGACCGGGTCGCGCGCGCACATCAGGTGGCCGCCACCGACGACGGTGTGCAGCCGCGCCCCGGGAACGAGGCCGGCCACTTCTTCGCCGCGCTCGAAGGCGACGCGCTCGTCGCGGTCGCCGTGGATGACGAGCGTCGGACAGCCGACCTGGCGTGCCTGCTCACGCACGTCGGTGCCGATCCAGCCGGTGAGGCCCATCGCGACGGTGGCGCCGTCGGTCGCGCCGCCGTGGCGGACGACGCCATCCTCGTACGCCTTGGTCGAGTGGGGCTCGTTGAAGACCATGCCAAAGAAGCGATCGACGTGCGCCGGCCAGTCGCTGCGCATCTGCTCGAGCGCTGCGGCGACCACGGCCTGGACGTCCGGCGTGTCGGCCAGCCAGGCGGCGAAGCCGCCAGCGACGATCAGGTGGGAGACGCGCGCCGGCTGCTCGGCGGCCAGGCGGAGCGCAGTCATCGTCGTTGCCGAGATCGCGACGATGGCGGCACGCTCGACGGCCAGCGCGTCGAGCACCGCGACGAAGTCGGCATAGTAGTGCTCGAACGAGTATTGGTCCTGTGTCGTCGGCCGGTCCGAGCGACCGTTGCCGCGCAGGTCGACCACGACGACGCGGAAGTGCTCGGCCAGGTACGGCACGACGCCCTTGAGCAGATGCGTATTGGCGATCTGGTAGACCGGCGCGAAGACGAGCCACGGCCCGCTTTCGCCGAACTGTCCGTACCATGTCTTCACGCCGCCGCGCTCGACGAAGCCGTCGCGCACCGGCGCCAGGCTCGCGAACGGGTGCGCCTCCTGAACGCCGGGCGCCGAAGGCATCGCCCCGGCGATCCGTTCGAGCCGCTTGGGCAGGCGGCGAGCTCCGCTGCCCATCACCGCGTCCTCCGCGCCGCTTTCGGCCGGCGCCGGCCTTCGATCCGCCGCAGCAACGTCGTCATCGCTTCGAGCGCCTCGCGCTGATGGCCTTGTTTCTCGTTGACGCCGAGCATCATGCTGGCTTCCATGCCGATCCAGAACCACGTGATCCAGGCGGAGATCGCCTGTGCCGACACCGGCAGATCGAGACCCGACGACTCGAGGAACTCGACGACCACCGACTCGATGAGGCCGTGCCAGGCGAGCAGCCGCGGCACGAACCCGTTGCGCAGGTCCGGGTCGTGAAAGCTTGCCCCCATGAGTTCCATCAGAAGGCGGACAAATCCCGACTTCAGGTCCTGCTCGTAGAAGTCGCACGCCTGCTGCCACTGCCGGCCGGCGCTGTCGGTGCCGTGGTACATGCTGGTCTGGCGGTCGAGGAGTTGGCGGTTGGCCTCGTCGAGCACGGCCAGCACGAGTTGCTGCTTGCCGCGGAAGTGGTAGCCGATAAGGGCGTGGTTGACGCCGGCCTCGCGGGCGATGTCGCGCACGTTCAGGTTGGCATAGCCGACCTCGATGAGCCGGGTGCGCGCCGCGCGCAGGATGGCATCGCGCGTCGCCGCGCCGTCGGCGCGGCCGGGTGGCGTCGGCCGAGAGGCCGGGGTCGACGAGTGTTCGCGGCTGGTACTTTGAACGGCTGGTTTATCCATGCGTTCAATTTACTGCGGCTCGGATTCCGCTGTCAACCCCCGCAAGAGGGTCGTCTCGGCCGCTGTCTCCAGCGTGTCCGCCCGAGGCGAAACGTCTTGCGACGCCTGCGCCTTCGGCTGGGTTCAAAATGGGACCGGCGACCCCGACGTCGAACCCCACGCTGCCATGGCTCGCGCCGGCGAGCCCCTCCTTGGAAGACATGACCACCGTCCACGAAGCCTTCAAGCACGTCGCCGCTCGCCGCGGCGACGCCGACTTCATCTGTGTCGAGGCGGTCACTGCCGAGACCTACGGCATCGAGGCCGGCTCGCGCAGCTGGCGCGAGGTGGCCGGCGAGGTGGAGCGGCTTCGCGCCGCCTACGCGCAGGCGGGCTACGGCCACGGGCATCGCGTCGGCCTCCTGCTCGAGAACCGGCCGGCCTTCTTCACCCACTGGCTGGCGCTGAACGCGCTCGGCGTCAGTATCGTGCCGATCCACGCCGACATGCGTGCCGCCGAGTGGACGTACATCATCGGGCACAGCGAGATGAGCCTGGCGGTGGCGCAGACGGGACGCGAGGCGCTGTTGCGTGCCGCTGCGGCCGAGGCGCACCTGCCGCTCGAGACGATGGGCCCCGACGTCGTCGGCCGGGTGCCGCCACCCCGCCTGGCCTCGCGCCAGGCCGCCCAGCCGGTAGGTCGCGGCTCGGAATGCGCGCTCCTCTACACGTCGGGCACCACCGGGCGCCCCAAGGGTTGCCGCCTCGCCAACGGCTACTTCCTGCGCGCCGGCGAGTGGTATCTCGGCCTCGGCGAGCTCGCCGCGGTACGGCCCGACGCCGAGCGCTTCATCACGCCGCTTCCGCTCAGCCACATGAACGCGCTGGCGTTCTCGTCGATGGCGGCGATTCTCTCCGGCGGCACGATCGTGCAGCTTGACCGCTTCCATCCACGCACCTGGTGGCGGAGCGTGCGCGAGAGCGGCGCCACCGTGGCGCACTACCTGGGCGTGATGCCGGCGATGCTGCTGGCGGCCCCGGCCCACGAGGGCGATCGCATGCACGACCTGCGGTTCGGCTTCGGCGCCGGCGTCGACCCTCGACACCACGCCGACTTCGAGGCACGCTTCGGCCTGCCGCTGCTCGAGGCCTGGGCGATGACCGAGACCGGCGCCGCCGCCTGCATCATGGCGAACCGCGAGCCGCGCGACGTCGGTACGCGGTGCTTCGGCCGCGCCGAGCCGTTCGTCGAGACCCGCATCGTCGACAGCGAAGGCATCGACGTCGGCGTCGACGTTCCCGGCGAGCTGCTGGTTCGCGCTGCCGGCGCCGACTCGCGGCGCGATTTCTTCCTCGGCTACCTGAAGGACGAGACGGCCACAGAGCAGGCGTGGGACGGCGGCTGGTTCCACACCGGCGACGTCGTCCGCCGCGGTGCCGACGACAACTTCCACTTCGTCGACCGGCGCAAGAACGTGATCCGGCGCAGCGGCGAGAACATCTCGGCCATCGAAGTGGAGAGCATCCTCGACACGCACCCGGCGGTGGCGGCGAGCGCCGTCGCGCCCACGCCTGACCCGACGCGCGGCGACGAGGTGCTCGCCTGCATCGTGCTGCGCAAGGCGGCCAACCTGCCGGCACCGGAGAAGATCGCTGCGAGCATCGTCCGCCATGCGCTTGGCCGGCTCTCGTACTTCAAGGCGCCGGGCTACGTGGCCTTCGTCGACGCCTTGCCCCTGACCTCGTCGCAGAAAGTGCAGCGCGGCGAGCTGCGCGAGCTCGCCAAGCGGCTGCCCGGTGCAGCGAACTGCTTCGACATGCGGATGTTGAAGCGGCGCCAGAAGCTGCTCGACGCCGCGGCGACGGGCCAGGGCGCGCTCACCGGCCACGGTGCGCTCACCGGTGCGGGCGGCTTGACGGAGCATGGCGCACTCTCCGGCGCCGGCGCCTTGTCCGGCCTTGTGCCGCTCACCGGTGCAGGCCCGCTCACCGGGGGCGGTCCACTCACCGGTGCGGGCCCGCTTACCGGTGCGGGCCTGCTGACCAGGGCGGGTCAGCTTACCGAGACGGGTCAACTCACCGAGACCGGTCCGCTCACCGGTCCGGCTCCGCTCACCGAGAACCGTCCGCTCACCGGTCCGGGTCCGCTCGCGACCCCCGGCGGCGCGTCCGATCGAGGTCGCCCGACCGGCCCCGGCGCGCTGGCCGAGCCGGGCGCACCGACTGAGCCGGCGGCCCCACCGGCGGTTTCGGGCGAGCGCTCGTCGGACGACGACGGCGCCTGAGGTGGCGCGCGCCTCGTACGAAGGCGTCGCCATCACGGCGCCGGTGACGGTGCCGTACCGCCGCTATTCGACGAAGGGCGCGCACTGGTTCATCGGCCAGGCGATGGACGCGCTGGTCGAGCGCTCCGGCATCGCCAAGGACCGCATCGACGGCCTCACCGTCTCGAGCTTCTCGCTCGCGCCCGACACTGCCGTCGGTGTCACCCAGCACCTCGGCCTCAGCCCGCGCTGGCTCGACCACATTCCGACCGGCGGCGCCTCCGGCGTCATGGCGCTGCGCCGCGCCGCGCGCGCCGTGCAGGCCGGCGACGCCGACATCGTCGCCTGCGTTGCCGCCGACGCCAACCACGTCGAGTCGTTCCGGCAGATGCTCGGCGGTTTCTCGCACTTCGCACGCGACGCCAGTTACCCCTACGGCTCGGGCGGGCCGAACTCGATCTTCGCCTTCATCACCGCCGCCTACATGCACACCTACGGCGCCGGGCGGGAAGACTTCGGACGAATCGCCGTCGCCCAGCGGGCCAACGCGCTCCTGAACCCGAATGCGCTCTTCAAGGTGCCGCTGACGATCGAGCAGTACCTGGCCGCGCGGCCGATCGCCGACCCCATCCACCTGTTCGACTGCGTGATGCCGTGCGCCGGCGCCGAGGCCTTCCTGGTGATGAGCGAGGAGCGGGCGCGCGACGAGGGCTTCGCGCACGTGCTCTTGCGCAGCGCCATCGAGCGCCACAACGCCTTCGCCGACGACGCGGTGCTGCTGCGCGGCGGCTGGCAGGTCGACCGCGACGACCTCTACGCGCAGGCCGGCTGCCGGCCCGACGCGATCGACTTCGTGCAGACCTACGACGACTACCCGGTCGTCGTCATGCTGCAGTTCGAGGACCTCGGCTTCTGCGAGAAAGGCGAGGGCCCCGGCTTCGTTCGCGCGCACACGCTCACCCACGACGGCGACTTTCCGAACAACACCAGCGGCGGCCAGCTCTCGGCCGGCCAGGCCGGCTGCGCCGGCGGCTTCCTCGGCCTCACCGAGGCGATCCGCCAGCTCAGGGGCGAGGCTGGCGAACGCGCCGTGCCGGGCGCGTCACTCGGCCTCGTTTCCGGCTTCGGCATGGTCACCTACGACCGGTGCCTCTGCACCGGCGCCGTCATTCTCGGCAGCTCGTCATGACGACGCCCGCGCGCCCGGGAGCATCGCCATGACGAGGCCGGTGATGAAGCCGCGCAAGAAGAACCCGGTGCTGCGCACCCGGCAGATGAACCTGCCGCCGTGGGCGCGCGGCCGCACGGCCCTCGGCATGACGGCGGCCGCCGCGGAGGGCCGCTTCGAGCTGCAGGTGTGCGGCCGCTGCCGCGCCGTGCAGTACCCGCCGCGCGACGCTTGCCACCGCTGCCTGTCGCCCGCGCTGAAGTGGACGCCGCAGTCGGGCGAAGGCGAGCTCCTCGGCGAGACGGTGCTGCACCACAGCAACGACCCCTTCTATCGCGAGCGGCTGCCGTGGCGGCTCGGCCTCGTGCGACTCGACGCCGGGCCGACGGTGATCGTGCACCTGCACGGCGACGTCGGCTCGCCGCCACCCTTCGCCGGCGCCGGCCGCGCCGCGCAACGACCCGCCGTGCGCGTCCACGTCGGCGCGCGCCTCGACCGCGCCGGCGCCGCAGTGCTGATCGGATGTCCCCCGCAGGAGAGCGAACACATGGCCGACGACACGATGCTGCGCGAGATGGCCAGCGACCCCAAGTTCCGGAAGATCCTCGTCACCGACGGCAAGACCGAGGTCGGCCAGGCGCTCGTCAAGGCGCTCGTGAAGGCGGGCGCCGAGATCGTCTGGGTCGGTCACGCCGAGCCGTGGAAGAAGCTGCCGGGCCTCGACGACATCGCGGCACTGCCGCAGGTCACGCTCGTGCCGCTCGACCTCACCAATGGCAGATCGGTCACGGAGCTGGCCGGCGAGATCGGCGGCAAGGTCGACATCATCGTCAACAACGCCGAGGTCCATCGCGCCTTCGGCATCGCCTCGCGTCGCGGCACCGACGCGGCCAAGGCCGAGATGGACATCAACTACTTCGGCCTGCTGCGCCTGGCGCAGGAGTTCGGGCCCGCGCTGAAAGCGCGCTCGGCCGACGGCACGACGCACGCGGCGGCGTGGGTGAATGTGCTCTCGGTCTACGCACTCTCGAACTATCCGCCGCACGGCACGTTCTCGGCGTCGAAGGCGGCGGCGCATTCGCTCGCGCAATGCCTGCGCGCCGAGATGCGCCCGTCGGGCATCCGCGTGGTCAACGTGTTCCCCGGCCCGATCGACGACGAGTGG
>JBBRFB010000029.1:0-26866 GCA_038225015.1 Burkholderiales bacterium
GTCGGCCTTGCGGCGACGCTTCAGGAAGCCGAGCGCGCCGAAGCCGGCGATGAGCAGCGCCCAGGTCTCGGGCTCCGGGATCGTCGCCACCAGGAAGTCCTGGTGCTCGCCGCTGGTGAGCACCTGGATCTGATAGTCCGGCTGGTACGACGCGAGGTTCATCAGGAAGCCGTCGACGGTGTCGAAGTCGGACTGCTCGCCGGGGTTGTTCGGCGCGCCGCGCAGCGTTCCCGTGTCGAAGCTGTAGCTCGGATCCTGCTCGTAGATGATTTCCCAGATGCCGGCCTGCATTGCCGCCGAGCTGGCGGGGTCGACCACGAAGCCCTGCGCCGCGGTGAAGAGGCGGCTCAGATCGGAGACCTTGTCCGGGCTGAAGTACGAATCGCCAGGCACCTGCAGGTATTCGTACGGGGTGCCGAAGCTGAACGATTGAGTGAGCTCTGCGCACCAGGCCACGAAGGAGGTCGGGGCCGCGGCCGCGGAACGGGACAGCAGTGACAGCTGAGTGGTCGTCGGGGTTGTCGTGCCCTTGAACTCGCCGGCGGCGCCGTTGTACGACGGGCTGCCCGAGTTGCCGGACATCGTCACGCTGGACGCCGTGCCCAGGCGGAAGTTCGTCATGTTGACGGTGATGGCGGCGGCCGGAAAGGCGATGCCGAGGGCGCCGACGAGCGGCAGGTACTTCAGAAACATGTGGAATCCCATTGGTGGCGGGACCCTTCCCGCGCACGGCAAGCGAGACTGTAGGGTCGTTATCGTCGTCCGTCTCGACTAATATCGATCATCGACGAGCGAACCCCCTCATTCACGGGGTCGCGGCCTTCTCGATGCCGCCGACCCGGCGCGTCCCCGCGGAAGATGCGGCGTCGACGTTGAAACTGGAAGGCATGGACGAGGACTCTCCGGAGCAGATCGAGGCCGCCATCGCCGCATTGGAAGCGCAGCGACAGGTGCTCGGCGAGGCCGTCGTCGCGATGGCCACCCAGCCCCTGCGCGACAAGCTCGCCGCCGCGCGCGCGCAGGCGCAGGCCGCGCAGCAGCTGAAGACGGTGACGGTGCTCTTCATGGACGTGGTCGGTTCGACGCGACTCAGCCAGAGCCTCGATCCCGAGGACATCCATGCGGTGATGGACAGCGCGCTCGAGCGGCTGACCGCGGTCGTGCGCAGCCATCGCGGCCGCGTCCTGCAGTACGCGGGCGACAGCCTGCTCGCCGCGTTCGGCGCCGACCAGGCGCTGGAAGACGACGCCGAGCGCGCGGTGCGCGCCGGGCTCGAGATCGTCGGTGAGGCGCCGCGCCTGGCGGCGCAGTTCCGCGAGCGCTACGAGCTCGAGCATTTCGACCTGCGGGTCGGCATCCATACCGGCCCGGTGCTTCTCGGCGGCGGCGTCGATGCCGAGGGCAGCATCCGCGGCATCACCGTGAACATCGCCGCCCGCATGGAGCAGACAGCGCCCGCCGGCGGCCTGCGAATCAGCCACGAGAGCTACCGCCACGTGCGCGGCGTGTTCGACGTCGTGCCGCAGGAGCCGATCGAGATGAAGGGCATCGACGCCCCGCTGCGCAGCTACCTCGTGCAGCGCGCCAAGCCGCGCGCCTTTCGCATGGCCAACCGCGGCATCGACGGCGTCGAGACGCGAATGGTCGGCCGCGACGCCGAACTGGCCCGCCTCGTCGAGACCTTCCAGACGGCTTGCGAGGAACGAGCGCTGGCGATCGTCACCGTCGTCGGCGAGCCGGGCATGGGCAAGAGCCGGCTCGGCCACGAGTTCACCCACTGGCTGGAAATGCTCAGCGAACCGGTGCGGTTCTTCCAGGCCCGGCCGCAACCGTACGGCAACAACGTGCCCTACGGAATGCTCCGCGACCTCCTGGCCTGGCGGTTCGAGATCCTCGAGAGCGATTCGCAGGCGGCGGCGCAGGCGAAGCTGGCACAAGGCATCGGCTCCGTCTTCGGCGCGCGCACCGGTGAGCAGGTGGCGCTGATCGGCCAGCTCATCGGCCTCGACTACGACGCCGATCCGCACATCGCCGCGATTGCCTCCGACGCCAGGCAGATCCGAGATCGTGCCTTCCACGCCCTGGCCCAGTACTTCCGCCTGCTGCAGCACGAGAGCGGGGCGCCGATCGTCCTGCTTCTCGACGACCTGCACTGGGCCGACGAGGGCTCGCTCGACTTCGTGAACCACCTCGCGCAGGCCTGTCGCGACCTGCCGCTGATGGTGCTCTGCCTTACCCGCTCGACGCTTTACGAGCGGCGGGCGCTCTGGGGCGGTGGCCAGAGCAACCACCAGCGCATCGATCTCTCGCCGCTGTCGAAGCGGAGCAGTCGCGAGCTCGTCCAGGCACTGCTGAGCCGCCTGCCGACGGTGCCCGAGGCGTTGCGCGACCTCCTGATCGGCAGCGCCGAAGGCAACCCGTACTTCGTCGAGGAGCTGATCGGCATGCTGATCGACGACGGCGTCATCGTCACCGGCCCCGAGGGTTGGCAGGTGTCGACCGACAAGCTCGTCGACGTCCACGTGCCTGGCACTCTCGCCGGCGTGCTGCAGGCGCGCATCGACGGCCTGCCGCCCGACGAGAAGTCGGCCTTGCAGCAGGCCAGCGTCGTCGGCCATGTCTTCTGGGACGAGGCGGTGCGCCGCATCGCGCCCCAGGCCGAAGGCGCTCTCGACGGCCTGATCCGCCGCGAGCTCACCTATGGTCGCGAGACCAGCGCCTTCGAGGGCACGCGCGAGTACGTGTTCAAGCACCACGTGCTGCACCAGGTTGCCTACCAGAGCGTGCTGAAACGCCCGCGCCGCGAGCAGCATCGCCTGACCGCCGACTGGCTCGTCCTGCGCAGCGGCGACCGCGCCAGCGAGTACTTCGGTCTCATCGCCGACCACTACGAGCGCGCCGGCGACACCGCCAACGCCGTCCTCTACCTGGGCAAGGCGGGCGATGACGCAGCGCGCAGCTACGTGAACCAGGCCGCGCTCGACTACATCGGCCGGGCCCTGGCGCTGCTGCCCGAGGACGACGCGACGGCGCGCTACTCGCTGCTGAAGATCAGGTTCGACGTCCATGACAACACGGGCCGCCGGGTCGAGCAGGAGGCCGACGTCACCGCGCTCGAGGAGCTCGCCGAGCGGCTCGACGACGACGAGCTGCGCGCGCGCGCCGCCAGCGCGCGCTCGGTGCATGCCCTGGTCACCGGCGACTACCCGCGCACCGCCGAGGCCGCGGCGCGATCGGTGGCCTGGGCCGATGCCGCCGGCGTGCGCGGCGCGGCGCTCTCGGCGCGCCTCAACTGGGCCCGGGCGCTGCAGTTCCAGGGCGACTACTCGAGCACGTTGCGCGAGCACATCGAAGAGGCGCTCGCCCTCGCGCGCGAAGTGGGCCACACGCGCTCCGAAAGCACCTCGCTGATGCAGCTCGGCATTCTCTCGTTCCAGATCGGCCACTACGGCGTTGCCCGCGACTACTACAAGCAGGCGCTCGGCATTGCCCGTGCCACCGGTGACCGCTCGGTAGAGAGCGGGGTCATCAACAACCTCGGCGACACCGAGCGGCTGCTCGGCAACTACGCCGCGGCGTCCGAACTGTTCGAGGCCGGTCGCCAGCTGAGCGCCGAGATTGGCCAGCGCATGGCCGATGCCTATCTGCTCTGCAACCTGGCCTACGTCGCCTTCCTCCGCGGTCACCCGGATGAATCGATCGGCTGGTCGGATCAGGCGACCGAGCTGGCTCGAACCATGAACGATCGCGACCTGCAGGCCAGCCTGCTCGGTACGCGCGGCCATGCGCTGAGCGAGCTCCAGCGCTGGGAGGAGGCCGCCGCCTGCTACCGGGCCTCCGCCGACCTGTATCACGAGATCGGCCGGCCGACGATGCCACCGGAGCCGCTGGCGGGGCTGGCCCGGCTGGCGCTGGCCCGCGGCGACCTCGCCCAGGCGATGGCGGCGATCGCCGACGTGATCGCCCATTTCGACGCTGGCGGCACGGTCGACGGCACCGAGGACCCGCTGTGGATCCACTTCACCTGCCATCAGGTGCTCGCCGCGGCGAAGGAGCCGCGTGCCGAGGAGTTCCTGAACAAGGCCTACGAGTTGCTCACGCGCCGCGCCGAGGCTCTCGGCGCCGCCGAACGCGAGACCTTCCTCGGCAACGTGCCGTCGCATCGCTCCATCGCAGCAGCCTGGGCGGCCCGCGCCCGGTCGCGCTAGGACAGGTGTCGGCGCTGCGCGACGACGAGCCGGGCGGCGGAGTCGGGGGCCGAGCCTATGATCGGCGCGCTCTTTACGCCGTTGCTTCACTCGCTGCTCAGCAAGGACACCCATGAAACCTGCCTTGTCCTCCCTCCTTGCGAGCGCCTCGCGCCGGCGTGTGCTCGCGACGCTGGTCGTCCTGGCTTGCGGCCTCGCGGCGAGCGCTCCGGCTGCCGCGCAGGCGGGCGCCGACGCACTGCGGGCGCGCCATGCGGCACTCGCCGACAAGCTCGCCGCCAACGCGTACAAGCGGCCGCTCTACCTCGAGTCGGCGCAGGCCTCGGACAACCAGCGTGGCGAGGTCTTCGTCGAGGTCGGCTATCCGTTCGCGGTGATCAAGCGCTCGATGCAGACCGCGAGCCAGTGGTGCGACATCCTGGCGTTGCACCTGAACGTCAAGCGCTGCCAGGCCGAGGGCACGGCGGCCCACACGACGATGAGCCTGAGTCTCGGCAAGAAGGCCGACGACTACACCGAGGACGCGAGCAGCGTCACCTTCGACTATCGCGTGGTCGCCAACACCCGCGGCTACCTGCAGGTGACCATGAACGCGCCCGAGGGTCCGCTCGGCACGCGCGACTACCGGATCGCGCTCGAGGCGATACCGCTCGATGGCGAGAAATCATTCCTGCACATGTCGTACTCGTACGGCTACGGCTTTGCGGCGCGGCTGGCCATGCAGGTGTATCTGTCCACCGTCGGCGCCGACAAGGTCGGCTTCAGCGTCGTCGGCAAGGGTCCCGACGGCAAGCCGATCCTGGCGAAAGGCATCCGCGGGGTCGTCGAGCGCAACACCATGCGCTACTACCTCGCCATCGAGGCGTACCTGGGCTCGCTCGCGCTGCCGCGGGCCGAACAGACGAACAAGCGCATCCGCGACTGGTTCGCGGCGACCGAGGAGTTCGCGCCGCAACTGCACGAGCTTTCGGAGAGCGACTACGTGCAGATGAAGCAACGCCAGTTGCAGCCCTGAGAAGGGCGCTCTCTCGCGGCGCAGCGGTCAGGGGCTGCTGCGGACCAGGCGCAGGGGAAACTTCGCCTGACCGGTGTTGCCCTGAACCTTGCCGCTCGAAAAGCTGACCAGCCAGGCGTTGAGGTTGTCGTCGGTGCCGGCGCGACTGGCCCAGGTGGGCAGCGAGGGCGTATTCGGGAAGGCCTCGCGATCGATCCTCGGCTTCTTCCTTGCCGTCCTGTCGACCAGGCCCCGGAGCTCTTCCCGGGCCGGCACCCGCCACGGACTGGCGCCGGCGGCGGCCTTCTTGGCGCTGGCGTAACTGAACCGCGTCGCCTTGCCGGTGCAGCCCTTGCCGTCCCAGTGCATGCCTTCGACACAGCGTCGCCAGGTGAGCTGCGTCGTGGCGTCGTGCACCTCCGCGCCGTCGGCTGACATCGTGAAGCGGCCTTGGGCCAGGCTCGGCGCGGCGGCCAGGGCCAGCAGCGAGAGCAGGGCCAGGTGCGAGAAAGCGGTGACCGAGCGCGACATTGCCATGGAATCTCCGGGCGTGCGGGGGAACCGGTGTCGACGGCACCGGCGTCACGAATTATAGGAATCGGGTCGCGCGACGCCGATGCGACTTTGGCGGCCATCCGGCGAAGCGCGCGCTGCGGTCTCGCTACAGCGGCAGGCCGACGTAGTTCTCGGCCAGCGCCGTCGAGGCGGCGACCGAGTGCACGAGATAGTCGAGCTCGGCAGCCTGAATCCTGCGGCCGAAGCTGCCGGTCTCCGGGAAGCGGTGCATGAGCGAGGTGAACCACCACGAGAAGCGTTCGGCGCGCCAGACCCGGCGCAGGCAGCGGGCCGAATAGTCGTCGATGCCGGCGTCGCTCCGTTCGACGTAGTGCTCGCCGAGCGCTTGCGCCAGCAGGCCGACGTCGCCAGCGGCCAGGTTCAGGCCCTTGGCGCCGGTGGGCGGCACGATGTGCGCGGCGTCGCCGGCGAGGAAGAGCCGGCCGAAGCGCATGGGCTCGGCGACGAAGCTGCGCAGCGGCGCGATGCTCTTCTCGATCGAGGGCCCCGTCACCAGCGCCGCCGCGGCCGCGGGGTCGAGCCGGGCCCGCAGCTCGGCCCAGAACGCGTCGTCGCTCCACGCCTCGACGCGGTCGTCGAGGGGGCACTGCACGTAGTAGCGGCTCCGGGTCGCCGAGCGCATGCTGCAGAGCGCGAAGCCGCGCTCGTGGCTGGAATAGATGAGCTCGTGCGAGACCGGCGGCGTCTCCGACAGGACGCCGAGCCAGCCGAACGGATAGACGCGCTCGTGGACGCTGAGCGCGTCCTGCGGCACGCTCTGCCGGCTGACGCCGTGGTAGCCGTCGCAGCCGGCGATGAAGTCGCAGCCGAGCTCGTGGGCGCGACCGCCATGCGTGTAGCGCACGACAGGCCGTGCGCCGTCGAAGCCGTGCAGGCTGACGTTCTCGGCTCCGTAGACGGTCTGCAGGCCGGCGTCGGCGCGCAGCTGCATGAGGTCGCGCGTCACTTCGGTCTGGCCGTACACCATGACCCGCTTGCCGCCGGTGAGCGCGTGCATGTCGATGCGATGGCGCGCGCCGCCGAAAGAGAGCCCGATGCCGTCGTGCGGCAGGCCCTCGTCGTGCATCCGGGCGCCGGCGCCGGCGGCGTCGAGCAGATCGACCGTCACCTGCTCGAGGACGCCGGCGCGGATCCGGCCGAGGACGTACTCGCCGGTGCGCTGCTCGAGGACGACGGTGTCGATGCCGGATTTCGCGAGCAGCGCGGCGAGCAGCAGCCCGGCCGGTCCCGCGCCGACGATGGCGACCTGCGTTCTCATGCCCGTAGTGTGCCCGCTCGGTCGTCCGGGGCGAGGCGTCGCGGCGCTCGGCCGCGCTCAGGCATGAATGGATCGGCGATGCGGCCGCCGCCGCACCGCCCGCGCCTCCCTAGGCCGGCAGCGGCGCCGCGCAGTGGCTGCAGAACCGGCCACCCGGTTGCGCCTCGGTGCCGCAGGCCGGGCAGAAGCGCCGGGCGACGGGTGCCGGCGGCGCGGCCACCCTGGCCATGCCGACAGCGGCCACCGCCGCTGCCGACTGCAGCTCGCGATGCAGCTGCGCAGCCGAGCCGCTGTCGGCGCCGGCGGCCATCGCCCGTTCGCCGGCATTGAGCGCGGCGATGCGCTGCTCGTCCTCGCCGCTGAAGGGCGCGACGAGAACGCTCTGGCCACGCGCGAACTGCATCAGTTCGGCAGCGAGCGCGCGCGCTTCCTGCTCGGTCGAGAACATCGCCGTCACCTGGCGGGCGTCGTCCTTGCCGAAGACGACCGATTCGATACGGGCCCGCCAGACCCGCAGCGTCATCGACTCGGTGCGGACGACGTTGTTCTCGGTGTTCATCCGGCTCGTGAAGTTGTTGCCGGTGCCGATGCGCGAGGTCTGCCAGCTGCCCGCCATCTCGACCCAGGTGAGGACCGACTCGAAGTTGAAGCGCCCCCACAGGCGCGCCGCGGCCTGGAAGCAGAACGCGGCGACGACGGCGAGGATGGCCGAGGTGCCCGCGAGCGAGAAGCGGTTCTGCTGCCAGGGCGCGCCGGCGTCGAAGTTGCGCACGAAGGCGAGCGACATCGCCGTGGCGACGACGACGAGGAGCGTCGCGTAGAGATCGAGCATCAGGACGGCGCGGTGGCGCGGCGCGCCGAGCGCCGAGGCGAGGGTCGGTGCCTGGGTGCCGGAGATGGGCAGCGGCTGGCTCTCCTCGAACAGCTCGCCGGCGAAGTTGCCGGCCGGCGTCGCACCGGCGGTCACCGGATCGATGCGGGCGTAGCGCCGGTTCGGGATGCGCTCGCTCCACGAGGCCTGCATCAGGCGGTCGAGCTCGTCCATCAAGGTCGACGGCGGCGCGTTCATCGACAACCGCTGCTGCTCGACGCTGGCCCGCGTCTGCGGCGCCGGGTCGACCTGGGCGAGGATCGCCGTCATCGCCAGGCCGCAGGCCAGGAGCGCCGTGCCGAGCATGACGAAGGTCTGCGTGTCGAGCGAGAAGGCGCCGAGCGAGGGCAGCTTCGGCGCGAGGAGGCCGATCGCTACCGGGCCGAGGATGGCGGCGGCGATGAGGGCGACGAGCGATGCCGTTGTCACCCGGGCCTTGTGCTGCGTGAGCACGGGCTGGAGCAGGAAGACGAGGCCGAAGGCGAAGTAGAGGATGGCGATCCACGGCCGCGTCGTCGCGGTGCCGAAGGCGAACCAGGAGACGAGCAGGCTGAGCAGGGTGGCGGCGATCGCCGCGAGGTTGAACATGTAGCGTCGAGCCAGCGCCTGGACCTCGCGCGGCGCCGTGATGAGCGCGGGCGCCCAGTGGTAGAGCAGGCCTTCGATGGCGCCCTGCGGCTCCGGGTAGACCAGCCCGCCCTGGCGCAGCAGCTCCTTGACGGCGTCGGCCGCCGGCGAGCCGCCGGTGGCGCCGACCGGGATCTCCGGGGCGAGCGACGCGGGCCGGCCGCGGCCGAAGACGAAGCGCAGCCGCGTCGCCGCGCTCGCCGCCGCGGCCAGGCCGGCGGCGACGAGCAGCAGGCCGGCGACGAGAGGCGCCAGGACGAGCCGCAGCTGGCTCGACTCCATGGCGCTCTTGGCCCAGAAAAGACTCGTGATGCCGGCGGCGACGAGCAGCGCGGCACACAGCCAGAGCAGGGCGTTCTGCAGGCGATAGGGGTTCGGCAGCTCGAGCCGCTTCGACTCCGAGCCGTATTCGTAGGTCATCGAGTGGCCTCCCTGCCGAAGAAGGCCCCAGTCTAGAGCGTGGCGGCGGTGGGCGCGACCGGGCGCCGCCGGCCGCCGAACGCGCATTCGGCGTGGCATGCGTCACGTTCCGGGCCGTCTCAAGAGCCTCCGCCAACTGCCGATAACTTCGCTATCCGCGCGGCCCTTCGCCGCCGGCCCCAACGCCATGAAGGTCGCAAACCACACCGATGTGATCGACGTCCAGGCGCTTCGCGTCGGGATGTTCGTGCACCTCGACGTGGGCTGGATGTCGCACCCCTTTCCGCTCAGCAGCTTTCGGATCACTTCGCCGGCGCAGGTCGCGACGATCCGCTCGCTCGGCCTGGCGCGCGTTCGCTGGAGCCCGCAGCAGAGCGATCTCTCGGAGCCCGAGCCCGAGCCGGCCGTCGCCGTCGCGTCCGGTCCGGGTGGGGTCACCGACGCCGCAGCCAACGACCCGCAAGGCGCCGACGACGGCGACGGCACCGATACCGAACCCGGCGTGCTGGCGTCGGCGGCCCAATCGCTCGCGCCAGCGGCGGCGCCGGACGCCGGCCGCGAACGGGCGTTGCGCCTCGACGCGCAGCGCGAGGCGCTCGCCGTCTGCCAGCGCCAGTACGGCGAAGCGGCGCGCGCCTGCCGCCACGTGATCGAGATCGTCCCGGCCCGCCCGCACGACGCCCGCGGCGAGGCCGAGGCGCTCGGTCGCTCGCTGGTCGACAAGATGCTCGGCGAGCAGGATCTCTGCATCCGCATGCTCGGCGAGGGGGCCGGCGACAAGGCGTCGATGCATTCGATGAACGTCGCCATCATCTCGCTGCTCATGGGTCGCTGCTTCGGCTTTTCCGCCGACGAGATGCTCGACCTCGGCGTCGGCGCGCTGCTGCACGACGTCGGCAAGATCGACCAGCCCACGCGCATGCGACACCGCGACGAGAGCTTCTCGCCGAGCGAGGTGCGCGTCTACGAGGAGCACGTCGAGCTCGGCCTGGCGCAGGCCCGACGGATGGGCTTGTCGCCGGGGGCGACGGCCATCGTCGGCCAGCACCACGAACACGCCGACGGCAGCGGCTTTCCGGCCCGCCTGAACAGCGACCGGATGACGATGGGCGCGCGCATCGTCGCCCTCGTCAACCGTTACGACAATCTCTGCAATCCGCACCTGCTGGCGCGCGCGATGACGCCCCACGAGTCGCTCTCGCTGCTGTTCGCCCAGGGGCGGCGCAAGTTCGACACCTCGATCCTCGGCGCCTTCATCAAGATGATGGGCGTTTATCCACCGGGCTCGCTCGTGCAGCTCACCGACGACCGCTACGCCCTGGTCGTCGCCGTCAACTCGTCGCGCCCGCTCAAGCCCAGCGTGCTCCTGCACGACGCGGGAACCAAGCGCGACGAGGCGCTGGTACTCGACCTCGAGACGACCGCCGGCCTCGGCATCCGGCGCAGCCTCAAGCCGCAGCAACTGGCGCCGACGGCGCTGGAGTACCTCGCGCCGGCCAAGCACGTGTCCTACTTCTTCGAGGCTGCGGCGCCGGTCGAAGCGGCCGAGACCGTGTCGTGAACAACCCGTTGCCGGTGCCGCAGTTCAGCGTCGCCGAGGCGGCGCGCCGGACCTGGCCGGCCCTGCTCGAGACGATGCTCGACGCCGTCTGCCTGGTCGAGCCCGAGGGGCTGCGCATCGTCGCCGCCAACGCTCCGGCCGGGCGGCTGCTCGGCGTCGATCCGGCGGCCCTTGTCGGCCGCGACATGCAGGCGATGGCCGCCACGCCGGAGGACGCCTGCTTCTGGGACGAGGTCGCTTCCGGTGCCAAGGCCTGCATCGTCTCCGATTCCTACGTCGTCGCCGACAGCGGCGCCGTCATCCCGGTCACCCGCCGCGTCAGCCGCGTCGAGCCGGCGCCCGGTGCGGCGCTCTACGTCGTGGCTCTGCACGACCGCAGCGAGCAGCAGCGCGTCGAGCGGCAGGCCGAGGTCGCCGCGGCACGCCTGCAGGCGACCCTGGAGTCGGTCAACGACGGCGTGCTGGTGACCGACGACGCCGGCCACATCAGTCAGTTCAACCGCCGCTTCGCGGCGATCTGGGGCGTGCCCGAAGAGATGCTCGCCCTGCGCGCCGACGACGAGATCTTCGACTGGATGCGCAGCCAGCTGAGCAGCCCGGCGGCCTACATGCGCCGGCTCGCCGAGATCGAGGCGACGCCCCTGGGCCAGGCGGTCGACCGGCTCGTCTTGACGTCGGGCCTGGTCGTCGAGCAGGTGACCACGCCGCAGCGCAGCCGAGGCCGGCCGATCGGTCGCGTCTTCTCGTTTCGGGTGATCAACGCCGGACAGTGAGCGGGCCGCCGAAGCGCCGGCATGCCATTTGCCAGTCTCTGGCGTCGAAAGGCTGGGCTCGCTAAAGTTCGGCTTCCTCCCGGGACCGAACGCCCATGACCGCTCTTGCCGGAGTCCTCGAACAGCGCCTCGAGTCGCTGAGCCTGCCGTTGGCCGTGATCCTGCCGGGAGGGCAGCGCCTCGGGCGCGCCGGCGCGGCGGTGACGCTGCGCCTCAACGAGCTGTCGCCGCTCGCCCACATCGCCACCGGCCAGATCGGTCAGGTCGGTCAGGATTACGTCGAGGGCCGGGTCGACTTCGACGGCGGCATTCGCGAGCTGATGACGATCGCCGCCGAGATGGTGCCCGGCGACCCTATCGACACCGGCGTCGCGCCGGCGCCGCTCGCCTGGCTGCAGCAGCTGCTGCAGCGGGCCCGCTCGCAGCTGCGCCATCGGCTGTCGTCCGATGCCCGGCAGATCGAGTTCCACTACGACGTCTCCGACGATTTCTACGCGCTCTGGCTCGATCCCCTGCGCGTGTACTCGTGCGCCTACTTCCGCGACGCCGCCATGACGCTGGCCCAGGCGCAGCAGGCCAAGCTCGAGCACATCTGCGCCAAGCTCATGCTGAGTGAGGGCGAGCGCTTCCTCGACATCGGCGCTGGCTGGGGCGGGCTCCTGCTCTGGGCCGCCGAGCGTTACGGCGTCAGGGCACAGGGCATCACCCTCAGTCGCAACCAGCATGCGCACGTGAACCGGCTGATCGAGACCAAGGGGCTGCGCGGCCGCGTCACGATGGACCTGCTCGACTACCGCAACCTGCCGGAGTCGGAGCCGTTCGACAAGATCGCATCGATCGGCATGTTCGAGCACGTCGGCCGGGCCCAGCTGCCGAGCTACTTCGCCAAGATCTTCCGCCTGCTCAAGCCGGGCGGCCTGCTCCTGAACCACGGCATCACGGCTGGCGGCACGCGCAACCATCAGCTCGGCTCAGGCCTGGGCGAGTTCATCGAGAAGAACATCTTCCCGGGCGGCGAGCTGATGCACGTCGCCCACGTGCTGCGCGAGATGGGCGAGGCGCGTCTCGAAGTGCTCGATGTCGAATGCCTGCGGCCGCATTACGCCCGCACGCTCTGGGCATGGAGCGACGCGCTCGAGGCCCAGCTCGTCGCCGCCTCGGCCCTCACCCGCGACAGCGTCGTGCGCGCCTATCGGCTCTACCTCGCCGGGAGCGCGATGTCGTTCGAGCGGGCGTGGCTGTCGCTTCACCAGATGCTCGCCGCCCGCCGCACCGGCGACCCGGGCGACGGCCCGATGCGCGGCGCACAATCGGCGTTCCCCTTCAACCGCGGGTACATGTATCCGCAACGCTGAGCCCATGTACAAGTTCCGATCGAAGGCCGATGCCGACCTGATCATGATGAAGCCCGTGGGCGACCAGCTCCTCGGACTCATCGGCAAGGAGCCGGCAGCGAGCGGCATCATCGAGGCGGCCGCCCTGCCGGCGGCGATCGACGCGCTCGAGGGTGCGATCGCCGCAGAGCGGGCGGCGCGCCGTCCGGCCGGCGGTAGCGCCGACGGCGCCGAGGACGGGCGGCCTGGCGGTGCGCCGATCGGGCTGCATCGGCGCGCCTGGCCGCTGCTCGAGATGATGAAGCGCGCCGCGGCCGATCGTGCCGACGTCGTCTGGGGCGTCTGAGATCGCGGCCCCTGACCGCCTGTCTGCAGGAATGACGACATGAAGCTCTGGAGCGACAGCTGGGTCAATGGCGAACGCATCCCTGCCCGATTCGCGGCCGGCAAGGAGCAGGGGTCCGCGGCGACGTTTTCCGACAACACGAGTCCGCATCTCGCCTGGAGCGAACTGCCGCCGGGGACGAAGTCGCTGGCGATCATCTGCCACGACTTCGACGTGCCGAGCAAGGGCGACGACGTGAACCAGGCGGGGCGCGAGATTCCTGCCGACCTGCCGCGGGTCGACTTCTTCCACTGGCTGCTCTGCGACCTGCCGGTCGCGGTGTCGGCGATCGCCGAGGGTGCCTTCAGCGACCGCTTCACGCCGCACGGCAAGCCGGGGCCGGCGGTGGTGGTGCCTGGCTTCGAGGGTGCCCGGCAGGGGCTCAACGACTTCACCGGCTGGTTCGCCGGCGACCCGGCAATGGCCGGCGAGTACTTCGGCTACGACGGCCCGTTCCCGCCCTGGAACGACTCGCTCGTGCACCACTACGTGTTCACGCTCTATGCGCTGAACGTGGCGCGCGCGCCGGCCGAAGGCGGCTTCAAGGGCGACGAGTTGCGGCGGGCGATCCACCCGCACGTGATCGGCGAGGCGACGCATTCCGGCACGTACACGCTGAACCAGCGCCTGAGCGACGACGCATGACGCGCCTTCGAGCGACGCCGCCCGGCCGGGCTCGCTGAGCGATGGCCGACCCGCTCGACGCCGGCGTCGCCCGCATCGTCGCCCTGCGCCACGGCGAGACCGTGTGGAATGCCGAGGCGCGGATGCAGGGCCAGCTCGACGCCGCGCTCAGCGAGCGCGGCCGCTGGCAGGCGCGACGGGCGGGCGCGGCGCTGGCCGGCGAAGGCCTGCAGGGCATCGTCGCCAGCGACCTGGAGCGGGCCCGGAACACCGCCCGCCCCCTTGCCGAACGGATCGGCCTTCCGGTCGAGACCGATGCCGGCCTGCGCGAGCGCCACTTCGGCGTCTTCCAGGGATCCACCTACGCGGAGATCGATCTCCGCTGGCCGGAGGGGGCCGCCCGCTGGCGCCGCCACGACCCCGATTTCGCCCCGGAAGGCGGCGAGTCGCTGCGCGCCTTCTACGATCGTTCGGTGGCCGCCGTGACGCGCGTGGCCGAGGCGCACCTCGGCCGGGCCGTCGCCATCGTCACCCACGGCGGCGTCCTCGACTGCCTGTACCGCGCGGCGCTGCGAATCCCGCTCGGTGCACCGCGCACCTGGGAGCTCGGCAACGCGGCGATCAACCGGCTGCTCTACACGCCGCAGGGCTTCACCGTCGTCGGCTGGAGCGACACCGCCCATCTCGACGACGCGACGCTCGACGACGGCAGCGAAGGCGACGTCGCCGCCGCCGCGTCGGTACGGGCATGAGGAGCCGGCCATGAACACCATCGTGCCGGCGATCGGCAGCAGTGTCGCGGCCATCGACAGCCCGGCGCTCGTCCTCGACCTCGATGCCCTGGAGCGCAACGCGGCGACGATGGCGGCCTTCGCCCGGGGCCACGGCCTGCGCCTGAGACCGCACGCCAAGATGCACAAGTGCGCCGCTCTTGCGCGGCTGCAGATCGCCGCCGGCGCGGTCGGCGTCTGCGTGCAGAAGACGTCCGAGGCCGAGGTGCTCGCGGCGGCCGGCATCGACGACGTCTACATCTCGAACGAGGTCGTCGACCCGGCCAAGCTGGCCCGGGTGGCGGCGCTGGCCGCGCGCATCCGGCTCGCGATCGCGGTCGACAGCGTCGAAGGGGTCGAGCGGCTGGCGGCCGCGGTCGCCCGCCAGGGCAGCCGGATCGACGTCTTCGTCGAGGTCGACGTCGGCCACGGCCGCTGCGGCGTGCCGCCAGCGGCGGCCGGGGCCCTGGCGCATCACGTCGCCTCGCACGCGCCCCCCGATGGCGGTCTTCGCCTGGCCGGCCTGCAGGCCTATCACGGCAGCGCCCAGCACCGGCGCACGCCGGCCGAGCGCGAGGCGGCGTCGCAGCACGCCGCGGCGCAGGCGCGTGCCGCGCAGGCAAGCATCACGGCCGCCGGGCTCGCCTGTCCGCTGATCAGCGGCGGCGGCACCGGAACCGCCTTCTTCGACGCCGCGGCCGGCCTCTGGGGCGAGCTGCAGGCCGGGAGCTACCTGTTCATGGACCGCGACTACGCCGACAACGAGGCGGCTTCGGGGGCGCCGCGATTCGAGCACGCACTCTTCGTCAAGAGCCAGGTGATGAGCCGCGGCGCCTCGCACGCGGTCGTCGACGCCGGGCACAAGGCGCACGCGGTCGATTCCGGCTCGCCGCGCGTCTGGCAGCGCGAGCTCGACTGGGCGGGAAGCAGCGACGAGCACGGCGTGTTGCGGCCGCGCCTCGGCAGCTCGACCGCGGAGCTGCCGGCGATCGGCGAGACGGTCTGGCTCGTGCCCGGCCACTGCGACCCGACCGTCAACCTGCACGACCACTTCGTCGGCGTGCGCGGTGGCCTGATTGCCGGCCGGGTCGAGTCGGTCTGGCCGATCGAGGCGCGCGGCTGCGTCAGCTGAAGTGGCGTTAACGTGACGGAGCCGCGACATCGCGCCTACTTCTCCTTGATCGCGATCGAGGCCGGCACGGCCTCGCGCGCCCCGCTTAGAGCAGATCTTCCCGCACGAATCGCGAAGTGAGCCAGAGGCGGAACTGCCGCCCGGCTTTCGCGTCGGGCTCTTTGGCCAGCACGACCTCGTCGGCGCCGCTGCCGGCCACCCATTCGATCCGGCCGGCGCCGGTGGCGCGCAGCCGGTAGCTGCTCGGCAGGCGGTCGTTACGAAGCAGCGCGGCGACGTCGCCGGCGATCTCGGCGCTGTCGATGACCAGGCCCACCTCGGTGTTCCAGCGCGCCGAGCGGCGGTCCATGTTCATCGAGCCGATGAAGAGCCGCCGGCCGTCGACGACCGCCAGCTTGGCATGCAGGCGGCCCAGCGAGCCGTGGGCCTCGAGCGTCGTCTCCGCCGCCTTGTGCTCGTCCGACGGCATGAGCTCGAAGAGACTCACGCCCATCGTCAGCAGGGCGCTGCGGTAGCGCGCGTAGCCGAAGTGGACCAGCGGCTCGTCGGTGGTCGCCAGCGAGTTGGTCATGACGGTGACCCGAACGTCGTGGCTCATGGCCTCCTTCATCACTTCGATGCCGCGGCTGCCGGGCACGAAGTAGGGCGACGCGACGAGCACGTCGGAGCGGGCGGCGCCGATCAACACCATCGTGGCGCCCGAGACCGTCTCGTCGGCGCCGGTGCCGTCGTCGTCGCCGCCGGTGTCGACCTTGCTCGGCGCGTCGGCCAGCACCTGGGCGTCGGCGAACCGTTGGTCGATGCGGCCGCCGGCCAGCTGCGACGAGACGCTGGACTGGCCGAGCGCGTCTTCCTCGGTCGGCGCGCCGTCGGCCGCCAGGTCGCTCACCCTGGCGTCGAACGCACGGGCGGCCGCGGCCGCGTCGAACCCCGCGCCGACCAGGCTCTGCACCGGATAGGCGTGCACGCTGTTCCAGTAGTGGTCGAACACCGCCTCGAGCTCGGCCACGACCGGGCCCGAACAGAGGATGTCCATGTCGATGAAGTTGGCCGGCTCGCTGCGGCCGAAGTATTCGTCGGCGATGTTGCGGCCGCCGCCGATGGCGAAGGCGCCGTCGACGACGAACAGCTTGTTGTGCATGCGCCGGTTGATGCGCGAGAAGTCGTGCAGCGACAGCGCGACGCGCTCGGCGAAGCCGCCTTTGCGCGCCGGCAGCGGGTTGAAGAGGCGCAGCTCGATGTTGGCGTGGGCCGCCAGCCCGGCGAACAGCGGGTCCTGGCCGGTGGCGTAGAGGTCGTCGACGAGGATGCGCACGCGCACGCCGCGCGCCGCCGCATCGCGCAGCTCGCGCATCAGGCCCAGGCCGGTGTTGTCGCCGGCGATCAGGTAGTACTGGACGTCGATCGACTGCTCGGCGCGGCGGATCAGCGCCATGCGGGCGTCGATCGCCTGGCTGCCGTCGGGCAGCAGGCGAAAGCCCGACAGTGCCTGCTGGCCAGGGGGCGTCGAGGCGGCGGCGACCTGCGCCAGCCGGGTGTCGGCGACGTCGCTGCGCGCGTAGGAGACCGGGCGTTCCACCTGCCCGGGCAGCGCCGCGCACCCGGCCAGCGCCAGGCTGGTCGCCAGCAGCACCAGGCGGCCAGCGGCGCCCCAGCCGCTCGGCGCGAGCGCCGCCTGCGCCAGCCAGCCCGCGGCGCGGCGGGCCAGGCGGCTCGTTGCGGCGAAGGCGAGGGGGCTCATGGCGGCTCCGACAGGGCAGTGGCGGTCGCGGCGTCGGTCTCAGGCGAGCGCCGCGCCAACGAACATCACGTAGAGCGCCGCGGCGGTGGCGACGCAGAACGTCGCGCTGACGATCGCGGAGGCGAGGTCTTCGAAGTGCGTTTTCATGGTGAGACTCCTCGGGCTGGCTCGGCCGGCGCGTTCCGCTCGGCCTGGCTGCAGTCTCTGCAAACGCGACCCGGTGGCCGAGTGAGCAAGGCGCCGCCCGGGTGTGACATTGGTCACTTCGGGCGGCGCTGCCCATAATTCGCCATGCCGTTCGCCGCCTGCCGGCGGCCGCTCCCGTGACCGAAGACCGCCTCCCGCCTGCCCTGCTCGACGCCCTTGCCGCGCGCGGCAACACGCGGCTGTTTCGCGCCAACACCATCCTCATCACCGAGGGCGACGCCGGCGATTCGCTCTACATCGTGCTGAGCGGGCGCCTGCGCACCTATGCCAGCTCGGAGGACGGCCGCGACGTCGTCCTGTCCGAGCACGGCCCGGGGGAATACGTGGGCGAGCTGTCGCTCGACGGTGCCGCCCGTTCGGCCTCGGTGCGCACGATCGAGGCGTCGACCTGCTGCGTCGTGCAGGGCGGCGAACTGCGCGGCTTCCTTGCCGATCACCCCGACTTCGCGCTGCATCTCTCGCAGAAGCTGACCCGCATGGTCCGCCGCCTGACCGACCAGGTGAAGAGCCTGGCCCTGCAGGATGTCTACGGCCGCATGGTCCGCGTCCTGATGGACCTGTCGGACGCGGTCGGCAGCGAGCGCATCGTCCGCGAGAAGCTCACCCAGCAGGACATCGCCGATCGGGTCGGCTCGTCGCGCGAAATGGTGAACCGGGTCATGAAGGACCTCACCACCGGGGGCTATGTCTCGCTGCGCGACGGCCGCCACGTGCTGCATCGCAAGCTGCCGACGGCGCGCTGAAGCGGTGCGCCCCGTGTCGGCACAGGGCAATTCCTGTCAGGGGTAACCCGCATACGAGCCGAAAGGACGGCCCGGACCGCCTCGACCCTGCCCTAGACTCGCGTCCGATGCGCTGAAAGGCGTTCAGCCTGATGAACGAGGCGCACGCCACCGACCCTCCGATGCAACCCCGTCTCGACCCGCGCGCCGACATTCTGCGTGCACTTCCCGCCGCCGCGCCGCCGCCGCGCGTCACGCCGCTCGTGCCTGCCGTGTCGCGGGCGCTCACACTGCTGGAGCGGCTGGCCGGCGCGCGCGAGCCGATGAGCCTGGCCCGCCTGAGCGTCGAGCTCGGCCTGCCCAAGAGCAGCGTCCACGGCCTGTGCGGCACGCTGGTTTCGTTCGGCTATCTGCGCCGCGAAGCGGACGGCACGTTTCGCATCGGCCCCCGCGTCATGGGGCTCGCGGAGGCGTTCGTCTCCGGGACCAACGTGGCCCAGGAATTCAACGCCCTGTGGGCCGAGCGCGGCGCTTCACCCGAGGAGACGGTCGTTCTCTCGGTGCTTTCCGGGACCGAGGCGCTCTACGTCGCCGTGCGCAACAGCGCCCGCCCGCTCGGCCTGGCGTTCACGGTCGGCATGCGCCTGCCGGCGTACCTTTCAGGCAGCGGCAAGGCGATGCTCGCGCATCTCCCGGCCGATGACGTCCGCCAGCGCTTCGCCGACGGCCTGGGCACGCGGCTGACGCGCAAGGGACCGCGCGATATCGACGCGTTGCTGAAGGAGCTCGCACTCACCCGCCGGCGCGGCTACAGCACCGACCACGAAGGCGTTCGCGAAGGGGTCTTTTCCTTCGGTGCGCCGGTCTTCGGCCCCTCGGGCGAGGTGGTCGCGGCGGTGTCGGTCTGCATCAACAAGGCGCTCCTCGGCGCCGACCGGGGCGCGCGCCATCGCGATGCCGCGATCGCCGTCGCCGCCGAGCTGTCGACGCGGCTCGGTGGCGAGCGCCTGCGGCCGCTGCTGCACGAGGCGGTGGCGGCATGACAGCGGGGGTCGAGCCCCGCCGCGCGGGCGGCGATGTCATCCTGGAGACGCGCGCCCTGACCAAGGAGTTCAAGGGCTTCGTTGCCGTCGACGCCATCGACCTGAGCGTGCGGCGCGGCACGATCCACGCCCTGATCGGCCCGAACGGCGCCGGCAAGACGACCTGCTTCAACCTGCTCACGAAGTTCATCCGGCCGACCTCGGGAACCATCCTCTTCGACGGCGACGACATCAGCGCCGAGCGCCCCGCCGCCACGGCGCGACGCGGCATCGTCCGCTCGTTCCAGATCTCGGCGGTCTTCGGCCATCTGACGGTGCTCGAGAACGTTCGCATCGCGCTGCAGCGCCGTCTCGGCACGTCGTTTCACTTCTGGCGCTCCGAGCGTTCGCTGAGCGGCCTCGACGCCCGCGCCATGGAGCTGCTCCACGCCGTCGACCTCGAGGCTTCCGCGGCACTGCCGGCGATCGAGCTCAGCTACGGCAGGAAGCGCGCGCTCGAGATCGCCACCACGCTGGCGATGGATCCGGTACTGATGCTGCTCGACGAACCGACGCAGGGCATGGGACTCGAGGACGTCGAGCGGATCCGGCGCCTGATCCAGCGCGTCGCGGCCCATCGCACCGTCCTCATGGTCGAGCACAACATGAGCGTGGTGGCCAGCATCGCCGACACGATCACGGTGCTCGCCCGCGGCGCCAAGCTCGCCGAAGGGCCCTACGAAGAGGTGTCGCGCAATCCGGCGGTGATGGAGGCCTACATGGGCCGTGCCCACGCCGCAGCGGCCTGAAGGCACGGCAATGGGCGAGCGCTTTCTCGAAGTGCGCGGGTTGCACGGCTGGTACGGCGAGTCGCACGTGCTGCACGGCGTCGACCTGCACGTCGACGAAGGCGAGGTCGTCACGCTGCTCGGCCGCAACGGCGCCGGACGGACGAGCACCTTGCGCGCCATCATGGGCCTCATCGGCTCGCGTCGCGGCTCGATCAAGGTGCGCGGCGAGGAGACCGTCGGCCTGCCCACGCACCGAATCGCGCGTCTCGGCCTTGGCTACTGCCCGGAGGAGCGCGGCATCTTCTCGTCGCTGTCGGCTGAGGAGAACCTCATGCTGCCGCCGGTGCTCGGCCCCGGCGGCTTGAGCGTCGAGCAGATCTACGCCATGTTCCCGAACCTGCAGGAGCGCGCGTCGAGCCAGGGCACGCGGCTGTCCGGCGGCGAGCAGCAGATGCTCGCCGTCGCCCGCATCCTTCGCTCGGGCGCGCGCCTGCTCCTGCTCGACGAGATCGCCGAGGGGCTGGCGCCGGTGATCGTCGACAAGCTCGGCGACGTCGTCCGCGACTTGCGCGGGCGCGGCTACACGATCGTGATGGTGGAGCAGAATTTCGCCTTCGCCGCCGAGCTCGCCGATCGCTTCCTGGTCATGGAGCACGGCCGGGTCATCCAGGACTTCACGCGTACGGAGCTGCCTGACCGGCTCGCCCGCGTGCACGAGTACCTCGGCGTCTGACGCCTTCTTTCCCTTCCTTTCATTCCACACACACAAGGAGACTTCGATGTTCAAACTCAAGAAATCGTCAGCGGCAGCGATCGCCTTCACGGCGGCACTCGGCGCGGCACCGGCGGCACAGGCGCAGGTGTCCGGCGACGTGATCCGCATCGGCTTCATCACCGACATGGCCAGCCTCTACGCCGACATCGACGGCCCGGCCGGCGCCGAAGCGATCAAGATGGCCATCGCCGACATGGGCGGCGCCGTCAACGGCAAGAAGATCGAGCTCCTCGTCGCCGACCACCAGAACAAGCCCGACATCGGTGCCGTGAAAGCGCGCGAGTGGTTCGACACGCAGGGCATGGACATGCTGATCGGTGGCACGAACTCGGGCGTCAACCTCGCCATGGCCAAGGTCGCCGCCGAGAAGCACAAGCCCTTCCTGGCGGTCGGGCCGGGCAGCTCGGCGCTCACCAACGAGCAGTGCTCGCCATACACCGTCCACTACGCCTACGACACCGTGGCACTCGCCAAGGGTACCGGCGGCGCCGTCGTCAAGGCCGGTGGCAAGAGCTGGTTCTTCCTGACCGCCGACTACGCGTTCGGCCATGCGCTGGAGGCCGACACGTCAAAGGTCGTCAAGGCCGCCGGCGGCACCGTGCTCGGCGACGTCCGGGTGCCCCTCAACGCCAGCGACTTCTCTTCCTTCCTGCTGCAGGCGCAGGCCAGCAAGGCGCAGATCCTCGGCCTCGCGAACGCCGGCGGCGACCTCGTCAACTCGATCAAGGGCGCTAACGAGTTCGGCATTACCAAGACGATGAAGCTGGCGGCGCTGCTGATGTTCATCAACGACGTGCACGCGCTCGGCCTGAAGGCGACGCAGGGCCTGTACCTGACCGACAGCTGGTACTGGAACCACGACGCCGAGACGCGCGCCTGGAGCCGCCGCTTCTTCGACAAGATGAAGCGCATGCCGTCGTCCCTGCAGGCGGCGGACTACTCGGTCGCGCAAACCTACCTGAAGGCGGTGAAGGCGACCGGCACCGACGACGGCGACAAGGTACTGGCGCACATGCATCAGACGAAGATCAACGACATGTATGCCAAGAACGGGCACATCCGTCCCGACGGGCGCATGGTCCACGACATGTTCCTGATGCAGGTGAAGGCGCCCGCCGACTCGAAGGAGCCGTGGGACTACTTCAACGTCGTCGCGACGATCAAGGGCGAAGACGCATTCACGACCAAGGCCGAGTCGAAGTGCGCCGCCTGGAAGTAGCCGCCGGCTGAGCACTCCGGCCGGCGATCGCCTCGCGTCGCCGGCCGGCGCTGCGCCCCGACTCCCATGGAGATCTTCGGCATCCCCATCCAGGCCTTTCTCGGCCAGCTTCTGCTCGGCCTGGTGAACGGTTCGTTCTACGCCATGCTGAGCCTCGGCCTGGCGGTGATCTTCGGTCTGCTCGGCATCGTCAACTTCGCGCATGGCGCGCTCTACATGATCGGCGCCTACGTCGCCTGGATCGGACTCGACCGGTTCGGCGTCAATTACTGGTTCGCGCTCGCACTCGCGCCGCTCATCGTCGGCGCCATCGGCGCGCTCATCGAGCGACTCCTTCTGCGCCACCTCTACCGTGTCGACCCGATCTACGGCCTGCTGCTCACGTTCGGGCTCGCGCTCATCGCCGAAGGCGTCTTCCGCTACTACTTCGGCGTTTCCGGCGAGTCGTATCCGGTGCCCGAGGTGCTGCGAGGGGCGACCAATCTCGGCTTCATGGTCCTGCCGAACTACCGCGCCTGGGTCGTCGTTGCGTCGCTCACCGTCTGCCTGGGAACCTGGTTCCTGATCGAGCGGACGCGCCTGGGCGCCTACCTGCGCGCCGGGACCGAGAATCCGGCGCTCGTGCAGGCCTTCGGCATCAACGTGCCCGTGATGGTGATGCTGACCTATGCCGGCGGCGCCGGCCTCGCCGCCCTCGCCGGCGTACTGGCGGCGCCGGTGATCCAGGTGACGCCCCTGATGGGCTCGAACCTCATCATCGTCGTGTTCGCGGTCGTCGTCATCGGCGGCATGGGCTCGATACTCGGCTCCATTCTCACCGGCCTCGCGCTCGGCGTGATCGAAGGGCTGACCAAGGTGTTCTATCCCGAAGCATCCAACATCGTCGTCTTCGTCATCATGGCGATCGTTCTCATGATTCGACCGGCCGGCCTGTTCGGCAGGGAAAAATGACCGCGCCACCCGCGCTCGGACGCCCCGGCCGAGGAGCAGTGGCCGCCTGGCTCGTGATCCTGGCGTTGCTCGTCATCGCGCCGTTCGTCGGCGTCTACCCTGTCTTCATGATGAAGGCGCTCTGCTATGCGATGTTCGCCTGCGCTTTCAACCTCCTGCTCGGCTACACCGGGCTGTTGTCGTTCGGCCATGCCGCGTTCTTTGGCGCCGCCGCCTATGCCGCCGGCTGGCTGGTGCGCTCGGCCGGCTGGACGCCCGAACTCGGCGTTCTCGCCGGCACCGGCGTCGCCGCCGCCCTCGGGCTCGTCGTCGGCCTGATCGCCATCCGGCGCGAGGGAATCTACTTCGCGATGATCACCCTGGCGCTGTCCCAGATGGTCTATTTCGTGTTCCTGCAGGCGCCCATGACCGGCGGGGAAGACGGCCTGCAGGGCGTGCCGCGGCGGGCGCTCTTCGGCGTGCTCGCCCTTGACAACGACGTGACGCTTTACTTCATCGTCCTGGCGGTCTTCGTCGCCGTCTTCTTGTTCATCATCCGGGTCGTGCATTCACCCTTCGGCCAGGTACTGAAGGCGATCCGCGAGAACGAGCCCCGGGCGATCTCGCTCGGCTACGAGGTGGCACGCTACAAGCTGCTCGCGTTCGTCCTGTCAACGGCCCTGGCCGGCCTGGCGGGGGCGATGAAGACCCTGGTGCTCGGCTTCGCGTCGCTCTCCGACGCACACTGGTCGATGTCGGGCGAGGTGATTTTGATGACGCTGCTCGGCGGCCTCGGCACATTCGCCGGGCCGGTGCTCGGCGCATTCACGATCATCGGCCTGCAGAACTTCCTCTCCGATCGCGTCGGCTCGTGGATCAACGTCATCATCGGCGCCATCTTCGTCGTCTGCGTCGTCGCCTTCCGGCGCGGCTTCGTCGGCGAGTTGCTGGCCTGGCTGCGCCGGCGCGCGGCTCAAACGGGTGCCGCCGCAAAGGGTTCGACGACAGGAGAAGAGGTGCGATGAGCACGCGGATGACCAAAGACGAGCTTCAGGAGATGCGTACCCTCGGTGCGCTCAACCCGGTGGGTCACGCAATCCTGGCCTTCGCCGACGACGCGAACGCCGCCCAGGCGCGCCAGGCGCTTCTCGACGCCGGGTTCGTCGATGCCGACATCGTCTCCTTCACGTCGGCCGAGCTCTTTCCCGACCTGAACGACATGATGCGAAACGCCAGCGGCGCCGCCGGCTTCGGCTACGAGATCACGCTGATGCGGCGCTACATGACGCTGGCGGGCGAAGGCGTGGCGTGGCTCGTCGTCCATTCGCCCGACAGCGAACAGACCGCCAAGGTGAAGGACGTCGCCGCGCGCTTTGCCGCCAGGTCGGCCGTGCACTACGGCCGGCTCGTGCACGAAGACCTGATCTGAGCCGGCGCCTGCGCCGCACGTGCGCCGCGAGGCGCCTCAGCCGGCGTCGTTGAACAGGGCGGCGGCGCTCTTCGGCGGCAGCACGCCCAGGTGGCGATAGGCCGCCACGGTGGCGACCCGGCCGCGCGGCGTGCGCTGCAGGAAGCCCTGCTGGATGAGGAAGGGCTCGAGCACGTCCTCGATCGTGTCGCGCTCCTCGCCGATCGCCGCGGCGACGTTGTCGAGGCCGACCGGCCCGCCGTCGAATCGGTGAATCACCGCTTCGAGGAGCTTCCTGTCCATCACGTCGAGGCCGTGGGCGTCGACGTCGAGCATGGCGAGCGCCCGGTCGGCCAGCGGCTTGGTGATCTGGCCGCTGCCTTTCATGTCGGCGAAGTCGCGCACCCGCCTGAGCAGCCGGTTGGCGACCCGCGGCGTGCCGCGCGAGCGCCGCGCGATCTCGTAGCCGCCCTCTTCGTCGAGCGGCACGTCGAGCAGGCGCGCCGAGCGTTCGACGATGCGCGCCAGCTCCTCGGCGCTGTAGAACTCGAGCCGGGCGACGATGCCGAAGCGGTCGCGCAGCGGGTTGGTGAGCATGCCGGCGCGGGTGGTGGCGCCGATCAGGGTGAACGGCTGCAACTCGAGCTTGATCGAGCGCGCCGCCGGCCCTTCGCCGATCATGATGTCGATCTGGTAGTCCTCGAGCGCCGGGTAGAGGATCTCCTCGACCACAGGCGAGAGGCGATGGATCTCGTCGATGAAGAGGACGTCGTTCTTCTCGAGGTTGGTGAGGATCGCCGCCAGGTCCTTCGGCTTCTCGAGCACCGGCCCCGAGGTCGAGCGTAGGTTGACGCCGAGCTCGTTGGCGATGATGTGCGAGAGCGTCGTCTTGCCGAGCCCCGGCGGGCCGAACAGGAGGACGTGGTCCATCGCCTCGCCGCGCATCCGCGCCGCGCCGATGAAGATCTCGAGCTGCTCGCGCGGCTTTGCCTGGCCGACGTACTCGGCGAGGCCCTTGGGCCGGAGCGCGCGCTCGATCGCCTCCTCGTTCGGCGAGCCGGCCGCGCCGCCGACGACGCGGGCCGCGGTGCCGGCGCCGCGCGCCGGCGCCGGAGCGGACGCGAACTCGTCGGTCTGGATGCTCATGGCCCATTATCGAGCGCTGCGGGGCGGCGCGACTGCCGCGACAATCGCCGAGACGCAGCGGACCTTTGACGCCGGTTAGCGCGTCGACCCGCCACCGTCGCGCGGCTCGTGCGATCACCAGAGACTGCCATGACGACGCTTTCCACCCTCTTTCCTGTCGGCCCCCGCGCCCTTCTAGCCGCCGCGCTCTGCGCCGCAGCGCTCGGCGTCGCCGCGCACGGCGCGGACGTCGGCGACATCGCCATCGGCCACCCGTACGCCACGCCGTCGATCCCCGGCACGAGCAACGGCGCGGCTTATCTCGCCTCGATCGAGAACAAGGGCGCCGTCGCCGACCGGCTCGTTCGCGCCAGCACCCCGGCGGCCTCGCGCGTCGAACTCCACACGATGGCGGTCGACGCCCAGGGTGTGATGCGGATGCGCGAGATCGACGGCATCGCCCTCGCGCCGAAGGCGAAGGTGCAGATGAAGCCCGGCGCCGGTCTGCACATGATGCTGATCGGCCTCAAGGAGCCGCTGAAGGAAGACGCGAGCTTCCCGATGACGCTCGAGTTCGAGCGCGCGGGCAAGGTCGAGGTCAAGGTGATCGTCGGCCGGCCGAAGCCCGCGGAGGCGGCGGGCGACGGCCACATGCACTGAGCGGCGCCGACGTTGCGGGCCGCGGCGCGATCCTCGCGCTCAGGTTGACGAAGCTCACCGCCGCGCGTCTTTACTTCGCGAGCGCGCGCAATGCCTGCTTGATGCCGGCGGCGACCTCGGTGTCGCCCGGCAGCGTCTTCAACGTCGCGCTCGCCTCGCGGTCGCTGTAGCCGAGCGCGACCAGCGCCTGCAGGATGTCGGCCTGCGCGCTCGACGTCACGCTCGCCGGTGCGGCGACCGCGTCGCCCAGCTTGCCCTTAAGCTCGAGGAGCAGCCGCTCGGCGGTCTTCTTGCCGATGCCGGGAACCTTGATCAGGCGGCCGCTCTCCTGGAGCGAGACCGCGCGCACCAGCTCGTCGACCGAGAGGCCGGAGAGGATCGAGAGCGCGGTGCGCGGGCCGACGCCCGAGATCTTGACGAGGAGCCGGAACGTCGAACGCTCCTCGTGGCTGAGGAAGCCGAACAGCACCTGCGCGTCCTCGCGCACGACAAAGTGGGTAAGCAGCGTGACGCGCTCGCCGAGCGCGGGCAGGTTGTAGAAGCTCGACATCGGCACGTCGACCTCGTAGCCGATGCCGCCGACGTCGACGAGCACCTGCGGCGGCGTCTTGGCGGCGAGGGTTCCGGTGAGGCGGCCGATCATGGCAGCGATTATCGAGGTGCCCGTGGCCGCCCCTGGCGCCGCTCGGTTCGCGCAGGTTGGCGACAATGCGGCCGTGATCCTCCGCCACGC
>JBBRFB010000030.1:0-25596 GCA_038225015.1 Burkholderiales bacterium
AGCAGATCCTGCACCTCGTCACCCATTCGCTGTACTCGAACAAGGAGATCTTTCTCCGCGAGCTCATCTCGAACGCCTCTGACGCCTGCGACAAGCTGCGCTTCGAAGCGCTCAACCACCCGGAGCTCTACGAGGAGCAGATCAACCTCGAGGTGCGCGTCGCCTTCGACGCCGAGGCGAAGACGATCACGATCACCGACAACGGCATCGGCCTGTCGGCCGACGAGGCCGTCGCCAACCTCGGCACGATCGCCAAGAGCGGCACGCGCGAGTTCGTCGCCGCCCTCGAAGGCGACCAGAAGAAGGACGCCCTGCTGATCGGCCAGTTCGGCGTCGGCTTCTACTCCGGCTTCATCGTCGCCGACAAGATCACCGTCGAGTCGCGCCGCGCCGGCCTGCCGGCCGACCAGGGCGTGCGCTGGACGAGCGAAGGCGCGGGCGACTTCGAGGTCGAGACGATCACCCGTGCGGCGCGTGGCACCAGCGTCATCCTGCATCTGCGGGAGAGCGAAGACGAGTTCCTTTCCGGCTGGAAGCTGAAGTCGATCATCTCCAAGTACTCCGATCACATCTCGCTGCCGGTGCTGATGCAGAAGGAGGAGTGGGACGAAGAGGCGAAGAAGCAGGTCACGAAGGACGAGTGGGCGCCGGTCAACAAGTCGGCGGCCCTCTGGGCGCGCCCGAAGAGCGAGATCACGAAGGAGCAGTACGAGGAGTTCTACAAGCAGATCTCGTACGACACCGAGCCGCCGCTGGCCTATACGCACAACCGCGTTGAGGGTCGCAGCGAGTACACGCAGCTCCTCTACATCCCGCAGAAGGCGCCGTTCGATCTGTGGAACCGCGACAAGCGCGGCGGCGTCAAGCTCTACGTGAAGCGCGTCTTCATCATGGACGACGCCGAGGCGTTGATGCCGGTGTACCTGCGCTTCGTCAAGGGCGTGATTGATTCGGCCGACCTGCCGCTCAACGTCAGCCGCGAGCTGCTCCAGGAAAGCCGCGACGTGAAGGCGATCCGCGAGGGCTCGACCAAGCGCGTGCTCTCGATGCTCGAGGCGCTCGCCGACAGCGACGACGCGGCCGAGAAGGACAAGTACGAGGCCTTCTGGAAGGACTTCGGCGTGGTCCTCAAGGAAGGCATCGGCGAGGACTTCGCCAACCGCGAGCGGCTGACCAAGCTGTATCGCTTCGCCTCGACCGCCGAGGGCGACGGCGCGACGCAGAGCGTGTCGCTCGCCGGCTACGTGGGCCGGATGAAGGAAGGCCAGGACGCGATCTACTACGTGACCGCCGACACCTTGGCCACGGCGCGCCACAGCCCGCAGCTCGAGGTCTTCCGCAAGAAGGGCATCGAGGTGCTGCTGCTCACCGACCGCGTCGACGAGTGGCTGCTGTCCCACCTCTACGAGTTCGACGGCCATCCGCTGCAGAGCGTGGCCAAGGGCTCGGTCGACCTCGGCAAGCTCGAGGACGAGGCGGAGAAGAAGCAGGCCGAGGAAGCGGCGACGGCGTTCAAGCCAACGCTCGAGCGGCTGAAGGCAGCCCTGAAGGATCGCGCCAAGGACGTGCGCGTGACGACCCGGCTGGTCGACTCGCCCGCCTGCCTGGTCGTCGAGGAGGGCGACATGAGTGGCCATCTCGCGCGCCTGCTGAAGCAGGCCGGCCAGGGCGCGCCGAAGGCCGAACCGATCCTCGAGGTCAATGCCGAGCATGCCCTCGTCAGGCAGCTCGAATCGAGCGCGCACTTCGACGACCTGGCGAACATTCTCTTCGACCAGGCCCTGCTCGCCGAAGGCGGCCAGCTCGACGACCCGGCGGCCTACGTGAAACGGGTCAACGCGCTCCTGCTCGCCTGAAGACGGCGGGCCACGCCTCCCGTCGCCCGGTCCTTACCCCGGGCTGCCGAGCGGCGGCTCCGCCATGGCCACCATCTGCTCGCGCAGCCGCGTGCACTGGTCGGCCCAGTACGACGGGCTCGCGAACCACGGAAAGGCAATCGGAAAGGCCGGGTCGGCCCAGCGCCGCGCGATCCAGGCGCTGTGGTGAAGCATGCGCAGCGTGCGCAGCGGCTCGACCAGCCGGAGCTCGCGCCAGTCGAACTCCATGAACGACTCGTAGCCTTCGAGCACGTCGAGCATCTGGCGCGACATCGAGGCGCGGTCGCCCGACAGCAGCATCCAGAGGTCCTGGATCGCCGGCCCGTTGCAGGCGTCGTCGAGGTCGACGAAGTGCGGACCGGCGTCGGTCCAGAGAACGTTTCCGCGGTGGCAATCGCCGTGCAGCCGCAGCTGCCGGGTCGGCGTCGCCGCGAACGCCTGGCTGCAGACATCGAGCGCCTGCTCGGCCAGTGCGCGCCACTCGGGCAGCGCGTCGGCCGACACCAGGTCGTTCGCGAGCAGCCAGTCGCGGCTGGCGGTGCCGAAGGTATCGACGTCGAGCGTCAGCCGTTCCGTGAAGAGCGCCGTGGCGCCGACGGCATGGAGCCGGCCGAGAAATCGACCGATCCAGCGAAGCACGTCGGGCTGCTCGAGCTCCGGCGCCCGGCCGGCCTGGCGTGCGGCGACGGCGAAGCGATAGGGCTGGCCGTCGATGGCCATCGAGGCCAGCGTGGCGCTGCAGGGCGTGATGTCGGCACCGTGCGGCGACGTCGTGCTGCGCTCGAGCGTCCAGGGGGCGGCGAGCGGGATCTCGTTCGCGGCCAGCTCGGCGGCGAAGGCGTGCTCCTCGCCGATCTGCCTGTCGCTCCAGCGCCCCGGCCGGTAGAACTTTGCGACGACGACCCGTTCGTCTTCGAGGAAGGCCTGGAAGACGCGGTTCTCGAACGAGTTGAGCTGGATCAGCCGGCCGTCGCCCCGCAGGCCGACGCCGTCGAGCGCGTCGAGCACGGCGCCCGGATGCAGCCCGGCGAACGGCGTGGCGGCTGCCAGCGTGGCCGCGGCCGCGTCGGCAGCGCTAGTGACGCGAAGCCACCTCGGGGGCCGAATCGACGACCACGGCGCCAACATCGCCTTCGCCCGGGCCGTCCCAGCGACTGGCGACACTGCCGTTGACGGGCGTGATGCGCGCCGCACCGCCCAGCCCGGCGAATTCGCTGTTGCCGAAGCTGTCCTGCCGGCTGTCGGGCGCGAAGAACGAATCCTGGAACACCGACGAGTCCTGCCAGAGGGCCGTGCGCTGGGCACGCCGGTGGGCCACCGTGCTGGCCAGCGAGTCGCGCGCCTCGTACAAGCCGCGCGGCCCCGCCGGTGTTTGGGGCCCGCGTGCGGCAGCGGTGCTGCTCGGGACCAGCAATTGCAGTTCGGCCGCCGTCGGCAGATTGTCGACCGGGCAGCGAAGATAGCGGATTCGACAGGCACCGAGCACGGACTGCTTGATCTGCAGCACCCGCCGCGAATTACCGCGGTCGTTGTCCAGGTCGATGGCGGCCAGGATGCGTCCGTTCGCGCTGCAGACGGCGAAGGTGACGTTGATCGAACCGAGCAGCTCGTACCAGAAGCGCACTTCGCCCGGATCAGACGGCTGGCAGAAGCGGACCAGCGGCAACTTCGACAGCAGGACGTGGTGCGGCAGCGCCTCCCGCATGAGCTTGTAGACGCGCCGCTCGTCGGTCGAGAAGACGGGGCGCGCCGTCAGGCCCCATTCGATGGGCAGCGGCACGACACGGGGCGGACGGCGGACAAGCCAGACCGACACGAGCACCACCGCCAGGAGCAGCGAAAGCGCCACCATCGCCACAACCCACGGAAGCGTTTGCATACCGGCCGACCTGTTCTGAACCCGGCGCGCTCGTCAGGATCTGACGGCCGGGGGAATGCGGATCACTTTAGCGGATGTTAGCGGCCGCCAGTCTGCGCTTCCATCCCCTGGGTCGGGGTTTGCTTCAGGCGATTACTCGCGGCCCCGGTGCGGCTTGAAATGGTCGCGCATGTGATGGGCCTGGAGCTTCAGCTGATAGTCGACCTCGGCGGCGCGCTCGCCGAGCAGCTCGCCGAGGTAGGACGCAAGCGAATGGGGCGGCAGCCGCAGCCACGCCGCGCTTTCCGAGCCGTCGCGCTGGACGGTGGCGCCGGCACGCTTGGCGATCGCGAGCATCGGAACGTTCTCGCTCAGCGCGTGGATGAACATGGTCTGCACCCCCCGGTTTCGCGCGTGCAGCATGGCGTGCTCGAAAAGACGGCTGCCGAAGCCGCGCCGCCGGCCTCGGGGCAGGACCGAGACGCCGAACTCAGAGCCGGTGCCGCGGCCGCCAGGCGCCGACTCCCCGGGGTGATGCGCCAGGTGCGCCATCGCGATGAGGTCGAGCCGGCGGTTGAAGATGCCGAAGACCTCATCGCGTTCGAAATCGATGGTGTCGACGTAGCGGGCAATCTGCGCATCGGTGGCGGCGTAGCCGAAGCGCAGGTAGCGAGAGCGCTCGTCGAGCGCCTGCAGATGCGCCACCATGCGCTCGCGATGGCGGCCACCGAGCGAGCGGATCGGGATCCAGGGGCGGTGGGCCGGCTTCACCGCGGGCACCGCGGCGGGACCCGGGCTGTGTCCATGATCGCCCGCGTCGCGATCGGTCGGGGGCAGTTTTTCGTGAAGTGTCATCGGGCTACCTAGGGTTTTCCCCAGTTTAGAGGGTTTGCCTAGGGTCTGCGCCTTAGCAGGTCGGTCGGTGGTGAGCGGCTGGCGCACTGGCCATGAAATACCACTGACGCCTTGCTATACTTGAAGGCTTTTCGCAGTTCGTCCCGGCGAGAGGCGGCCGCTTTGGCGGCCGAGTGCACGTGAGAGCCCGCCAGCAGATTCGAAGCGGAGCCGATCGTCGCCAGCGGGGCCTGACAGAACTTCGGATTTCCACCATGAAAACCTTCAGCGCCAAGCCGGCCGAGGTGACGCATGAGTGGTTTGTGATCGACGCGACCGACAAGGTCTTGGGCAGGGTGGCCAGTGAAGTCGCCCTTCGCCTGCGCGGAAAGCACAAGCCAATCTACACGCCTCACGTCGACACGGGCGATTTCATCGTCATCGTCAATGCCGACAAGATCCGCGTCACCGGCAACAAAGCCGAGGACAAGGTCTACTACCGCCACTCGGGATACCCGGGCGGGATTCACGGCATCAAGTTCAAGGACATGCAGGCGCGCCACCCCGGCCGCGCCCTCGAGAAGGCCGTCAAGGGCATGCTGCCCAAGGGCCCGCTCGGCTACGCCATGATCAAGAAGCTGAAGGTCTATGCGGGGGACACCCATCCGCACACCGCGCAGCAGCCGAAAAAACTCGACATTCTTCAGGACGCCCGATGATCGGAAACTGGAATTACGGCACTGGCCGCCGCAAGTCGTCGGTCGCTCGGGTGTTCATGAAGAAGGGCTCGGGCCAGATTCTCGTCAATGGCAAGCCTGTCGAGGAATACTTCGGTCGTCAGACCTCGATCATGGTGGTTCGCCAGCCGCTCGTGCTCACGGCCAACGACGCTGCGTTCGACGTCAAGGTCAACGTCCACGGCGGCGGCGAGACGGGGCAGGCCGGTGCGGTGCGGCACGGCATCACGCGCGCGCTGATCGACTACGACGCGGCGCTCAAGCCCGAACTGAGTCGCGCCGGCTTCGTGACGCGCGATGCTCGCGAGGTCGAACGCAAGAAGGTCGGCCTGCACGGCGCCCGCCGTCGCAAGCAGTTCAGCAAGCGCTGATCAGGCTGCAAGCGTTGCGAAGGGCCGCATGCGGGCGGCCCTCGTCATTGCCACTTCTCGCTGCATCTGTTCATGTCAGGCCGTGCCGCCTTCGCGCGGCGGATGGCCGATAATGTCTTTCAGTCGCCGGGCCGTCCGGTTCGCCCCGCAGGAGTGTCTTTCATGAGCGCAGTCGCCGAAAACATCGTCAGCCAGCCCGAGGTCGACGCCCCGCCGACGCCGCTTGTCTTCACCGACAGCGCCGCCAACAAGGTGAAGGAGCTGGTCGACGAGGAAGGCAATCCCGACTTGAAGTTGCGCGTCTTCGTGCAGGGCGGCGGATGCTCCGGCTTCCAGTACGGCTTCACGTTCGACGAGGTCGTGAACGACGACGACACGCAGATGGCCAAGAACGGTGTCACCCTGTTGATCGACGCGATGAGTCTGCAGTACCTGGCGGGCGCCGAAATCGACTACAAGGACGACCTGCAAGGGGCGCAGTTCGTCATCAAGAATCCCAATGCGACGACGACCTGCGGCTGCGGCTCGAGCTTTTCCGCCTGATCGACTGTCCCGATTGCACAAGAGCCGCCGCGAGGCGGCTTTTTGTGCCCCCGTCCGATCAGCCTGCCGGGTAGAGCGCGCCGAGCACGCGTGGGCCTGTCGCGCCGGTGACGGCTGGCAGGTTGCCGGGAAGGCGCTTGATGAACCGGTGCGCCAGCCAGGCGAACGCCGCGGCCTCCACCTGATCCGCCGGCACGCCACGGTCGCCGCTTTCGACCACTCGCATCGGGTCGACTTGCCGGCGCAAGCGGGCCATCAGGTCGGCGTTGCGCGCGCCACCGCCGCAAACGATGAGCTCGGCGCCGTCGCCGGCATGGGCCCGACAGGCGTCGGCGGCAGTCCGCGCCGTCAGCTCCGAAAGCGTGGCCTGGATGTCCTGGTCGCGCAGGCGGTCGCGCGTCGCCGCCCGGGCGAGATGCGCGTCGAGCCATTCCCGATTGAAGAGGTCGCGGCCCGTGCTCTTCGGCGGCGCCAGGGCGAAGAAAGGCTCGGTCAGGAACGACGAGAGAAGGCGGGCATCGACCGTTCCCGAGGCGGCCCAGGCGCCGACGTCGTCGAAGCGCCTGCCGGTCGCGGCGGCGCACCAGAGGTCGAGCAAGGCGTTGGCGGGACCGCAGTCGAACCCGACCGCCGTGCCGTCGGCGGCGATCGCGGTGAGATTGGCGATGCCGCCGAGGTTGAGGACCTGGAGTGCCTGCCCTTCGTGGCCGAAGACGGCGCGATGGAATGCCGGCACGAGCGGCGCACCCTGGCCGCCCGCCGCGACATCGCGGCTGCGGAAGTCGGCCACGACGTCGATCCCGGTCAGCTCGGCCAGCAGCGCCGGCGCGTTGAGCTGGGTGGTGTAGCCCGTGCCGTCGAACTCGCCCGGCCGGTGCCGCACCGTCTGGCCGTGGCAGCCGATCGCCGCGACCCGCTCGGCCGCGACCTCACCGGTGCGGAGAAGGGCGGCGACGACATCGGCGTACTGTCGTGCGAGTGCGTTGGCGGAGAGCGCAGCGCGGTGGATCTCGTTGCCCGAGGCCGTGTTCAGTGCCAGCAGCTCGGCCCGCAGCGGCGCCGGGAGGTCGCATCGCTGATGCGCGAGGATGCGGAGCAAGGGTCCGGAGCGTTCGGTGAACTCGGCGAGAACGCCATCGACGCCGTCGAGTGACGTGCCCGACATCAGGCCGATGAAGACGGTGCGCGCCGGCACCGCTCGGTTCAGTCGCCGAGCGAGGTGGCGCCGGCGAGGGTCTCGGCCACGCCGAGCTGGGTGCGGGCGCTTTGCGACAGCGCGTCGAATCGCGGCTTGGCCTCGGGAGCGATGTAGGCCGCCTCGGACGTCTGCGCGACGCGCAACGGATCCTGCTGGACGCCGTCGATCTTGACTTCGAAATGCAGGTGCGGGCCGGTGGCCCAGCCGGTCATGCCGACGGCGCCGATGGTCTCGCCCTGCTGGACCTTCTCGCCCTTGGCGACGTCGATCCGGCTGAGGTGCGCGTAGACGGTGGAGCGTTCGCTGCTGTGCTTGATGTAAATGACGTTGCCGTAGCCGTTCTGCCAGCCAGCGAATTCGATCGAGCCGTCGCCGACCGCGCGCACCGGCGTGCCCGACGGGGCACCGTAGTCGACCCCATTGTGCTGCTTCCAGGTGTTGAGGATCGGATGCATGCGCATCGAGAAGCCCGACGTGATGCGGGAGAACTCCAGCGGGCTGGCCAGGAAGGCTCCCTGCTTGCTCTTGCCGTCGAGGGCGAAGTAGCTGCCCTTGTTGCCGCCGTCCTTGAACCAGAGCGCCGAGTAGGCTTGGCCCTTGTTGATGAACTCGGCGGCCAGCACGCGACCGGTGCCGGCACCCCAGGTGATCGGTTCGCCGTCGGCGGTGAGCGATTCGTAGACGACCGAGAAGGTCGCGCCCTTCCTCAGTTCGTGGCGAAAGTCGATGTCGGTGGCGAAGATCTCGGCCAGCTGGGTGGCGATGCCGTCGGGGATACGCGCTTCGTCGGTCGCCGCGAACAGCGAGCTCCGGATCGTGCCGCTGGCGAGGAGCGACTGCGACGCGAGCGGCGCCAGGGAAGCGAACGCGACCAGCTTGCCGTCGACTCGGCCGATCCGCAGGCGGGTGAATTCGGTCGGGATCTTGTCGCTACCGGGCGCCGCGTAGCGGGCGACCAGGTCCTCGAGCTGACCGGAGGCGTCGGCGCGAACGCGAACCATCTTGCCGCCGCGTCCTTCCAGGAGCTTCCTGGCTACCGGATCGCTGCGCAGGAACGCCGCCGCGGCGGCATCGGCGACACCCAGCCGGGCGAGGAGGGAATCGGCAGTGTCGCTGGCCTTGGTGACGTCGTTCCTGAAGAGGTCGAGCTCGCTCGCCTCGAGGGCGTCGATCTGCGACCGCAGGTCCGCCGGAGCGACGCTTTCGACGACGACGCGGCGCGGCAGATCCGACGCGTCCGGCACCATCGGCGCGACACCGAAGGCGGTCGCCGCAAAGCCGGCGAGCCCGACCGACACGGTCGTCGCCAGGGTTTTCGGGTAGCGAGAGGCGAAGCTCGCGGCGTGGGCGCTGGCATAGGACCAGGCGACTTCGAGTTGGCGCAACGAATTCAATGTCAGCGGAGCGCGGAAAACGCTCGGGTCGGTCGGCACGTTGCGAAGCGGCGGTGCCGTCGGTGGATCGTCGCCATTGGGGCGCCACTAGAATCGTGGCGCTCGGCCGGCCTCGGGTAGGAGGTTCCTCGGGGGTGTTGTAGGACAACGCCGACCAGTATAACGGCCCGGACCCTTCTCACCTCCGTAAAAGCCCCGAATGTCTGTCCCTTCTCTTGCGTTGCCGGCAACTCGCTACCCGGTGACGGAGTCTGCCTTGCGTGCCCTCGGCGTGTCGCGGCGGCGTTGTGTCGAATTGCTTCCCGAGTCGGAGTGGCTCGCCAAGCTGGCGCGCTCGGAAGCGACGGGCGTGCCGTTGCGCGTCAAGCTCGGGCTCGACCCGACCGCGCCCGACATCCACATCGGCCACACCGTCGTCCTCAACAAGATGCGCGAGCTGCAGGATCTGGGGCATACGGTCGTGTTCCTGATCGGCGACTTCACGTCGATGATCGGCGATCCGTCGGGACGGAACACGACCCGCCCACCGCTGACCCGCGAGCAGATCGAGTCGAATGCGAGGACTTACTACGCGCAGGCGAGCCTGGTTCTGGATCCGGCTAAAACCGAGATTCGTTACAACTCCGAATGGAGCGACCCCCTCGGCGCGCGCGGCCTGATCCAGTTGGCGGCCCGCTACACGGTCGCGCGGATGATGGAGCGCGACGACTTCGCCAGACGCTTCAAGTCGGGAACGCCGATCAGCGTGCACGAGTTCCTGTATCCGCTGATGCAGGGCTACGACTCGGTCGCCCTGAAGTCCGACCTCGAACTCGGCGGCACCGACCAGAAGTTCAACCTCCTGGTCGGCCGCGCACTGCAGGTCGAGTACGGCCAGGAGCCGCAATGCATCATGACGATGCCGCTGCTCGAAGGGCTCGACGGCGTCGAGAAGATGTCGAAGTCGAAGGGCAACACGATCGCCATCTCGGAGCCGGCGAACGACATGTTCGCCAAGCTGATGTCGATCAGCGACGCCCTGATGTGGAAGTACTTCGAGCTCCTCAGCTTTCGCAGCGAGGCCGACATCTCCCGGTTGAAGCAGGAGGTCGACGGCGGCCGCAACCCACGCGACGCCAAGGTGCTCCTCGCCAAGGAGATCACGATGCGCTTTCACGGCACGGCAGCGGCCGATGCCGGCGAGGCCGACTTCAATCTGCGTGCTCGCGGCGGCATTCCCGACCAGGTCGACGAAGTCACGCTCGACGGTGCGCCGCTCGGCATCGGCTCGCTGCTCAAGCAGGCGCGCCTGGCGCCGTCGACGAGCGAGGCGCTTCGCCTCGTCGACGGCGGTGGCGTGCGCATCGACGGCGCTGTGGTCAGCGACCGCGGCCTGAAGGTCGACGCCGGCTGTTTCGTCGTCCAGGTCGGCAAGCGAAAGTTCGCTCGCGTCACGCTGCGTTGAGCGGGCCACGGTGAAAGTCCGGGCTTTGCTCAGGCTCTCCGCCACGGTGGCGGTGGCGACGATCGTCATGAAGTCCGCGGCGTGGTGGGTGACCGGTTCGGTCGGCCTGCTGTCCGACGCGATGGAGTCGTTCGTCAACCTGGGCTCGGCACTTTTCGCGCTGGCGATGGTGTCGATCGCCGAGCGGCCGGCCGACGACGATCACCCGTCGGGACACACCAAGGCCGAGTATTTCTCCAGCGGCTTCGAGGGCTTGCTCATTGCGGCGGCGGCGATCGCGATCGTCTGGGCGGCCGTCGAGCGCCTCCTTCACCCGGAGCCGCTGCGCGGCCTCGGGCTCGGCGTCGGGCTCACGGTGCTCAGCTCGGCACTCAACGGCGCGCTGGCCTGGAAGATGATGGCCGCCTCGCGCGAGCACCGTTCGATCGCCCTCGAGGCCGATGCGCGCCATCTCTACACCGACGTCTGGACGTCGGTCGGCGTCATCGTCGGCCTGCTTCTGGTGCAGGCGACCGGCTGGCTGTGGCTCGATCCGGCCGTCGCCCTGCTGGTCGCGGCCAACATCATCCACGAGGGCGCGCGCGTCGTCTGGCGCTCGGTCGACGGCCTGATGGACATGGCGCTCGAGCCGGAAGTGCAGTCGATCATCGATCGCACGCTGGCACGCTTCGCCGACAGCGACGTCCGCTTCGACGACATGGTCACGCGGCGGGCCGGAAGCCGGCGCTTTCTCGACGTCCACATGCACGTGCCGTCGACCTGGTCGCTCGGCCGCGCCGCTGCCCTGCGAGGCGAGGTCGAGCGGGCGCTGATGATCGAGGTCGCCGGCCTGCGGGCGTCGATCCAGTTGCTGCCGTCGAACAGGGAGGCGTACTTCAAGACCGTCGAGGAGACGCGGTGATCGCGCTCGTTCAGCGCGTGGCGCGAGCCCGGGTCGAGATCGAGGGGCGCGTCGTCGCGGCGATCGACCGCGGCCTGCTGGTGTTCGTCTGCGCCGAACCTGCCGACGACGACGGCCTCGCCGACCGACTGGTTGCCAAGGTGCTGGGGCTGCGCATCTTCGCCGATGCCGCCGGCAAGATGAACCTCGACCTCGCGGCGGTGCAGGGCGGGCTGCTGCTGGTCAGCCAGTTCACCCTCGCCGCCGACACCTCGGCCGGCCACCGACCCGGGTTCGCTGGCGCGGCCGGCCCGGAGCACGGGCGCCGGATCTACGACCGCGCCCTGGCGACGGCGCGGCGACTGCATCCGCAAGTCGGCGCCGGCGAGTTCGGTGCCGACATGCAGGTACACCTCGTCAACGACGGCCCGGTGACGATCCCCATCGTTCTGCGCAGCGTCGCGGCCCGCGCCTGACGCCAGGGGCGGTTCAGCCGACCGGGCGCTGGTCGTCGATGACCTTGCCGTCATTGGGCAGGGTGCCCGGGGGCGCGATCTCGACGGCGCCGCGCAGCTTGGTGATGTCTCGAATGCTCTGGGCCACCTGCGCCGCCAGCCCCTCGGGCTTGCCGGCAACCTCGATTCGCAACGTCATCCGGTCGTCGGCCATCTCGCCTTCGACCACCAGTCGGGCGCGGCCGATCTCGGCGTGGCGCCGCACGATCTCGGCCACTTGCGCCGGGTGCACGAAGAGACCGCGGACTTTCGTCGTCTGGTCGGCGCGCCCGAGCCAGCCGCGGATGCGCAGGTTGGTCCGCCCGGTCGGGCAGGGGCCGGGCAGCACCGCCGAGAGGTCGCCGGTGCCGAAGCGGATCAGCGGGTAGTCGGGGTTGAGCGTGGTGACGACGACCTCGCCGACCTCGCCGGCCGCGACCGGCTCGCCGGTGCCGACGCGAACGATCTCGAGCAGCACGCCTTCGTCGACGACGAGCCCCTCGCGCGCCGTGGTCTCGTAGGCGATCAGGCCGAGGTCGGCAGTGCCGTAGCTCTGGTAGGCGGCGATGCCACGGGCCTGCAGCCAGTCGCGCAGACTGGTGGGGAAGCCTTCGCCGCCGAGCGATGCCTTGGTGAGCCGGGGCAGGGCGACGCCGAGCTCGTCGGCCTTCTCGAGCAGGATGCGCAGGAAGCTCGGCGTGCCGACATAGCCGTCGGCCTGCAGGTCGGCGAGCGCCCGCACCTGCTGCTCGGACTGCCCCGTGCCGGCCGGAAACACGGTGCAGCCGATCGCCGCGGCGCCGCTTTCCATCATCGATCCGGCCGGCGTGAAGTGGTAGCTGAACGCGTTGTGCAGGAGATCGCCAGCACGAAAGCCGGCCGCGAACAGCGCCCGTCCCATGCGCCAGTAGTCGGGCCGCGCCGGCTCGGGCTCGTAGATCGGGCCGGGCGAGGCGAAGACCTTGAGCGCCCTGCGCTCGCGCGCCGCGCCGGCACCGCGGAGCAGCGCCGAAAAGCCGCCGAACGGATCGACCGCGCGGTACGCGGACTGGCGCTCGAGCAGCTCGTGCTTGCGCACGACCGGCAGCCGCGCCAGCGCCTCTCGCGTCGTCACCGCCGCGGCGTCCACGCCCTGCAGCAGCTCCGCAAACGCCGGCGTGTCGACCTGCGCGTGCGCGATCTGCCCGGGCAGCTTGGCCAGCAAGGCGGCCTCCCGTTCGGCCGGATCCCGGCGTTCGAGCGCATCGAAATAGTCGGTGCCGATCACGTCAGTCCTCGTCGAAGCGGCGAGCCCTGAGCGTCGCTTCCTCGACGAACCTGCGTTGCTCGGCGGCCGTCGCGAGGGCGAAGCGATCGAAGCCCGAGCCGCCCGGCTTCTTCAGATCGGCGAAAAGCGCGCCGCCGTCGTCGTGGAGATGGATGAAGGCGTCGCGCCGGGCATGGAACACGCCCGGCCGGATCTCCTTCACTCCTTTCAGCTCGCGCAGCTGGCGCAGCACGGGCAGCAACGTCTTCAGGGCGTCGGAATCTGCGCGCGCCATCGTCGTTGTTCGTCCGCCGGCTCAGGCCAGCCAGCGCTTGCGGCGCCGGTAGCTCTTGACGTCGCGGTAGCTCTTGCGCTCGCCCGAGGCCGCGCCGGCGCCGAGATAGAACTCGCGCACGTCCTCGTTCTCGCGCAGCGACGCGGCGGCGCCGTCCATGACGATGCGGCCGGTCTCGAGTATGTAGCCGTAGTTCGCGTACTGCAGCGCCATGTTCGTGTTCTGCTCGGCCAGCAGGAACGTCACCCCCTCCTTCTCGTTGAGGTCGCGGACAATCTCGAACACTTCAGCGACGATCTGCGGCGCCAGGCCCATCGACGGTTCGTCAAGGAGCACCATCTTCGGATTGGCCATCAGCGCGCGGCCGATCGCGCACATCTGCTGCTCCCCACCCGACGTATACGCCGCCTGCGAGCCGCGGCGCTCCTTCAGGCGAGGAAAATAGCCGTAGACCTTGTCGAGCGTCCTGGCCACCTCGGCCTTGCCGTCGCGGCGCGTCCACGCGCCCGTCATCAGGTTCTCCTCGATGGTCAGGTGGGCGAAGCAGTGCCGGCCCTCCATCACCTGAATGACGCCGCGGTCGACCATGTCGGCCGTCGAGAGTTTCTCGATCCGCTCGCCGCCCAGGGTGATCGAGCCCTTCGTCACTGCGCCGCGCTCCCCGGCGAGCAGGTTGCTCACCGCGCGCAGCGTCGTCGTCTTGCCCGCGCCATTGCCGCCGAGCAGCGCCACGATGCTGCCTTCGGGCACCTGCAGCGAGACCCCCTTCAGCACGAGGATCACGTGGTTGTAGATGACCTCGATGCCGTTGACGTCGAGGAGCGGGCCGGTCACGGCCCGCACCTCTTCGAGGAGCAAGGAATCGCTCCCTCTCCGCTTCGCTCCTCTCCCTCCATGAGGGAGGGGCGTGACCCTGCGGGCCACCACTCGACGTCCATCGCGAGGTTCAGCTCTGGCAATCAGCCACCGTCCGCCGAGTCAGCTTCTTCTCGCTGAGGTACTTGTCGGCGCCGGCCTTGACCATCGGCTTGAGAAGCGAATCGTCGGCCTGCATGAAGTCGCTGGTCATGCTCCATTTCGTGCCGTCCCAGGTCTGGATGCGGGCCCAGGTCGAGCCCATGTGGTCGGCGCACGAAGTCGAGATCGGCCGCAGCACGCCGGCGAAGCCGAGTGCGTCGAGCTTCTTCTGGTCGAGCGCCAGGTTCTCGAAGCCCCACCGGATCTGCTCCGGCGTCATCACCTTGCCCTTGCCGTAGCGCTCCTGGGCGCGGCGAACGCCCTCGACGCCGAGCATCTGGATCAGCACGCCCCGGGTGTAGAGAACCGACCCGACGTCGTCTCGCGGGCCCGTGCCGTTGCCCTTGTCGTAGACATACTTGAGAATGTCCTGGATCACCTTGGGCGACGTGCCCGACGGGTTCAGCGCCAGCGCGTTGTAGCCCTTCGCGCCCATGCCCACGTCCTTCACGTCGGGCTCGGCACCGGCCCACCACACGCCGTACATCTGGTCGCGCGGGTAGCCCGTGGCCTGCGCTTCTTTCAGCGCCGTCGAGTTCATGATGCCCCAGCCCCAGAGGAAGACGAAGTCGGGTCGGCTTTGCCGGATCTGCAGCCAGGCCGCCTTCTGCTCGGTGCCTGGCGCGGTGATCGGGATGAGCTGCAACTCGAAGCCGTCAAGTTTGGCGAGCTCTTGCAGCATCGGGATCGGCTCTTTGCCGAACGGCGAGTCGTGGTAGACGAGGGCGATCTTCTTGCCCTTTAGCTTGGCGACGCCGCCTTCCTTCTTGGCCACCGCCTGCACGAGGATGTCGGCGGCGGTCCAGTAGCTGCCCATCAGCACGAAGTTCCACGGGAAGGCGAAGCCGTCCTGCGCGACCGAGAGGCCGTAGCCCGGGGTGAGCAGCGGGATCTTGTCGTGGGGCGTCTTGTCGGTCAGGGCGAACGTGATCCCCGTCGATTGCGGCTCGAAATACGAGATGCCGGGCCGGCTCTTCAGCCGCTCGTAGCACTCCACGCCGCGGTCGGTGGCGTAGCCGGTCTCGCATTCCTCCCAGGTGACCTTGACGCCGTTGATGCCGCCGTCACGCGCGTTGATCATCTTCAGGTAGTCCTGCTTGCCGTTGGCCCACGGCGTGCCGTTGGGCGCGTAGGCGCCGGTGCGGTAGACGATCAGTGGGAAGAACTGCTCCTTGGCCTGCGCGAAGGCAGGCGGGCTGGCAGCCAGCGCGCTGGCCGCGATCGCGGTACCGAGCGCGAGGTGTTTAAAGGTGGTCTTGAAGGTCATGGCTTGCTGTCTCCGTGTGATCAACTTGCACCCGCCGGTGCGTGAGGGAAGGCGTCCAGTTGAACCCGAATCGCGATCGATTTCAATCGGGACTATCCGCGCCTGTCGCCCGGATCAGTGCGGGAAGGGCCACAGGCGAAGCTTCTCCCTGCCGGTGGCCCAGAGGCGAGCGAGCCCGTGTGGCTCGACGATCAGGAAGAACACGATGAGCCCACCGAAGATCATGAACTCCAGATGCGACGCTGTCGCCACCGACATCGGCAGGCCGAGCCAGCGCGGCACGGCGCTGATGAACAGCGGCGTCAGCACGATGAAGCCGGCGCCGAAGAAGCTCCCGGAGATCGACCCCAGGCCGCCGATGATGACCATGAAGAGGAGCTGGAACGACCGGTCGACCGAGAAGGCGGCCGGCTCCCAGGAGCCGAGGTAGACGAAGGCCCACAGGGCACCGGCCACGCCGACGATGAACGAGCTCACCGCGAACGCCGTCAGCTTGGCGTAGACCGGCCGAATGCCGATCACCTCGGCGGCGACGTCCATGTCGCGTATGGCCATCCACTGGCGGCCGATGTGCCCGCGCACGAGGTTCTTGGCAAGCAGCGCGAATACGCAGACGAACAGCAGGCAGAAGACGTACTTCGCCGGCGCCGAATCGATCGACAGGCCGAACACCGACAGCGGCGGCGCGCTTACCGAGCCCGAGCTCGAGTTGTTGGTGAAGAAGGACACGCGCAGGAACGCCCAGTCGAGGAAAAACTGCGCCGCCAGCGTGGTGACGGCGAGGTAGAGCCCCTTGATGCGCAGCGAAGGGATGCCGAACAGCACGCCGATCAGCGTCGCGGCGATGCCACCGAGCAGGATCGCGACAACGAGCGGCATGCCGTCGAAGCGGACCATGAAGTTGTACGCCGCGTAGGCGCCTGCGGCCATGAAGCCGCCGGTGCCGAGCGAGATCTGGCCGCAATAACCGACCAGCACGTTGAGGCCGATCGCGGCGAGCGACAGGATCAAGAACGGGATCAGGATCGCCTGGAACACGTACTCCGACGCCAGAAGCGGCACGCCGACGAACGCGATCGCGAGCACGAGCGCGATGCCGATCCGGTCCTGCAGGATCGGGAAGATCTGCTGGTCGGACCGGTAGGTCGTCTTGAACTGGCCGTTCTCGCGATAGAACATGTTCGGTGCGGTAGCGCCTACACGCGGTCGATGATCTTCTCGCCGAACAGGCCCTGCGGCCGGATCAGGAGGAAGGCGAGCGCCAGCACGTAGGCGAACCAGATCTCGATGCCGCCGCCGACGAAGGGGCCGAGGTAGATCTCGGAAAGCTTCTCGCCGACGCCGATCAGCAGGCCGCCGACGATCGCGCCAGGGATCGAGGTGAGCCCGCCGAGGATGACGACCGGCAGCGCCTTGAGCGCCACCAGCGACAACGAGAACTGCACGCCGAGCTTGCTGCCCCAGATGATCCCGGCGACCAGCGCGACCACTCCTGCGACCGACCAGACAATGACCCAGATGCGGTCGAGCGGGATGCCGATCGACTGCGCCGCCTGATGGTCGTCGGCCACGGCGCGCAGCGCCCGACCGGTCGCGGTCTTCTGGAAGAACAGCGCGAGCAGCAACACGAGCGCGGCGGCGATCGCAGCGGCGGCGAGGTCTTCCTGGTTGACGAGGATGCCGCCCGGAAAGATCTTCTGGAACAGGAACATCGGATCTTTCGGCAGGCCGACGTCGATGCGATAGATGTCGTTGCCGAAGATGCTCTGGCCGGCGCCTTCGAGGAAATAGGTGATGCCGAGCGTGGCCATCAGCAGCGTGATCCCGTCCTGGTTGACGAGACGGCCGAGCACGAGCTTCTGGATCAGCCAGGCAACGACGATCATCACCAGCACCGCGAGCACGAAGGCGATGGCGTTGGCGGTGAACTTGTCGGTGATGCCGGCAAGCTCGGCGAGCCACTCCGAGAAGCGCGCCATCGCCAGCGCCGCGAACAGCACCATCGCACCCTGAGCGAAGTTGAAGACGCCCGAAGCCTTGTAAATGAGCACGAAGCCGAGCGCGATCAGCGAATAGAGCATGCCGACCATCAGGCCGCCGATCAGCGTTTCGAGAAAGGGTCCCATCGGGCGTGCCCTGTCTGCCGCTCAGTCCGTCGTGCCGAGGTAGGCCTTGATCACCTCGGGGTCGGCCCGGACGGCTTCCGGGTCGCCGTCGCCGATCTTCCTGCCGTAGTCGAGCACGACGACGCGGTCGGAGAGGTCCATCACGACGCTCATGTCGTGCTCGATGAGGACGATCGTCGTGCCGAACTCGTCGTTGACGTCGAGGATGAAGCGGCTCATGTCCTGCTTCTCCTCGACGTTCATGCCCGCCATGGGCTCGTCAAGCAGCAGCATCTGCGGCTCCATCGCGAGGGCACGGCCAAGATCGACGCGCTTCTGGAGTCCGTACGGAAGACGCCCGACAGGCGTCTTGCGATATGGCTGGATCTCGAGGAAATCGATGATCTGCTCGACGACCAGCCGGTTCGTGTCTTCCTCCTTCGATGCGGCATCGAAGGCGAACGGCATCCGCAAGGCCTGCTGCATCAGGTTGGTCCTCATCTTCAGGTTGCGGCCCGTCATGATGTTGTCGAGCACGCTCATGCCCTTGAACAGGGCAAGGCTCTGGAAGGTGCGCGCCACGCCCATCTCGGCGACCTGGCGCGAGTTCATGTGATTGAACGTCCTGCCGCGCAGGCTGATCGACCCGTCCTGCGGCTGGTAGACGCCGTTGATGCAGTTGAGCATCGAGCTCTTGCCGGCGCCGTTGGGGCCGATGATGGCGCGGATCTCGTGCTCGCGGACGTCGAAGCTGATGTCGCTGAGCGCACTGACGCCGCCGAAGCGCAGTGAGATGTTGCGCACATCGAGCACGACGTCGCCGACGCGGCGCGCCGCCGCGCTCACGCGGCGCGTTCCATGGCCGGGAACACCTTGGCGTCGGCGATCTTCAGCGTCGCCGCGACCTTGCCGACGCGGCCGTCCTCGAAGCGGACGGTGGACTCGATGAACTGCTCCGATTTTCCGGAGTAAAGCGCGTCGACGAGCACCTGGTAGCGCTCGCCGATCGTCCCGCGGCGGACCTTGCGGGTGCGCGTCAACTCGCCGTCGTTGGCGTCGAGTTCCTTGTGCAGGACGAGGAAGCGCGCGATCTGGCTGCCTGCGAGCTTCTCGTCGGCGGCGAGGTCGGCGTTGACCTTCTCCACGCAGTCGCGGATCAGGCCGTACACCTCGGGCTTTTGCGCCAGGTCAGCGTAGCCGCCGTAGGGCAGGTTTCGCTTCTCGGCCCAGTTGCCGACGGCCGCGATATCGATGTTGATGAAGGCGCACACGCGATCGCGCTTGTCGCCGAAGGCCACCGCCTCCTTCACGAAGGGGAAGAACTTCAGCTTGTTCTCCACGTACTTGGGGGCGAACAGCCCGCCGCCGGCGAGGCGTCCGACGTCCTTCGCGCGGTCAATGATCTTGAGGTGCCCCGACGCGTCGAGGAAGCCGGCATCGCCCGTCCTGTACCAGCCGTCGGCGCTGAGCACCTCGGCGGTCGCTTCGGGGTTCTTGTGGTAGCCCTTGAGCAGGCCCGGCGAGCGAACCAGGATCTCGCCGGAATCGAGCACCTTGAGCTCGACACCTTCGATCGGCACGCCAACGGTGTCGGCGCGCGCCTCGTGGTCGGGCTGCACGCAGACGAACACCGCGGTCTCGGTCTGGCCGTAGAGTTGCTTCAGGTTGATGCCGATCGACCGGTAGAAATCGAACAAGTCCGGGCCGATCGCCTCGCCGGCGGTGTAGGCGACGCGAACGCGCGAGAAGCCGAGCGTGTTGCGCAGCGGCGCGTAGATCACCAGGTTGCCTAGGGCGTAGAGCAGGCGATCGAGGCCGCCTACCGGCTTGCCGTCCATCAGCCGCGGCCCGACGCGAAGAGCCAGCGCCATCGCCTTGTCGAAGACGAAGCGCTTGATGCGGCTCGCGTCTTCCATCCGGATCGTCACGCTCGTCAGCAGGCCCTCGAAGACACGCGGCGGCGCGAAGTAATACGTAGGGCCGATCTCCTTCAGGTCGATCGTGACGGTCTCGGCCGACTCGGGGCAGTTGACGACGTAGCCGCAGACCAGCCACTGCGCATAGGAGAAGATGTTCTGGCCGATCCAGGCCGGCGGCAGGTAGGCAAGGATCTCGTCGGCGGAGTTGAGCTTCTCGAAGCGCGCGGCGGCGTCGGCGCGGTCGATCAGGGTCGCGTGGCTGTGCACGACGCCCTTCGGGTTGCCGGTGGTGCCCGAGGTGAAGAACAGCGCCGCGACGTCGTCGGGCTTGCCCTTCGCCACCTCGGCATCGAACAAGCCCGGGTGGCCAGCGTCGAAGACACGGCCGGCGTCCCGCAGCGCGTCGACGCCGCCGAGGCCGGGCTCGTCGTAGTGGCGCAAGCCGCGCGGGTCGTCGAACCAGATCCGCCGCAGTTCGGGCACTTGCTCGCGCACCTCGAGCAGCTTGTCGACCTGCTCCTGGTCCTCGACGACGGCGAAGGCCACATCGGCGCTGACGATCGGAAATACCAGTTCCGCGGCGGTGGCGTCCTGATACAGGGGGACGGGAATCGCGCCGAGCGATTGCGCGGCGAGCATGGTGGCGTAGAGCCGCGGACGGTTCTCGCCGATGACGACGATGTGCTCGCCGCGACCGAGGCCCGCTTCGGCCAGGCCGCAGGCGAGCGATCGCACGAGCACAGCGAGGTCGCCCCATGCCAGCGTCTGCCAGATGCCGAATTCCTTCTCGCGCAGTGCCGCCGCCGTCGGCCGGTGGGCGGCATGATCGAGAAGCAGCGCGGGAAATGTCGTCTTCAATGAGCAGGCTTTCGACGAATCGAGGTCGGCGCAGCGCGCGCAGGAGTGCGGACCCGACTCTAGAAAGATTTTGACGCCAAGTTGTCGTTCTGACGACAATCTACGGGACAGTCCCCTCGGGGGTATCCCTCAAGGTGGCGCGGCCCGAGGTGGGCCCGAGGCGGCCCCTCTGACTAGGCGAGGTGATCGGCCAGGACCCGGGCGACGTGCAGCGCCTCGCGGTCGGCGCCGTCGGCAATCTGGTGCCGGCAGCTCGTGCCGTCGGCGACGATCAGCGCGTCGGGTGCGCTGCGGATCGCAGGCAGCAGGCTCAGCTCGGCCATCTGCATCGACACCGCGTGGTGCTCGGCCTCGTAGCCGAAGCTGCCGGCCATGCCGCAGCACGAGCTCTCGATGAGCGATGGCGCCGCGCCGGGGATGAGTTTCAGCACCTCGAGCACCGGCTGGATCGCGGCGAACGCCTTCTGGTGGCAATGGCCGTGCACGAGGATCGGCCGGCTCGACGGCTTCAGCGTCAGCGAGAAGCGACCGGCGCGGCTCTCGCGGACGATGAACTCCTCGAGCAGGAGCGACTGGCCGGCCACCGTGTCGGCGGCGGGGCCGAGACCCATGACACGCATCTCGTCGCGCAGCGTGAGCAGGCACGACGGCTCGAGGCCGACGATGGCGATGCCCTTCTCGGCGAATGGCAGGAACGCGGCGAGCAGGGCCGCCGCCTTGGCCTTCGCGCGTTCCGGCATGCCGGCGGCGAGGTAGGTCCGGCCACAGCAGAGCGCGTCGCCGGCCTGCCCGGCAACGTGGACCGCGTAGCCGGCGGCCTGCAGCACGCGAACCGCGGCCACGGCGTTCTCAGTCTCGAAGGCGCCGTTCCAGGTGTCGACGAAGAGCACGGCCGCCTTCGGCGCAGTCAACGCCGCTTCCCGGCTCGCCAGGCCGAGGCTGGGGGCGAGGCGCGAAAAAGTGTCGCTGCGCCAGGCCGGGAGCGAGCGCTTCGCCGACAGGCCGAGCCAGCGCTCGCCGAGCCGCCTGAGGAGCGGCGAGCGGTTGCGCAGGTTGGCCAGCGCCGGCCACCGACTGGCGCTTCGGGCGAGGTCGGGCAGGGCTCCGAGCAACCTGTCCTTCAGGGTGTGGCCGAGCCGCGCCTTGCGCGCGGCCGTGGCCTCGAGCTTCATGCGCGCCATGTCGACGCCGGTCGGGCAGTCGCGCTTGCAGCCCTTGCAGCCGACGCACAGTGCGAGCGCCTCGTCGACGGCATCGCTGGCCAGGCCGTGCTCGCCAGCCAGGCCGTCGAGCTGGCCCGACATCGCCAGGCGCAGCGTGTTGGCGCGGCCGCGCGTCAGGTGCTGCTCGTCGCGGGTAACGCGAAAGCTCGGGCACATCGTGCCGGCATCGAACTTTCGGCAGTGGCCGTTGTTGTTGCACATCTCGACCGCCTTCGCGAGGCCCCCGGTCGGGTCGCCGCCGCTGCCCGGCGCGGTGGTCTGCTCCGTCGTCGGATCGTTCTGCACGTTCCACGCCGACCAGTCGAACACCGGCGTCAGCGCGATCGTGCGGTACCCGGGCGGGAAGCGGAAGAGGCTGCGCTCGTCCATCGGCGGCGGGTCGACGATGCGGTTCGGGCTGAACAGACCGATCGGGTCCAGCCGCTGCTTGATGGCGCGAAAAGCGGTGTCGATCTTCGGCCCGAACTGCCAGGCGATCCATTCGCCGCGGCACAGGCCGTCGCCGTGCTCGCCGCTGTAGGCGCCCTTGAAGCGGCGCACCAGGGCGCCGGCCTCCTCGGCGATGGCGCGCATCTGCGTGGCGCCCTCGCGCCGCATGTCGAGGATCGGCCGCACGTGCAGCGTGCCGACCGAGGCGTGCGCGTACCACGTGCCGCGCGTGCCGTGGCGGGTGAAGACCTCCGTCAGCGCATCGGTGTACTCGGCCAGGTGCTCGAGCGGCACGGCGCAGTCTTCGATGAAGCTGACCGGCTTGCCGTCGCCCTTCAGGCTCATCATGATGTTGAGGCCGGCCTTCCTCACTTCCCAGAGCGCCTTCTGCGCGGCGTCGTCGACCATCTCCACCACCGCGCCGGGCAGGCCGAGATCCCCGACCAGCGTCACCAGGTCTTTCAGCCGACGCTGCAGCGCCGCCTTGTCGTCGCCGCTGAACTCGACCAGCAGGATCGCCTCGGGGGCGCCGATCAGCGCCGCCTCCATCGTCGTCCGGAACGCCGGGTTGGCGCGGGCCAGCTCGATCATGGTCCGGTCGACCAGCTCGACCGCCGTCGGCCCGAGCGCGACGAGGTGCTGGGCGGCGTCCATCGCCGCGTGGAAGGTCGGGAAGTTGACGACGCCGAGCACCTTGGCGCCCGGCAGCGGCTCCAGCTTCAGCGTCAGGCTGCGCGTCACCGCGAGCGTGCCCTCGCTGCCGACCAGGAGGTGCGCGAGATTGACGCGGCCATCGTCGGTGTACGGCCGCTCGCTCTTCGGCTGGAAGATGTCGAGGTTGTAGCCGCCGACCCGGCGCATCACTTTCGGCCACAGGGCCTCGATGTCGCCGCGGCAGCTGTCGGCGAGGCCGCGAACGAAGTCGGCGAGGGCCCGCTCCCGGGCGCCGAGACCGGCGAGCGGCCCGAGCGAGACGCTGCTGCCGTCGCTCAGCCAGGCGTCGATGCCTAGCACGTTGTGCACCATGTTGCCGTAGGCGATGGAACGCGAGCCGCACGAGTTGTTGCCGGCCATGCCGCCGAGCGTCGCCTGCGCGCTGGTCGAGACGTCGACCGGGAACCAGAGGCCGAGCGGCTTCAGCTGCGCGTTCAGCGCGTCGAGAACGAGGCCGGGTTCGACCTCCGCCGTCAGCGCTTGCGCATCGACCGCGATCACCCGGCGCAGATGCTTGCTGGCGTCGATGACGAGCGCGGCGCCGGTCGTCTGGCCGCACTGCGAGGTGCCGGCGCCGCGCGCCAGGACCGGCGCGCCGAGCTCGCGGGCGACCTCGATCGCCGTCGCCACGTCCGCGGCATGGCGCGGCACGAAGACGCCGAGCGGCATCACCTGGTAGATCGAGGCGTCGGTGGCGTAGCGGCCGCGGGCGGCGGCGTCGAACAGCACCTCGCCTTCGGTCTCGGCCGTCAGCCGCTCGGCCAGACGGGCGAGCTCGGCGCTGGCTGGCCGCCCGCCGCGCACGGCCGACGCCGGCGTGCGCGCCACGGTGGCCGGCCGTTGCGAGTTCATGGGGGCGCCCCGGGCGCGGGCGTGCCGGCTTCGCTGCCCAGCTGGCCGAGCACGGCGTCGCGCTTGTTCTCGAGGTGGGCGATGAGGAGCGTGCGCAGGCCGGCGCCGTCGCGGGCGACGAGCAACTCGATCATCCGCTCGTGCTCCTCGACGGCGCGCGTCCACTTGGCTTCGTCGAAGTTGGAGCGAAAGCGCAGCGCCTGCAGGCGCGCGTTCACCGTGCAGTAGGTGCGCGTCAGCACCGGATTGCGCGCCGCGGCGTTGATCTGGTTGTGGATCGAGGCGTTGAGCCGGTAGTAGGTGGGCAGGTCGCGGCGGGTGTGCGCGGCCAGCATCTCGTAGTGCAGGGCCCGGATCTCGGCCAGCTCGCGCTCGGTGATGCGCGCCGCCGCCAGTTCGCCCGACTGGCCTTCCAGGCCGGCGATGAGCTCGAAGGTGTCAGCGATGTCGGTGGGCGAGAGCTGCGCCGCGACGGCGCCGCGATGCGGCAGCAGCTTGACCAGGCCTTCGGCGGCCAACATGCGGATCGCCTCGCGCAGCGGCGTGCGCGAGACGCGCAGCGCCTCGGCCAGCGCGCGCTCGTTGAGCTTCGCGCCCGGTTCGATCGTGCCTTCGACGATCAGGGCGCGCAGGCGGACGCCCACCTGCTGGTGCAGGATGGGCGGCTCGAGAGTCAGGGAATCGGCCACCTGACCATTTTGTATGCAAAAACGGATGGGGTCACCGGTGATCAGTCTAGAGACAACCCGGGTTGACAACTCGATTTTGCATGCAAAACTTGGACTCTCCCGGAGTTTCCATGATCGCCCTCGACCAGCACCCCAGCGGCCGCCATTTCCTGCAGATCCCCGGCCCGAGCCCGGTGCCCGACCGCATCCTGCGGGCGATCAGCCTGCCGACCATCGATCACCGCGGTCCCGAGTTCGCGGTTCTCGGAAAGAAGGTGATCGCCGGCATGCAGCGGCTGTTCCAGACGCGGCATCCGGTCGTCATCTACCCGTCGTCGGGCACCGGCGCCTGGGAGGCGGCGCTCGTCAACGTCATGAGCGCAGGCGACGCCGTGCTCATGTTCGAGACCGGCCACTTCGCGTCGCTCTGGCAGAAGATGGCGCAGCGCCTCGGCCTGAAGCCCGAGTTCCTGGCCACGCCGGGGTCCGACGAGGCGACCGGCCTGCCCTGGAGCTGGCGCCGCGGCGTCGACGCTGGCCTCGTCGAGCAGCGCCTGCGCGCCGACACCGGTCACGTGATCAAGGCGGTGTGCGTGGTGCACAACGAGACGTCGACCGGCGTCACTTCCGACATCGCCGCCGTGCGCCGCGCGATCGACGCCGCCGGGCACCCGGCGCTGCTCATGGTCGACACGATCTCCGGGCTCGGCTCGGCCGACTACCGCCACGACGAATGGGGCGTCGACGTCTCGATCAGCGGCTCGCAGAAGGGCCTCATGCTGCCGCCGGGCATCGGCTTCAACGCCCTGTCGCCGAAAGCGCAGGCGGCGGCGAAGCAGTCGACGCTGCCGAAGGCCTACTGGGCCTGGGACGAGATCGTCGAGATGAACCAGAGCGGCTACTGGCCCTCGACCCCGAACACCAACCTGCTTTACGGCCTGAGCGAATCGCTCGACATGATCCTCGAGCAGGGCCTCGATGCCGTCTTCGCCCGCCACCAGCGCTGGGCCGAAGGCGTGCGCAGCGCCGTGCGCGCGTGGGGCCTGCCGATCCAGTGCGCCGACCCCGAGGTCTGCTCTCCGGTGCTGACCGGCGTCGTGACGCCGAAGGGAGTCGACGCCGACCAGATCAGGAAGCTCATCCACGAGCGTTTCGACCTCTCGCTCGGCACCGGGCTCGGCAAGGTGAAGGGCCGCATGTTCCGCATCGGCCACCTCGGCGACAGCAACGATCTGACGCTGATCGCCGCGCTCGCCGGCGCCGAGATGGGGCTGAAGCTCTCGGGCGTCGCGCTGGCCGCGAGCGGCGTCGAAGCGGCGATGGCCTACTTCGCCGAGCACCCGGCGCGCCAGCCGCTGCGCGCGGCCGCCTGA